>NZ_JASHKS010000041.1:0-38060 GCF_030056835.1 Rhodococcus sp. IEGM 1372 | reverse complement strand
CTGAGCTCGGCGTGTCGAACCAAGGACCGGATCAACCGTTATTCAGACAGTCCCTTCCTGTTCCAACACCTGCTCGAGGTGATGTGGCACGACCGCGGTGTCTGATCCTTGATTCGACCGAATCAGCCTGGCAAACAACCTCTTCCAGCCCCGCACCGTGTTCTCGGTGCGGGGCTGGTGTCGTTGGTGGATGGGGTGGACCGGTTCAGGCGATGTGGGGGCCTGCGCGGGCGTGGGATGGTCTCGGTTGTCGGTAGGGGTCGACGGTTGCCGGTGGGATGAACCAGGGGTGGTTGTCGGTGCCGATGAACACTTCCCAATCGGAGTGGTGCATGAGGCGGTGGTGGAATCCGCACAGGAGGACGAGGTTGTTCATGTCGGTGGGTCCGCCGTCGCCCCAGTCAACGTGTCATAAACAGTACAGCGTCAATCCGACGTACGCGCTGGTCAGACGCCAAAACGCCCCCGGAGGTCAACGGTACGGCTGACTGCACGGGGGCGAGAGGCGCGCGCTGGCTCGACTCAGCGCGCGGGATCAGAAGATCGTTGGGCTGGCGTACTCGTCCGCAGGGGTGATCTGGAGGACAGCAGCAGCGCCGCGATGACGAACGCCGACGCCGAACGCTCGGACGTAGTAGCTGTTCTGCAACGGGTAGGCGCTGTTGTCGCCGGGGATGAGCTGCAACCCGCGCAGGTTCGGCGTCTTGTGCTCGCGGAACGCCAACGGAGCGTGCGCGCCGCCGCTTGCGACTGCTGTCACGTATCCGACGGGAACCCAGCTCGACGTGACGATGAACGCTTCGCCGTACGAGCCGACGACCTTCAAGCCCTCATAGGACGCAGGCGCACGGTCACCGATGATCGTCTGGTCCGACAGGAACGCAGGGGCATTCGCCGCTGGGATGAAGTCGTTCGCTGCTTTGCCGCCGTCAGCGGCTTCCTGGCCGGCGCGGAACGTCGTGATGATGTCTGCGTCGTCGGGATGGGCGAGAATGACGATCTGCGAACCGAAGTCAGCTCCGTAGCCGTGTTCGGTGATGTTGCGGATCAGGTAGTCGAGATCCGTCGCCTCGAATGCGCCGTTGGTCGTCCTGTAGTGGTCGTGACCAGGCGCGAACGACTTACCCGCGTAGCTCGGCGGCGTCGCGTCGTCTTCGCCGTCCCAGAGGGAGTAGACCGAGACGTTGTTCTCGTTGATGTTGCGCGTGAGCTTGGTCGTCTTGGTCAGCAGCGCATTGAGGACGTCGCGGAAGACCAGGCGGTTGTCCGCTTCGAGGATCGACGCGTGGATCGCTTCGAGCTGACCCGACTCGACCTCAGCGAGGAAGCGCCACGTCCACGCTTTGCGCACGTCGTACCAGTCGAACGGGAAACCGAATTGCAGCAGAGAGGGACTGACACGAACCGACTTGGGAACGCCGAACTCCGACGCCTTCTCGAACTCGGTGTCACCGATTGACTGCTCGACCCAGTCGGACGAGTTCGTCGTGTTCGCCGTGAACAGTTGCGCGACTGCTGTGCGCTGCGTGTTCAGTAGTTTCAGGGTCGCTTGGAACTCCGCCCAGATTGCCGACCAGTCCTTGCCGTCGACTGTCTGGTGGAGGTCCGCGACTGTGCTGTACCCGTTTGCTGCCATGGCTTTTCGCCTTCCGGTGTTGTTGGATTCTACGTTCAGAGTACGTCAATGTCGTTGCAGGCGAACAGCATTGGTTGTACCTAGCGATAGACTGGACAGAGGGACAACACCAAGGGAGACAACACATGAACGTGATAGACGAGATCCTCACCAACATCGAGCAGTCCGAGAAGGTGTGGCCGCACAACGCGCACCTGCTGAACGACAAGCGGATTGGCTACTACGTGCGCTTCGCACTTCGGAACCGCGGTGACTCGTTAGTAGAGGGTCCGGCTCTTGTTCCCCCGGTCGGACTGTCTGCTGACCTCTTCCACGACTTTGTGTCCTATCCGTTCGAGGACCCAGCGTCGATGCTTGCCAGCATGGATCTGTGCGAAGCTCGCGGTCATGCGTGCGGCGCTCCCGCGTTCGTCTGTGGTGTCTGCTCGCGTGCACTCGGCGACATTCCGCGCAGGCCCAACGTCTTCAAGATCGTCTGGGTGTCTGCACCGCCGAGCGTCGTCGGTGTCGCGCTCTGCTCGACGTGCGCGCCGACGATCATCGACGCCTACAAGCCAGTGAGGATCTGACGATGCCGCAGTGCGTCGCGACGACGGCGAACGACAATCGAGGCCGCGCCGGTCAGCAGTGCGGGCGCTACGCGGTCAAGGGATCTGACCTTTGCTTCGCCCACGGTGGCGTCCGAACATCGAACACACCCGAGGCGATCAGCAAGAGGATCGAGAACCCCGCCGTCACGTGCTCAGCTCGACGCAGCAACGGCGATCCCTGCGCTAACTACGCCATCAAGGGATCGACCGTCTGTCTTCACCACGGTGGCGCAGCTGGCCAGACTCGACTCGCCGCGTCCCAGCGGATGGTCGAGATGCGACTGAAAGCAATCGGCGTCGTAGACGGCATGCTCGATGACCCTGCGCTCGACCCGGCTATTCGACTGCGAGCTGCACAGATCGTTCTCGACCGATCGGGCATGGGACCTACGTCGAAGATCGAGCACGAGGTAGAGGTCAAGCCGTACGAGCAACTGCTGAAGGACGGCCTGGTGACGCGGGACGTTGCCCTGCCTCCTGGTGAGAGCGACGCCCAGCACGAGATCATCGACGCAGAGGTCGAGGACGAACCTCCCGCTGCGCCAGCGGGTAAGCCAGCCTTCGATCCCAACCGGGTCTGGAAGGCAGAGGCAGCCGAGCCTCCCCCTGCTGAGCAGCACAACGTGGTGGCCTTCCCGACTAGGCCTATCGACCGGACCTAGCCAACTTCACTTCGCGCCCAACAAGCCAAACCGCCGCCGCCCTACCAGGTGGCTGATACCGACTAATCAAGACTCGACCTTGCCGAAACACGAGCGTCTGAGCTGCATGCCCGACGGATCTACGGCACGCTAGGTTGTACCTATGGACGAAGCGACCGCACTCGGTGCCGGACCCCTACAGCAGTTTGTTCATGGCGACGGCATTGAGGGGACCAAGACCCTGCCTGCCGACTCCGTTCACGCCATCATCAGCGACATCCCATACGGCATTGGCGCTGAAGACTGGGACGTGCTTCACAACAACACCAACTCGGCGTATCGAGGTGCGTCGCCAGCCCAACTCAAGGCTGGAAACTCAACATTTAAGGCTCGGGGGAAGCCGATCAATGGGTGGTCTGCTGCGGATCGTGCCATTCCGCGCGAATACCAGCAGTGGTGCAGCGCTTGGGCTGAGCACTGGCTACGGGTATTAAAGCCTGGCGGAAGTGCCTTTGTATTCGCAGGACGCAGATTCTCGCATCGCATGATCACTGCGCTCGAGGACGTTGGCTTCTCCCTTAAGGACCAGATCGCGTGGATAAAGCCAAACGCGCCACATAGGGCACAACGGGTTAGCGTCGTGTTTGAACGACGTGGCAACACGGCTGCGGCACAGCAGTGGGATTCCTGGCGACTCGGAAATCTTCGACCTACGTTCGAGCCAGTAGTATGGTTCACGAAGCCGTACAAGGTAGGTACGACGATCGCTGACAATGTCCTCAACCATGGCGTGGGCGCTTATTACCCGGACGCGCTAAACACGGTATCGCGAGAAGTCTCAAATGTACTGACATCTGGCATCACGCGTATGGAATCCGGTCTTCACCCTACCCAGAAACCTTTTGACCTAATGGCCGCACTCGTATCCCTTGTGACATCTCCTGGTCAAATAGTTCTGGATCCATTTGCGGGTAGCGGAACTACCCTTGCGGCGGCCAAGTATCTCGGACGCGGTTACATCGGCTTCGAGCTCGACGAGGGCTATGCTGGTATAGCTCAGAAGAGGCTTGACAATCTTACTGAGGTCAATCCGCTATGGTGACCCCCGAGTTGGTAGAAATCACGCCAAACGATCTGCTGGTCCGGGCAAACTGGATACAAACAATGCAGTCGCGCACCGGTCTCTTCTTGGACTCAACCGCGGCTGCCGAGGCGGCCCTTGAAGCTGAAATTGCGCAGAATGGCGCTTCGCCCTTGTTAGCGCATCTCCGACTCTGCGGAACAATCCCTGAATCCTTCGGGCATGATTCAAGTGAAGAAAAGCTCTACTCAAAGTACACAGATGCTGTGCTGTGCGAGACCTTTCGGTTCCTAGGAATGCGCAGCCTCGTCCTTGCCGGCCGCGCAGATTGTGCAGACGTCGAAGCCTTCTCGTCCGACCACAGTTTCGATCTGGTCGCAGATGCAAAAGTATTCAGGCTTTCGCGTACCGCCAAGAATGCAAAAGACTTCAAAGTGGCGTCGATGAACAGGTGGAAGTACGGAAAAAAGTACGCCACCGTGGTTTGTCCCATTTATCAGTTACCCACCAGCAACAGTCAGATTTACGAACAGGCCATTGCACTCGACGTGTGCATACTGTCTTATTCCCATCTGGCTACACTGGTTACTTACAAGAATTTGGGCCTTGGATCTCCCGAAGAAGTACTACAGTCGGTTCTGGATGTAACTACATACGCCAATCCGTCGAAGTCATCCGTCGATTACTGGACGGCCATCAATCGTGCATTCATAGAATTCGACCGAGCCAACATGGCCGAACTTTGGGCGCGTGAAAAACGCGCAAACGTGGAAGCAATCGCGTGTGCGAAGGTCGAGGCACTCACGCACTTGGCCGCAGAGCGAAGCCGGATCATGAACTTATCCCACGATGAGGCAGTAAAGATGCTGATCACAATGCGCAAAATTGATTCACGTGAGGCGTACATCAAATCGGTCACGGACAATCTTCTCTTGTCCCGTTAGGTAAAACCGCAGCTTTTCGACTACAAGCGAGCGTTGGGGGCGGCACATTAGTTACCCAGGAACACTAAAGCGCGCGCTGATCCACGACCCCACACTGGGGGCAGCCAGGCGTCGCACCCTGAACTGCACCGAGCAGGTGTTCAATGACTGGGCGCGACTCCCTCACGCGCAGCGTCTGGATGTGATGAACAAGCTCGGGCAGCAGGTCATCACCGAGATCGGTGACTAACGCCGGTCTGGCCGACCGCCGGGCGAACATGACGGTCGGCCAGAGGGAGCGACGACTACGCGTCCATCGGCGTCCCGCCCATGAACTGCATGACGTCGTAGTGGGCCTTCACTGCCCGCTCATAATCTGCATTCGACATCTCAACGAGTTCGCCCCGTGTCGATTCACCGTAATGCTGCTCGCTCCATAGCATTACGTACATGAGGTCATAAAAGCTCACCGCCCATCGGCCGCCGTTGTCGAGACACATTTTCGCCAGAACGCGGTTAATGTCGGTCATGTTCGCGCCACGAGCAATGTAGGTCGCGTCGAATACGACGATCCTGCCTGCGTAGCGCACATTTCTGAACCGGAGCGTTGGGCGGCGCGACACCGCGCCACCGTAGTAAAGCTGCATCCAAGATGCGAATTGTGCTGCAACACTGTCACTCTCGCACGCCATCCAGAAACGCCAGCATTTGGAGTCGTAGGGCTTCACAGATTCTTCCCGACGCTTCCCGAAGCAACGACGCGCACGACGGTTCGGGGAGCGCTCGCTGTTGAGCCACTCCGCCGTACGCATCGCGTGATCGCACGAGAGATCCGCATTTTCACCGAGCAGTGATCGGTGGGGCTTACCGCAGGTGGGGCCACTCAGCCCAGCGTCTCAGCTCAACTGAGAGGATCATTTTTTCGCTGCGTTTCCCTGCACGACGTTGCCGTGCAGACACCAATGAACCACAGCCTCGGCCACCCGTCAAGCGAATGTAGCGCGCAGTCGTCGCCTGGCAGTACAGGCGTTGCAAGATGTCGAAACCTGAACGTAGTATCGAGATCAGCATCGTCTGGCGATATGTCCCAGGCTTGGCGATGGCGGCAGCAAGTCCGACCAAGAAACAGAACCTGCTCGAGATTCCACAGGAGCAGGCCAAGGGTGAGAGTCCGAGTCGGATCAATAGCCAGGCCAGATGGTCTCTCGCGGAATGGGATTCTCCGCACAACACCGAATGATGTTCGCTCTCCTGCGTTCTGGTGTTGTGCGGCACCTGACTAGGAGCGCAGGAAGGCATCGAAACGATGCCCAGCCCGAACACCCGCTACGGACACCAGCCCATCCTTGTCCTGCTGCTGACGCGTGGCATCAAGTACGCGCAGCTCTCCCGAGACCATGACCTGAACTACAACCACCTGGCGAACGTTGTCACCGGACGGATCGCGGTATCCAAAGAGCTGCAACGCATTCTGCCGGAACTCCTGAGCGTTCCGCTTCATGAGCTGTTTACCGAAAAGGCGCTCGCCGATGGCGGCTACTCTTCCAAGGTTGCCTTGAAGGCAGCGTCGTGACTGCCGACGAGTTCGCCGAGCGTGCTCGCGAGGCCGCCCGTCGAAGCGCCGCCGAGCAAGGATTACCCGAGACCGTCACCGACCCCGGCGCAGTACGTCTGCTGCGCGTCCTCGTGAACGGGGGCGTCCATGCCAACACATGAGAAAGGCCCCGCCAGCGGCAGCTTGGACGGGACCAATCCCAGGGGTTACAACACAGTTGATCGGCTGACCGAGCCTCTCGTTGTCGAGTCTAGCGGGCGTAATGCGTTGACTGCCAGCGATGTACGGGAGTGGTCGCTATGAGGGACGTTCTGATGGGGTACGCCAAACGCGGCTGGTCGATCTTCCCCTGCCACTCAATCGCTCAAGGCAAGTGCTCGTGCAACAAACCCGATTGCGCCAGCCCTGGAAAACATCCGCGGACAACTCACGGCGTGAAGGATGCGAGCACGGACCCCGCGCAGATCGCCGCGTGGCATCGCGCCTATCCCAGTGCGAACTGGGCAGTGGCATGCGGTCCCGTATCGAACCTGTTCGTCGTGGACGTGGACCGCAAGTCTGGCGGATACGACTCGTGGAGCGCTTGGACGCGGGACAACCCAGTGCCGGACACATTGACTGCGCTGACAGGAGGTGGCGGGAGGCACTTCTACTTCGAGCACCCCGGCGCTTTGGAGGTCGGCAACAAGGTTGGATGGCTTACCGGGGTCGATGTTCGCGGAGAGGGTGGGTACGTTCTGCTGCCGCCGTCGAATCATCTCTCGGGAGGAACGTACAGCTGGCGTAATCCCGACGAGAAGCCCGCAGTAACGCCGCTGACGCTCACGCAGAGCATCGCGCAGAACGAACGCGACGACTCGTCTACAGAGCGCGTTGGTGGACTTCTCGAGGGCATCGCTGAGGGTGGTCGCAACGATGAGATCCACCGCCGAGCCGTCAAGGCGTTCGGTGCGCTCGGACCCGACCAGTTCGACGCGGTGCTGCTCCTTATGCTGCAGGCTGCGCGCAACAGTCCAGGCTCGACCCCGTTGACGGATCGGGAGGTTCGCACGACCGTGGCGAGCGCTCAACGGCACGTCGCCTCGACGGGCGACTACACGCAGCAGTGGATGCTCGATTGGGGTCGTGACCACGCTGCGCCTGAGACGGACGCTCTGGTCGAACGGCTCCTACGTGAGATGCGCGCCAAGGACACGGCGAAGCAGATTTACGCAGAAGAGGTGTCGCACGCTGCGCGCTCAGAGGTCCCCGACGTGGTCCCGCTCAGCGCGTCGGAGTTGCTGATCCTCGATGACGCTGTCGAGTACGAGTGGGTCATCCCTGGTCGTCTCCCTAAGGGCATCCGCCTGATCCTCACGGCGGACGAAGGCGCAGGCAAGAGCACGCTGCTGCGGTGGATCGCCGGATCCGTCGCGGCTGGTCTCGATCCGTTCGACTGGGTCAACCGCACGAGCTTCGACCCGCAACGGGTGCTGCTCGTGGATGTCGAGAACCCGTATGACCTGTTCCAGAATCGGTTACGAGAGATGACCGAGGCGTGGGAGGCCAACGGCGGGGATCGCGACCTGATGCTCGGCAACCTGTTTTTCTTGCCGCGTTCGGATTTTGGCCAGCCTCTCGCGCTGGAAGATCCGCACGACGCTGAGCGGGTCCGAAAGTGGGTCGCAGAGGTCAAACCCGATCTCGTCGTTATCGGTCCGATCTACAAGCTGAGCGACCACAACGAGCGCGAGGAGCCGTTCTTTCAGGCGATCACGAAGCTCGTGGACGACCTGCGGGACGAACACGGCGTGACCGTCATTATGGAAGCGCACACCCCGCATGACGCGGATACGAAGCGTCCTATCGGTTCGAGCGGCTGGAAGCGTTGGCCTGAGATGGGATTTCATCTTGGGCGAACAGGCAGGCTGACCGAGTGGCGCGGCAATAGGTTCGGGACCGACGTGTCGTGGCCGTCGTCGTTGCGGCGCGCGCCAGAAGGCAACGCTGCGTTCGATCTCTCGGTCGAGATTTCGGATCTCGGAGAGGCAGCACGCGAACACGACGACAAGGACCGGCAGTTGCTCGCTCGCCTTGTGGAGGTGTTGTCCGAGGTCGAGAATGACGGCGCGCGTTCGTTCGTCAGGTTGAAGGCCACTCTGCGCGTTGGTGAAGCGGCTTTCAAGGCAGCGCTTGCGCTCGGCGTCGAGACGGGTGTTCTCGAAGTGCGCGCCGTCGGTAGTCGCGGAGCAAAACACGTTTTCACCTGTTCTGAGGCTCCAGAACAGGTAGGCGCGCCGAGCTGTTCTGACGAGTCCAGAACAGGTGAGGACGATTTGTGACGTTTGCGCTGGTAGAGGTGTTCTGGAACACCTCAGAACAGGTCAGAGAACACCTCGAGTTGAGCTGTTCTGGCGAGCTGTTCTGGACTGGTCAGTAGAGACCAGAACAGCGAAACAGCTGGGAATAGAACGTGAAACGTGAAGCGACGACCCTTGTACCTAGATGAGGTAACCGCAGTTTCGACTGCAAAGCGCTAGGAGAAGTCCGTCTCAAGCTCGCCCGCCCATACCGTCCGACGGCTCGCCGGCCAGGTAGGCCCAAACACCAAGAGAGACAACCATGATTACCTGCTTCCTCTGCAACCGTCAGTGGCCCAAGTCGAAGGCCCGTCACGCCGAAGGCTCGTTCTGGGCCTGTGGCGAACCGCGCCACTGCCACGAGTACATCGGCTCGACCGCTGCGCAGAAGATCCTGAAGGAAAGCCGAAGGCCGCTGTATCTGACTGATCCTGGCGCGTACCGAGCTGAGACAGCAGCGCGCAGGCTCTGAGTCCCTCTCTGGCTGGCGCTGAGCCAGCAGTCGAGCAAGCGTCCGGGGTCAACGTCCGAACGCATCTGAGGACCTTATTTGCACTGGTCACCTTCGCCTTTTTCAATCAATCGACCGATTGCCTGAAGGACATTGATTGAAGGGACCGACCGAGATGCGAGTTATTGGATACGGACGTTGCTCGACAGACGGCCAGGACACGAGCCTCGACGTGCAGCACCATGCCGTCATGGCCGAGGCAGAGAGGCGAGGCTGGACCGTTACGTGGTTGTCGGACAAAGGGATCAGCGGTGGGAGCGTGAACCGTCCGTCACTGCGTGCTGCGCTGGCGCTGCTCGAAGCTGGCGAGGCCGACGCGCTGGTCTCCACCAAGGTCGACCGACTCAGCCGATCCACGGGCGACTTCGCCGATCTGCTCGCCACAGCGCAACGGCAAGGGTGGAACGTCGTCGTGCTCGACCTGGGCATGGACCTGTCGACCCCGATGGGCAGAGCCATGTCACAGATGGCAGCAGTCTTTGCCGAGCTGGAACGGAACCTGATCGGGCAGCGCACGCGAGAAGCGCTCGCCGTCAAACGGACTCAAGGTGTCGTGCTTGGTCGACGGGCCACCACTCCTGCCGACGTTGTGGCGCGTGTCTGCCGTGAGCGTGCCAAAGGCGCAACGCTGCAATGCATCGCGGACGGTCTCAATGCTGACGGTGTCCCGACCGCTCAAGGAGGCGCGAGCTGGAAGCCCGGCACGATTTCAGCCCTGCTCCGACGAGCCGCGCAGGTAGTCTGACTCCATGCCGCCACCCAAGGGACCGTCCGTCGTAGTGGGCTTTGCTGACAGCGACGTGCAGGCGCATCTGTTCGTTGCCGACCACAGCGTGAAGGTCAGCTCTGTGACCGTCGAGGTTGCGACGAAGAACGAGGGCGCGCCGCGCGAGATCGGGCACGCCATTCGGGTCGCACCCACCGACGTTGAACTTCCCTTGCAGGCCAGCGGGAAGCATCCCCAGCGCCGTGAGCCACCGATTGTCGTTTACCCAGACGGAACAGTCTGGGTTGACCCTTCGATCAGGCGTCACAGCAAGTAGCTAGGTGTTCGCCTCAAGGAACGGCAGCTCGTAAACCTCGTGCAGCAACTGTCGCGTGAACGTCGCGACGGTGGTGGCCTGCTCTTTGTCGATCGACGCCAGGTCGTGATTCGCCTCGTTGCCGATGTCCTTGATTCGATCGACCCACTTGCGGTTGCGCTTCGTGATCACGCCTTCGCTCTGGAGGTGGTCGATGCACTGGAAGAAGTTCGGCGCGCGATCCTTGTCGTCTTTTTCAGGCAGTCCCTCGGTGACCGCCATGTGCATGAGCAGTTTCCGGCACATCATCACGGAAGCGGTGAAGGCTCGCGCCGAGAGGCAGGATCGCACCTCGTTCCAGGTGGCCTCTGTATCCGCATCCAAGCCCTGCGGAACATCGAGCGGCATGGTCGACGGCGCCAAACCGTAGCGGTCGTTGAGCACTGCCCCTCGGCGACAGGACATGCAGCGCAACCACGCCACTCCTGGCGCTCCCCAACCCTGCTCGACCATGCGCACGACGAACATCTGCGTTGATGCAGCGCAGAACGAGCACTCGAACATTCCGAACGCGTCCGGGTCGTTGTCGTTGTGCATCACCAGGTCGTCGCTCACGTTCGCCATACCGATCAGTATGCCCGGGGACTCCGACAAACTAGGCGCGCCATTCGATCGTCACGCGTGCTTCAAGCACGGCGAGCTGATGCGCGCGCTTACGGTCCTCGAACTGCTCGGTGGTCTCAACGTTGCGATGGTGCAGCGTGTACGGCAGGCCGGCCGGATACTTGCCGATCACGATCTTGTCGATGACAGCTCCGAGAATCGAATTGCGGCGAGCGACCGTCTCGTCCTCCCAGTTAGTACGTAGCGTTACGACGCTGTCGATACCAGCGAGGACTGACTTTTGCGCCGCAGAGAGGAGCTGACGCTCACTGTCCGCTATCCGGGAAGTCAGTCGATCACGCTGGCGAACGAAACCAGCGCGGTCGCCCTCGAACAGGCCGTCGTAGTAGTCGTCTTCGAGCTGACGCAACCTGGTGTGATCAGCGTCGATGGCCTTGCGTAGCTCGACGTGTTCGTCACTCGTGGTCTCGTCGGGTGCCAACGCAGGCGAGTCCAGCCGAGCGAGCGCACCTTCGACTACGTACGTCTCCAACGGTTCGCGAGCGATCCGCGAGCTGTTCGTGCAACCCGCGGTGTTCGACATTGCGCAGACCCAGCCGCGAGTCCCGCGACCACCGCTGTAGACCGACGCGACCATCGACCGTCCGCAGCCGCCGCAGCGCACCAAACCGGAGAGCACGTACTTGCCGGTTCCGGGGCCTGAGCCGAAGCCTTTGCGTCGCCGAGACGGGTCCGACAGCAGAGTTCGTAGCTTGTCCCAGTCGTCCTTGCTGACGAGCGCAGGCCAGTCCGCCGGGAACAGTTCGCCGTCGTGTTCGCGCATCCCGATGATCGTCGCCGTCGTCAGCGAGCGCTTGAGAGGCGAACTGCGCCAGGGGTTCCCGCGTGACGTGGTGCGTTTCTCCTCGTTCCAGCGCTTGACGATCGAGTGCAGGCTACCTCCGCTGAGTAGGTGCGCGTACGCCTCGCGAACCATCGGCGCGTGCTCACGATGCTCACGCAATGTGATGACCTTGCCGTCCTCATCCTTGACGAGTTCATATCCGAAAGCGGCTGACGCGCCGTGATATTGACCCTGCATGGCTCGGTGCCGCGCTGCGTCTCGCACGCGACGGCTCGTGTCGCGACTCGACTTGTTCGCGTGGTTGACCTCGCCGCGAGCGGAGTAGATACCGTGGTCCGAGTCGAGGGCCATGTTGCCGGTGTACGACTTGACTGTTCTGCCGAACTGTTCGACAACCTCGATCAGGTTCTCGAGATCGCGTGGCTCACGAGCGACCCGGTCGAGGTCGTACGCGATCAGCGAGTCGAACTCCCCGCGACGTAAAGCGGTCAGCATCTGCTCGAACAGAGGTCGCACGTTGCGTCTGACCTTCGCACCGTCTGGCAATTCGACCGTAGTCTTTTTCCATGCCGAGGTGTCGTTGTCGACGTAGACGTGGGCGACCGACCAGCCTAGATTCGAGGCCAGCGACCGACAGTCCTGCTCTTGCCGGTCCACACCGACCTTGCGCTCGTCGCGGTCAGAGCTGATGCGGACGTAAACCGCGGTTCGTGTGTTCATTTCTCAAAAATACTAGGCGGTGTACTGACCGTGACTGTTTGACCAGTGCCAGATGTGGTGTCCTTCGGTCCAGGCGGCGGGTTTTCCGCAGCCGGGGAACGCGCAGCCGTGATCGCGGGCGGTCAGGGCTTTGCGTTGTTTCGCGGTGACGGTACGGGCGGTGCGGGCGAGGTTCAACGGGTTGCCGTTCTCGTCCATCACGATCGCGGTCAGGACACAATCGCAGGCGAGTTGGCGGGAGGTGTTGCGGGAGAGCGGTCCCATCCACGGCAACCACCCCACCGAAGCGCCGTCGCCGAACAAGTCGCGATACGCGCCACGATCAGCGGCACCGCGGTCACCTTGACCTTCATCTTCACTGCCACTGCCACTGCCACTGCCACTGCCACTGCCGTTTTCGTCGTCCGGTTCGGTTGCTGCGTCAGTGTCGATGGGGTTGCCGGTGTTGATGTCGACGGGATCTGCTGCGCCGGTGTCGGATTCTGTTGCTGCGCGTGAGGTTTCGTCGTCGGTGATGTCGTCGGCGTCGGCACTGTCGCGGAGGTCGGTGAGATCGCGCAGGCTGATGTGCAGGTTCAGGTGCGGGCGCTCTCCGCCTTCGATAGGGCGGTCACTGGAGGCGAGGTACTGGTCGACGATGTGCCCGAAGGCGTCGGCTCTGCGCTTGGCGGGGCTGCGCTGGTCGTGGGTGCCGTCGGCGGCGGGGTGGGGTTCGGTCAGCGGGGAGAGTGCGGTGAGCAGTTTCTCGCCGGTGATCGCGTCGAAATCTCCTTTGAGTACCAGCCGACCGTTGAGGGTTGTGGAGGCGAAGAGTTCGTTGCGGTCGGTGTTCTCGGCGGGTGGTTTCTTGTTACCGAAGCTGTCTTCGAGTCTGGTGATCGCTGCACGGATCCGGCCGGTGCGTGCGTCGGGTCCTGTTGCAGATTTGATCAAGGCGGCGCGGGCCATGTCGCGACCCTTTTCCGGCAGGTGTTCCGGTGGGGTTTCGGCGAAGGTGAGGATCAGCGCGGCGTGATCGACGGACATCACACCGGTGTTCACGGCGTCGGCGATGTCGGGGAACGCAGCCATGCCGCGGGCGAGGGCGACGATCTTGGCGGCTTTGGACGGCGACAGCAGGGTGGTGGAGGTCAGCCAGCCGGCGGGTCCGGGGAAACCGAGCTTCTCCCGGCTCACGCGGGTGTCGATCTCGCCGACGAGAGCGATCCGCCGGGCCTCCAACAACTGAATTCGGTGGGAGACCGCGGCAGATTCGGCGAGCAGTTCACTCTCGCTCAGTTGCCAGATCTCCGTGGTCATGGAAGCAAGTGTATCGAACGCGCGTTCGACTGGCAACCATAGTGCAATCGAAAACTATTGCCCTGCATAAGGATTCGAGAATCGGAACCTGTCGGTGGCGTGTGATAGGAGCGCGGAATCCGTTTCCAGATGGTGATCGCGGCAACGATTCGTCACAGAGCGCAACGCTCTCGAAGTTCGGAAATCCCCGGTTCAGGCATCCGGCGCGTCAGTACACCTCGCGTTGACGTTCCTGTTCCAGCACTTGCTCCAAGTCGCTCAATCGGTTCATCGACGACACCTGCCGCGCGGTGCGGTGGTTCTGCGCCAACATCTCGCGATGCCTGTGCACGAATGCCCAGTAACCGGCGGTGAACGGGCAGGCGTCGTCGCCCAGTCTCTTTTTCGGGTTGAACTCGCACGGCTTGCAATAGTCGGTCATGCGATTCAGGTACGCCCCGCCCGAGGCATACGGCTTGGTGGCGATCACCCCGCCGTCCGCGTGTTGACTCATACCGATCACGTTCACCGGCATCACCCAGGCAAATCCGTCGACGAAAGCCGTAGCGAACCAGTCGGTCAGCGCTCGCGGATCCCAGGCGTGTTGCAGCGCAAAGTTTCCCAGGATCATCAGTCGGGGGATATGGTGCACCCACCCGCGATCACGCACGCCGTCGACGGTGCTGGACAGGCATTTCGCCACCACGGCATCTCCGTCCAACTCGGTCAGCCAATTCGGTAGTGGCTCATGTGCTTCGAGCTTGTTGCGCTCGAGGTACTCGGGCCCCAGATGCCAATACAGGTGCCACACGTACTCGCGCCAGCCGAGGATCTGCCGCACGAACCCTTCGACGCTCGCCAGCGGGGTGCCGTCTCGGTGCGCGTCCTCGGCGGCGTGCGCCACGTCCAGCGGTTGCAGCAGGCCGAGGTTCAGTGGCACCGACAGCAGCGAGTGCGACATCGTCCAGTCGTCGGCCATCACGGCGTCCTCGTACTTGCCGAAGTCGTCCAAGCGGTAGTTCACGAAGTGCGCCAACGCATCCGACGCCTCGGCAGCAGTCACCGCGAACACTCGTGGCCCGTCGACTCCGACCGTGTCGAGGTCCCAGTCGTCGAGGTCGGCGCGCACCTGCTCGTCGATCGCGTCCTCGGTCGGCCACCAGGGTTCCTCGACTCCGAGCGTCAGGCGTCCTTTCGGCGGCGGTGACTGATTCTCGGCGTCGAGGTTCCATTTTCCGGAGACCGGTTCGGAACCGTCCATCAGTACCCCGAACTTCTTGCGTTGCTCGCGGTAGAACGTCTCCATCCGAAAGGTGCCACGCTCGGCTGCCCACTCCGCGAAATCGGCGCGGGGCAGCGCGAACATCGGCGTCGGCAGAATCTCCGAGACCAGCCCCTCCTCGTGCAAGGCGGCGACGAACTTCTCCGCCGCGTGCGAGGTGGGCTCGAACACCACCACAGGCTTGCCGTACTCGGCCAACCCTTCGCGGTACGTCTCGGTCTGCAAGTAGGTGACGCGATCACCCAACTCGTCGGCGAGGTGCCGCATCCCTGACAACACGAGATGCAGCTTCTGTCGGTGGTATCTCCGACGCCGGAACACGCGCCTGGACTCGATCATCAGCACTTCTCGATCCGCATGCCCGTCCACGGAGTAAAAGTGCGGGCCGAGCTGATCACCGAACAACCACAGAGCGTCCATTCACGGAGTGTTCTCCCGCAGCGACGAAGGCAAACCAGCGTCCGGCACATGGCCGGCCGGTGAACACTGTGGCCGACCCAGGCGCGCCTTACTTGACCACCGACCATCCATCGCATGGACTGACCCGATGCACGCAGACTCTGCGCTTTCCAGAAGGACGTTTCTTCGCTCGTCGTCGGTGGCCGTCGCGGTGGCCGGAGTCGCCACGACACTGCCGGCGATCGCCCACGCGCAGGGCAGTGACCGCGGCTTTCTGCACGGGGTGGCGTCGGGAGATCCCTTGCCCGACGCGATCGTGCTCTGGACCCGCATCACCCCCACGCCCGACGCCACCCCGGGCTCCGGCGTCGGCCCGCAGGTATCGGTGACGTGGCGTGTTGCCCGCAGCGCGGACATGGGTGACATCGTCGCCTCCGGAACCGTCGAAACCGGCCCCGCCACCGACCACACCGTCAAGGTCGACGTCGACGGACTCAGCGCTGACACCACGTACTTCTACGACTTCCGGACGAGCGACGCGGCATCGGCCGTCGGGACGACGCACACCGCACCGGCCAACGACGCCGATATCGATGCAATGCGCTTCGGTGTCGTCTCGTGCTCCAACTGGGAGTCGGGCTACTTCGGCGCGTACCGGCACCTGGCCGCCCGCGGAGATCTCGACGCCATCGTCCATCTCGGGGACTACATCTACGAGTACGAAACCGGCGGATTTCCGGGCCGCGACGGGGTGATTCGGCAGCATTCGCCCACCCACGAGATCGTCACGCTCGCCGATTACCGTCAGCGCCACGGGCAGTACAAGTCCGATCCCGATCTGCAGGCGGCGCACGTCGGCGTGCCGTGGATCTGCACGTGGGACGACCACGAATCCGCCAACGATGCCTACGACACCGGCGCGCAGAACCACACTCCGGGCACCGAGGGCGATTGGTCCACCCGCAAGGCCAATTCCGAGCAGGCGTACTACGAGTGGATGCCGGTGCGGGCGGCGGGCACCGCAACCAACCGTCACCTCTACCGTCGGTTGCGGTTCGGCAACCTCCTCGAATTGTCGATGCTGGACCTACGCACCTACCGCTCGCAGCAGGTGTCGCCGTTCAACGGGCCCGAGGTCGATTCGCCCAACCGGACCATCACCGGCGCGGAGCAGATGCAGTGGCTCACCGACGGCATCGTCTCGTCGCCGACGCAGTGGAAGATCGTCGGCAATCCGGTGATGATCACGCCCACTCTCATCCCGCCGCTGGACCGGGACGCGGCCAGGGCGGTCACCTCGCTTCTCGGGATCCCGGAGGGCGGTCTGCCGTACAACGCCGATCCGTGGGATGGATACACCGCCGACCGCCGCAAGCTCCTCGGTGCCATCGTGGACGCGGGCGTCGACAACACGGTCTTCATCACCGGCGACATCCACTCGGCCTGGGCCTGCGAGGTGCCTCTCGACGCGGCGCAGTACGCAACCACCGAGCCTGCTGCCACGGAGCTCGTCGTCACCTCGGTCAGCTCGGCCAATATCGACGACCTGACGCGTACTCCGCCGCACACGCTGGGCCGGGTCGCCGAGGAGGCTTTCAAGGCGCTCAACCAGCACGTGAAGTTCGTGGACCTGGACAGTCACGGGTTCGGCGTCTTCGAGGTCACCAGGACGGCGGCTCGGATGGACCACTGGTTCCTCACCGCCAAGGAGGATCCGCAGACCGGCGTCTACTGGGGAGCAGGCTTCACCGTCGACTCCGGCACCCAGCGAGTCCGGGCGGCGGCACCACCTGCCGGGTAACGCGCCATACTTGTCGGCGTGGCTGTACCGAAAATCGTCCTGTTCTACGTGTTCACTCCGCTGCCCGATCCCGAGGCGATCCGGTTGTGGCAGCAAACGCTGGCCGCGTCGAACAATCTGACCGGACGCATCCTGATCTCCGAGCACGGCATCAACGCGACGGTGGGCGGTGACGTCGACGACGTCAAACGGTACGTCCGCGGCACCCGCAGCTATCCGGCGTTCAAGGCAGCCGACGTCAAGTGGTCCGAGGGGCTCGGCAACGACTTCCCGCGCCTGAGTGTGCGGGTGCGCGACGAGATCGTCACGTTCGGTGCCCCCGGCGAGTTGAAGGTCGACGCCGACGGAGTGGTCGGCGGCGGTAAACACCTGAGTCCGCAGCAGGTGCACGAGCTCGTCGATTCCCGCGGCGACGACGTCGTCTTCTTCGACGGGCGCAACGCCTTCGAGGCGCAGATCGGCAAGTTCAAGAACGCGGTGGTGCCCGACGTCGAGACGACGAGGGATTTCGTCTCCCAACTCGACTCCGGTGCCTACGACCACCTGAAGCAGTCCCTGGTCGTCACCTACTGCACCGGGGGAGTGCGCTGTGAGGTGTTGTCTTCGCTGATGGTGGCCCGCGGGTTCGAAGAGGTGTATCAGCTCGACGGTGGAATCGTCCGGTACGCAGAGACTTTCGGCGACGACGCGCTCTGGGAGGGCTCGCTGTTCGTCTTCGACAAGCGGATGGCGCAGAACTTCTCCGACCACACCGCCGTCATCGGTCGCTGCAGTGCCTGCGGCAATCCGACGTCCCGGTACCAGGACTTCGATGGCGACGCCGGTCGTGGTCTGCGGTTGATCTGTCTCGACTGCGCCTGACGATGCTGCCCTTCCGGGACGGTCTCGCTCCGCTCAGGCTGCTTCTGCCGCATGGTGATTCGGCCATCACGATCGTGGAGTATCTCGAACGTGAGCTGCCCGAGGACGACTGGCGGCGGGCCGTGCTCGACGCCGAAGTGGTCGACGAGAAGAGCCGACCGATCTCCATCGACACGAGGTATCGCGCCGGCAGTCAGGTGTACTTCTATCGTGTTCCAGCGCAGGAGGTTCCGGTTCCGTTCGAGATCGGCATCCTGCACGAGGACGACGACCTGCTGGTGGTCGACAAGCCGCACTTCCTCGCCACCATCCCGCGTGGTCGGCACGTCACCGAAACGGCGACCGTGCGACTGCGCAAGCAATTCGACTGCCCGGACCTGACGCCCGCGCACCGACTCGATCGCGCCACCGCAGGGGTGCTGCTCTTCACCAAGACCAAACATGCCCGACGGCCGTATCAGGAACTCTTCTCCTCCCGTAACGTCACCAAGGAGTACGAGGCCGTTGCGGGATTCGATGCAGCACTGGACTTTCCGCGCGTCGTGCGCAGCCGAATCCTCAAAGAGCACGGGGTGATGACGGCATACGAGGAGCCGGGGGAGCCGAACAGCGAGACCCTGATCGAACTGGTCGACACGTTGGGCACCGCCGCCCGATATCGACTCTTCCCCAAGACGGGCAAAACCCACCAACTGCGAATCCACCTGTCGTCGTTGGGGATTCCGATCGTGAACGACCCGTACTATCCGGTGTTCACCTCTGTCCCGGGCGATGACTTCGCCCGGCCGCTGCAACTCCTCGCCCGAGCACTGAATTTCACGGACCCGTTGACCGGTGAAGCGCGGCGTTTCGTCAGTGCCCGAACCCTCGAGCTCTGACGGCCGGCACCGTTCGTTCGTTCGGACGATTGTGACAATTGGGACGCGAGGTTAGCGTGTCGAGCGAACCATGTCCGATGGAAGAGAAGAGGAGAACAGCGTGAAGCGTCGTATTGCTGTTGTGTTGGGAGCCGCAGTCATCGCCATCGCGTCACCGGCAGTCGCGGTGGCCGATACCGGAAGTGCGAGCACCGGTAGCTCGAGCGGAGTGTCGAGCTTGTTCTCGGATCTGTCCCGGTTGTGGGAGGCCTGCTCGGTGACCATCTTCACCGGACAGTGCACCGGAATCGTCGCCACAGACGTGACCTACTGGTAAGGCGCGCCCTTAGCCAAACCCTCGAAACGACAAACGCGCGCGCATTCGCCAGACGCTCGCGGAACAGGTAACCATTCCGTGAGCACCCGGCAAACGCGCGCGCGTCTGCGTCGAGCACGATCCTGAAGAACCAGAGTCCTACTTGGCCAGCGACCGCGCCATTCCGCGTTCGATGGCGGCGACCAGCTGCGGGCGCAGTTCGGCGGCGGGGACGATGTGGTGCACCGATCCGACGTTCTGTGCTCGCTGGATGTTGTGGATGGCCTCGAATTCGGCTGCCACTTCACCCAGTTTGGCGTTGCGTGCGTTCGCTCGCACGGTGGCCAGTTCGACGCGCAGGGCCGAGCGGGTGGCGTCGTCCGCGGCGTTGTTCAGCGCAGTCTCGAGTTCCTTGACGGTCGGATCCGCTGCGGTGCGGGCGTTGACGTCGCGGGTGAACACCACAGCTGCGGCCGGGGCACCACCGAGCACGGAGGCGAAGGAGCCCTCCACTGCGAGGACCTCCATGTTGTCGTTGAGCGCTCCGGAGAACACCACGAAAGCGCCTCCGTGGTAGCGCGATACGACACAGAACACGACCGGTCCATCGAAATTGACGATGGCGCGGCCGATCTCGGCACCGTACTCGAGCTGGATGTTGCGCAGCGATTCCGGTGATCCGTCGAAGCCGGAGAGGTTGGCCAGCACCACGATCGGCCGGCTTCCGCTGGCGGCGTTGATGGCGCGTGCTGTCTTCTTCGACGAGTTCGGGAACAGGGTGCCCGAGGTCCACTGATCGGGGCCGTCGGACGGGAACCAGCCCTTACGGGGGATGGCTCGCGATTCGATACCGATGACGGACACCGGGATTCCGGCGAGGTGGGCGTCGAACACCACGGAGGTATCGGCGTCGGCCATGTCGGCCCAACGCTCGAGTACCGAGTGATCCTGGTCCACCACGGCGCGCATCACGGTGCGAATGTCGAACGGCTTCTTGCGGTCCGGGTTGGTGACCGAGGAGAAGATGTCGCCGACGGTGGTGAAGTCGCTCGACGGGTGCACGTGCGGGTAGGTACGCACGTCGCGTTCGGTCGGGTCTGCGGTGGCTGCTCGACGCGGGAAGCGTTCTCCCGGTGCGGCATACGCGTGGTCGTAGTGCGCGAACAGGATGTCGCACGCGGCCCGCAGGTTCGGTGCCCAGTACTGCGCCTGGCCGTTGGGGCCCATGACGCGGTCGTAGCCGCCGATGCCGAAGTTGTCCTCGGCCGAGACGCCGCCGGAGTAGTCCAGGGACTGCTTTCCGGTGAGCACCATCGCACTGTCGGGGGTCATCACCAGGATGCCCTTGGTGTGGGTGAGCATGGTGGCTTCGGCGTTCCAGTACGGCTGCGCGCCGACGTTGATGCCTGCGACGACGATGTTGATCTCACCGCCGGCCTGGGTGAAGGTGATGATGCGACGCAGGCCGCGTGAGACCCAGTCCATGTTCTCGGTGCCCGATTCCATGGAAATCGTTGCACCGGAAGACAATGCGAACCACTCGACGGGTGCGCCGAGTTGCTCGGCGAGGTCGATGGCCGCGACGATCCGCGAGCACTCGGCCTCGGCGACGGTGCCCAGTGCCTTGGTCGGGTCGCCGAACAGTGCGACGCGGGTGATGCCCTCGGGGTACTTGGCGGTCGGTGTGGTGGCCACACCGACGATGACGCCTGCGGTGTTGCGGCCGTAGGGACGATCGACCGGGGCGAGCACGCCGTCGGCATCGAAGTCGTACTCGGTGAACGTGCCACCGTTGCTGCTCAGCAACGGGATCAGCTCGTACGGGTACACGGTGCCGCGGGCCTGCGAGCGTTGCACCTTCTGGGTGTACTCGTCGAGTGGACGCATCGGCTCGGTCGGCGGCGGGGTTACCTTGGCCACGATGCCTGCACCGGAACGGTACGACAGGCGCAACGCGACCTCGCGCGGTGTCGCGCCCGGGGTCTCGGCTAGTCGTGCGATGAGGGTGATCTCCTCGAGGCCCGCGCCGATCGTCAGCGGCGCGATGTGCCGTGCGATGGTGGCGATGCGGTCGGCGGGCACGTTCAGGACGGGCCAGACGTAGAGCACGACGCGGTTGGCGTCGAGGCGCTTCTTGCCGCGTCCGGCCTGGGCGCGGCGGATGCCGTCGAGGCAGGCGGCGACGGTGCGTTCGATCTCCGGTACCGCGACGATGTTTCCGGCGTCGTCCAACTGTGTTGTGACGCCGCGGATCTCGGCGAGTGCGACGAGTCGTTCGTCGGAGGGGTTGGCCTTCGACGTCAGGTGGAACAGGTACGTTCCGGCGCTCGCGGGCAACCGGACACCGTCGAAGTTCTTCAGTCGCCACAGGTCGAGTCGCTGACCGGTCAGCGGATGCATGTCTCGAATGATCGTGTCCTCGGCGAGAGGCTCGGATCCTTCGGCCGTGGTGCGACGGTAGGTCATCTTGCGGGTGTCGGAACCGAAGGCGGTCACCGTCACGCGGCGCCAGTGGCCCGTCCCCGAGTGGGCAGCCAACACGGCTTGGAGCTGGGCCGAGAGTTCGTCGCCGTCGGTCGGAGCGTCCGGCCAGGACAGGTAGAGATCCACCGCCAGGTTTTCCGGTGCCGGTCCGGCGATGTCGTCGACCGAATCCAGAGTTGCTGCGAGCGAGTCGAAATCGGTTGCGGTCGATACCAGGTGCAGCCGTTCGCCCGAGAGCTCGAAGTTGCCGGTGACGAAGTGCTTGCCGTCGCGGTCGAAGGCCTTGACGTCTTCGAGGGTGCGGATCTCGTAGTACTGACGGGTGATCACTTCGAGCAGGGCACCGGGATCGGTGATCCGTTGTGCCAGTAGCTCGATCAACGGTTCCGGGGTGGAGACCAGAGCTGCGATGCGGGCGGAGTAGTCGGCGGCGTCGGGGTTCTCGGCAAGGTACTGCAGGCTGCCACGGACGCCGTCGTAGATCTTCTCGCGTGCACTGCGGATCTGCGGCTCGTCGAACAGCCGGAAGCGCAGGTTGCGAGCGACGTCGCCGATGACCGGGTAGCGGGCCTGGGTGGCACCGATGAGGCGCTCGAGTACCTCGGCCATGGCCGGGGTGGCTTCGGGCTGCGCCGAGCAGTCGCTGAGCCAGTGGCCGAGCAGCGCCGCGATGACCGGAACCTGGTTCTCCATGCGCTGCAGAGCGAGGAAGACGCGGTAGACGGCCTCTTCGAGTTCGGGGGTACGGCCCTCGTCGATCGCGGCATCGTAATGCGCGAGTGCGCGAGTGAGCTTGGCGCGGAACGAATCCGGGAGACCCTGAACGTCTGCGTCGAGCGAGTGCAGGAACGAGTGGAAGTGCTCACGAGGGGAGTGGACGCGCTCGTCGTTGCTTTCCTCGTCCATCGTCGGCCTGTTGCGAGAGAGCTCGCAGATGTCGGCGAACGTGTTGAGCAGATCCAGCTCGGCCGAGACCAGACCCGAATCGTTGCGCGGCACGTCGGCACGCAGAGTCTCGTAGGTGGACAACAGGTTTCGCGCCCGGGCTCCGCTGACGTCGAAGCCGGTGATGAGGGCGGCGAGTTCGTCGAGTCGGTCCAGTGCCCGACGCTGCGGCGAACGCTGTGCGGCATCGTCGATACCGCGGAACTGCACGCGCGGTGCTTGCTCGGAGACCTTCTGCTCACCGGCCTGATCGACGCGCAGCAGTGCCGCTCCGGCGTCGACCTGTCCGTTGACCGAGGCCAGTACCTCACGCACGGTGCCTGCGTAGGGGGAGCGGACGGCGGTTTCCATCTTCATCGATTCGAGGACGACGAGAGTCTGCCCCGCTTCGACCTCGTCGCCGACGGCGACCGGGACGGCGACGACGACGGCGGGTGCCGGTGCGCGGACCAGCCCGGCCTCGTCCTGGGAGATCTGGTGGCTGATGCCGTCGACCTCGACGAGGAAGTGCGCGGCTCCGGCGACAGTGACCACCTGGTAGCGACGGTCGCCGATGACGAGGCGGCTCTCGTAGGTGCCGAGGCGTTCGACGTCGACCTGCAGATCGCCGATGCCGTCACCGTCGATGCTGTAGCGGTGCGTGCCGGTCTGGCCGACCTCGAGCTTGTAGGCCTGGCCCTGGTAGTTCAGCTCGACCGTGCGGCCGATGGCATGGGTGGCGCGCGGCCGGCCGCCGCGTGCGGAGCTGAGGAACGCGGTGCGCTCGCGGCCTTCCTCGGCGTCGTAGGCGTCGATGGCCGCAGCGATGATGGCGATGTCGGCGACGGCCGTCGGGCCCACCTGGGAGCCGGCCTCGGTGCGGTCGAGCCAGCCGGTGTCGGCGGAGGCGGAGATGACTTCCTCGCGGTCGAGCAAGCTCAGCAGGAACGACTTGGTGGTGGTGCCGCCGTCGATGACGACGGTGGTTTCACGCAGCGCGTTGCGCAAACGAGCCAACGCTTCGCTGCGGTCGCGGCCCCAGGCGATGACCTTGGCGACCATCGAGTCGTAGTCGGGCGGGATGACGTCGCCCTGCGCGATACCGGTGTCGACGCGGATGCCGGTGCCGAGCGGGAACTTGAGCAGCTCGACGGTGCCGGGAGCCGGAGCGAAGCCGTTGTCGGCGTCCTCGGCGTTGAGGCGAGCCTCGACGGCATGGCCGAACTCGGTGGGGCATTCGCCGGGCAGTGCCTGGCCGTCGGCGACGAGGATCTGCAGCTTCACCAGGTCGATGCCGGTGGTGTATTCGGTGATGGGGTGCTCGACCTGGAGGCGGGTGTTGACCTCGAGGAACGTGAAGATCTTCTGCTCGGGCTGGTACAGGTACTCGACGGTGCCTGCGCCCTGGTAGCCGGCGGCCTTGACGAGCTCGGCGGAGGCTGTGCGCAGTTCGTCGGCCTGCTCCTTGGTGAGCAGTGGGGAGCTGGACTCCTCGATGACCTTCTGGTTGCGGCGCTGGATGGAGCAGTCGCGCACGCCCGGGGCCCAGACGTTGCCGTGGCTGTCGGCGATGACCTGGACCTCGACGTGGCGGGCATCGGTGACGAGCCGTTCGAGGAAGACGACGGGGTCGCCGAACGAGCGCTCGGCCTCACCCTGGGTGCGTTCGAGGGACAGTTCGAGTTCGTCCTCGTGGAAGACCTTGCGGATGCCGCGGCCACCGCCGCCGGAGCGGGCCTTGATGATCAGCGGGTAGCCGATTGCCGCTGCGTGACGCCTCGCGTCGGCGCGGGTCTCGACGGGGCCGCCGGACCACGGTGCGACGGGAACGCCGACCTTCTCGGCGAGGATCTTGGCCTCGACCTTGTCGCCGAGCAGGCGCATCGCGTCGGCCGACGGGCCGATGAAGGTGATGTTCAGGCGCGCGACGAGATCTGCGAACGTCGGGTCCTCGGCGACGAAGCCCCAGCCGACCCACACCGCGTCGGCACCGGACTCCACCAGCGCCGCCTCGAGGACGCCGTAGTCGAGGTAGGCCGAGCCGCTTGCAGGCTTGCGCAGCGTGACCGCTTCGTCGGCCTGGCGGACGAACATGGCCCGCTTCTCCGCTTCGGTGTGCAGCGCTACGGTGCGGATGCCGTAATCGTGTTCGGCGTTGAGCTCTCGGACGGCTCGGATCAGGCGTACTGCTGCCTCGCCTCGGTTGACTACTGCAATCCGCTTGAACAACGTATCTCTCTTCGCTCGGTGTGGGCGCACCGCGTCGGTGCACTCGATGGAACGTGGATTGGTGCCGGGCATGTCGATTTCTCGTCCATCGTGCGGCACTCCGATCGGCTCATTCTAACGGTAACGAGGCCCTGTGCATCGCCAACGGCGTTCGGCGTGAGTGTGATTGATCACCAACAAGTGAATCATATTCTGTGGCAAGCAATTTCGCTCCGAACCTGCTGTCGAGTTCTATTCACCTCGCTAACGTACTCGCGAGTAGCGTTGGCGCGTGGCGTAATTCGAGATTCGACGACTTCTGTTGCTACCGGCGGGTACATTACTGACGGGTACAAATCGAGCCGATCGGCTCGAGTTGGTTCGATCGTCGCCGAGTGCGGTCTCCCTCACCTGTCGCCCTCGCTCGCCCGTGGCAGTCGCAGCGCGTTGACCCACAGCCTCGTCGCCGTCGCGAGCAGATCCTCGGAGTCCGCGGGTGGGAGGCCGTCTGCGGCGTCGACGACGAAGTGATTGAACGCGAGCCGGCTGATCATCGACGACAGTGCGCGCGAGGCGAGCAGGGGATCGAGTTCCGCGTCGGCCAGACCGCGGCTCTGCAGGCTCTCGATGCTGCGGGCGTTGCGCCTGACGAAGGCATCGGCGCGTTCACGGCGGAGGCGTCGGAACTCGGGATCGATGTTCGAGACCTGCTCGAGCAGCGCCATCAGCTTCGCGTTGCGGCGGTATGCCTCGAAGTACGCACGGTTGCTCGCGGCGATCACGGCAACCGGATCGTCGTGCGGGTTCACTCGCTCGGTTCCGGGATGCAGCATGTCGTCTCTGGCCTGCTCGAGCACTGCGGCCAGGATCTCTTCCTTGCTGGTGAAATAGGTGTAGAAGGTGCCGGCGGAGCATCGAGCAGCGCGGGTGATGTCGATCAACCGGGAGTCGAGGTAACCGCTGTCCTCGAAGACTCGACGCGCGGCGGCCACGAGCGAGGTACGGGTTCGCAGCCCTCGCGGGGTGGTCGGCAGCTCCCGATTCGGCAGCTCACGGTCTGGCTCCGGCGCGGCAGGCATTCAGTCTTTATACGTCATCGTCAGCGCGCGTCCGGGCGGATGAACCGGGAGAATCTCACCCCGCTGTCGAACTGGCGTGATTCGAGGTGCTCGAACCGCTCCGCGGGGAACGGATCGGGTCCGATTCCGGACGAGAACAGGCCGATGCCCCTGCCGAGCACGACGGGATTGACCTTGAGGAACAGCTCGTCGATCTCGGGCAGCAGTTGACCCGCCAGGTTTCCACCTCCGCAGATCCAGACGTCGTACCCGGAATCCTCTGCCTTCAGGCTCCTGACCAGTCCGATCGGATCCTCGTTCACGACGGTGAGGGTGGGGTCGTCCGACGGTGCGAGGGTGCGCGAGAAGACGTACTGGCGCAGGTGGGGATAGGGGCTGGTGATACCGACGTCGAGCGCCGGCTGCAACGTCTCGCGGCCCATGAGGAGGGCGTCGAATCGAGCGGGTGGACCGTCCAGGCCGAATATGGCACGAACGTGGACCGGCAACGTCTCGGGCAGCTCGGCCACGATGGCGTCGAGATGATCGCCGTCGGGCACGAAACAGTCGTAGTTGCCATCGGGTGCAGCGATGAACCCGTCGAGGGTGACGGCGATGTAGTAGACCAGGTTGCGCATTCGGCTCCTGTCGTGTTCGACGGGTGAGAACCCGTGGGCAGGCGGGTCGGTCGCTGTGGCGGATCCAGTGACCGAAGTCGGTCTTTGTGAACCAGCACTAGAACGTATTTTGTGTGCTCAGGACGCAACGAACAACCGGTTTTCAGCGGCTAGTCTGGCCCGGGTGTGCAAACACCGTCCCTGAAACGGACGACCATTCGAGTATTTGTGGGGAAACTGTGACGGCTGCAGCGGCTACCGGTCGTGAACACGACGACGAGCTCAAGAGCAGGGTTCAACGCCTGCTGCGCTTTCTTCGCGAAATCGTCGAGGCGCGTTCGAACCCGGTGCTGCGCTTCGACGACCACGTGCAGGTCGAATGGATCCATGCCGGTGACGTTCCCATGCAGCTCGACCCACGCGCCAAGCAGGGTGGTGTGGTGCTCCGTGCACCGCGCATCGCGGTCGACGATCCGCCCGAGCCGCCGGCGCTGCTGTCGGGTTGGCTCGACCCACAGGTCGTTGCAGACAGTCGCTATCGCGAACTCGAGCTGGCCGACGCATCCTCGGTGACGTCTCGTCGTCGAGCGGAGGCGCAGGAGTCCGATGCCGACTTCGACATCCGCAAGGCCTACGAGATCAAGCAGGCCTTCGAGGAGTACTCGCAGTCGTGGAAGGAATGGGCGCAGGAGGATCGGGATCGGCGTCCGCAGGCCGCTCTGTACCAGGCTCTGCAGCTGATGATGCAGGAGCTTGCATCGCGCCCCGAGTCGATCGAACTCGTGGTGGCCTCGGGGTTGCTGACCTCGAGCAACACCGATCCGCAGCGCAGCGTGCGCACTCACCTCATCACTCAGTCGGCCAGTATCGAACGCGACGTGCGTACCGGTGATCTGCTGGTTCGCCTCGCCGCGAGCACCACTGCGCGGCTGGAGGACGGCCAGCTGCTGACCGCCTCGGACGATTTCGACACCTCCGGCTCGGTCGCTCTGGCACAGGAACTGCACGACACCGTCACCTCACCCATCGGGGCAGGCGTCGAACAGTTCCTGAGGAACTGGGCGTCGCGGGTGCCGCGGCACGAGATCGAGGTACTCGATCGTCTCGGGCCGCCCGGGGCACTCGCCTACATCGACGACGACCGCACGCTCACCGTCTCACCTGCCCTCGTTCTCCGCGTTCGGGACTCGTTCGCACTGGTCGAGTACTACGAGCAGATGATCGCCGACCTCGAGTTCGCCGACTCTCCGGTACCGCTCGGGCTCGCTCAATTGGTCGATGCCATCGAGCCGGCCGATCGGATCGCGTGGCTCGAACGCACGGGAGCGGGGGAGTCCTCGGCACTGGCGGAGGACCCGCTGTTTCCGCTGCCGGCCAATGCTGAGCAGTCGCAGATCATCGAACGGCTGGGGCGTGACAGCGGCGTCGTGGTCGAAGGGCCGCCCGGAACGGGCAAGACTCACACGATCGCCAACCTCATGTCCGGGCTGTTGGCGCGCGGTCAGCGGGTTCTGGTCACTAGTGAAAAGTCACAAGCTTTGCGCGTGCTGCGGGACAAGCTCCCGCCGGAGCTGCAGGAGCTCTGCGTATCCATCACCGACCTCTCCCGCGGTGGTTCCGACGAGCTCAACCGCAGCGTCGCGAAGATCGCCGAGCGCAAGACCTCCTTCGACGAGGCCAGCGAGGTGCAGAAGATCGAGGCACTGACGACGCAGCGCGCAGCGGCTCTGGCCAGGCGGGCCGAGTTGCTCGATCGTGTCAGCGCGCTCCGCGAGTCCGAAACTGTTGTGCACGAATACGTTTCCGATGGATACGACGGCACGGTGTCGTCCATCGTGCGCAAGGTCAAGGCCGCCGAAGGTGCCCACGAATGGCTGCCCGGCCCACTGCTCGCCGATCGACCACCTCTCGACGGTGCCGAGGTCGATCAGCTTCGTAAGCTCATTGCCGGCTCCGACGGCACTCGAGAGCTTCGCTCGCGTCAGGTGCTGCCGCGTCCCGAGACCATGCTGCCGAACTCGGCCGAACTGGCGTCGCTCTGCCAGCGCGCAGGTGCGCGCATCGACGCTTCCTCGCCCCAGGCCGCCGAGCTCGTGTCGTTGCTCGACGGCGTGGAACCCGCCATGGCCTCGGAGATCAGGCAACTGTGCGAGGAGCTCGCCGCTCGGGTGCGAGCGGTCGTCGAACTCGACGGCTCGTACCTACGCCTGACCGATTCCGTGCTGTCCGGCGAGGCCGCCCACCTGTGGTCTCGGGTCAGCGGAATCGACGCGATGGTCGAGACGGCCGCTGCGTCCGATCGCTATGTCGGTGCGCACGACGTGCAGTGCTCGACGAGCTCACCGGCGGCACTCACGGCAATGGATGCGTTCGCCGGCGCGTTGGAGTCGGGTATCGAGTGGAAGCCCCGGTTCCGTCGCAGCGAGGAGCAGAAGGCCGTCGAGGCACTCGATATCGTCGCCACCGTCGACGGGCAACCTGCGACGACCGCGATGGCTGCGCGTCTGGTGGCCGAACATATTCGCACGCTCGAGACCGTGCAGACCGCAGCGGTGCTGCTGGCCGACCTCGCGATCGTCGTTCCGCTCGACGGCACACGGTCGATTCGCGTCAACAACGTGGCGCGGATTGCCGACAGGCTGAGTCTGGTGTCAGCAGTCGTCGCTGCCCGCGACGCCCTTGTGCACCGGCTGTACACCGTTTCGCCTGCGGCACCGTGGATTCGGAGCCTGGCCGACGCCCGGGAAGTCGCCGGGGCCGCCGACGCCATCGCCACGCGTATCGACATCGATGCCGCACGCGCCGAGCTCGACGCCCTGCAGTTCGCGGTTGCCACTCGCATCGACGCCGGGCCGTCGCCCGAGGGCTCGAATCTGGTGAGTGCGTTGAGCACCGCGGATCCGTTGGAACTGGCTGCCGCCGTTGCGGCGTATTCGCAAGCGTGTTCCGAGCAGGAGGATCAACTGCTGCTCGAATCGATGTCGGCGTCGCTGTCCGAGGTCGCACCCGCGCTGTTCGACTTGGTCAGGGACACCGCTGGCGACGTCGAATGGGACGAGCTGAGCTGGCAGATGTCCAAGGCCTGGGCGTGGCGTCGGGCACGCGAGTGGGTCGGCGAGCAGCACCACGGCGGTCTCGAGCAGCAACTCGAGGCGGAGTTGGCCGCTGCGGATACCGACATCGCCTACCTCACAACACGTCTCGCCGCCGCCAGTGCCTGGCGCAACAGTCTGGAGCGAATGACTGCAGTCGAGGTGCGGGCGCTGCAGACCTACCGCGAACACATCTCCAGCATCGGTTCGGGAGCCGGTAAGTACGCCGAAACCTACCGCAGTGCAGCACGATCGGCGATGCGTGAGGCGCAGAGTGCCGTGCCCGCCTGGGTCATGCCACTCTCGCAGGTGCTCGCGTCCATCCCGCCGGTGCCGGGCAGTTTCGACGTCGTCATCGTCGACGAGGCGAGTCAGGCCGACATCACCAGTCTCTTCCTGCTGTACCTCGCACCCCGGGTGATCGTGGTGGGCGACGACAGGCAGTGCGCGCCGGCCGATGTTCCGCAGACCGGCACACTCGAGGACGTGTTCGATCGGTTGGACGTCTACCTGCCCGATCTACCGGAACACGTGCGTGCGACGCTGACCCCGAGGTCGAGCCTGTTCTCGATGCTGCGTACCCGGTTCGGTCAGGTGGTGCGGCTGCGTGAACACTTCCGCTCGATGCCGGAGATCATCAACTGGTCGAGTCAGCAGTTCTACGGAGATTCCCCGCTCGTTCCCGTGCGGCAGTTCGGTGCGGATCGACTACCGCCGTTGCGGCACACGTACGTTCGCGGAGCGACGGTGACCGGAAAGAACGCCTCACTGGTCAACCGGACCGAGGCCATCGCGATCGCCGACCAGATCGCCGAGTGCCTCGAAGACTCCTCGTACGACAACCTGACCTTCGGAGTGGTTGTGCTGCAGGGCCAATCGCAGGTCGACGAAATTCGCAACGAGTTGATCAAGCGGATCGGTATCGAGCAGTGGGAGCAGCGTCGACTTCGCGTCGGTACGCCGCCGGACTTCCAGGGCGACGAACGAAACGTCGTGTTCCTGTCGATGGTGGTGGCACCCGATCAGAATTTCGCCACCCTCACCGCCAATCAGTACAAGCGGCGGTTCAACGTGGCAGCGTCGCGGGCACAGGACCAGCTGTGGCTCTTCCACTCGGTCACGGTCGATCGTCTCAAGCGAGCGGACCTGCGCAACTCGTTGTTGAGTTACGTCACCTCCGTCTCGCCCGCTCCGGCCGATCCCATGCCGGCCGATGTCTCGCGCGAGGTCCGGAAGGCCCCCTTCGAGACGTTGCTCGAGCAGCAGTTGTGGAACGACCTCGTCGAGAGAGGTTTTCACGTCAATCCCGGTGTCGAGGTGAACAACAGGCGTCTCGCCCTGGTCGTCACCGGCGACTTCTCGCGGCTCGCCGTCGAGTGCGACGGCGACACGTTCCTGTCGACCCCCGCTCAGCGGTTGGCGGATCTGCAGCGTGAGCAGGAGCTCAAGCGGTGCGGTTGGACGTTCTGGCGGGTGCGTGAATCCGAGTACTACCTGGACCGCGAGGCGGCGCTGGAAAGTCTCTGGGCCACGTTGGCCCATCTGGGAATCAAGCCCAACAGCGTTGTCGTGGAAGGTCTCGAGAGCTCGGACGAGTCCTGGTCCCCGGTCCCACTCGAGTCCTCGCAGTTCGACGATTCCGGCGTCTTCGAGACGTCCACGCACGCAGACTCACCCGCGCGCCACGAGTCGGTGCTGTCTCTGTGGACCATGCCGCGCATCGACATTCCCACCGAGGAGCCGTCCGCATCGCAAGCTCGCGGAGCCGACCGCGAAGGATCGGCACCGACGACAACCAACGGTTCCGGAACCACCGACCGAGCTGGAATCCAGAACGGTTCGCGACCGACCAACGGTTCGGGAATGACGAACGGTGTGTCTCCCACCAACGGTGCCGGTCGTGTCAACGGCTCCGGAGGTGCCAACGGTGCCGGGGCTACCCACGGATCCGGTACCGGGGAGTCCGACGGTTCCGATGGCACCGCTCGGCCGATCGAGTCCTCGGCACCGAGCCTCTCGACCACCGAGATCGGTGAAGCCACGAACAGCACGACATCGGCCACGGACCGGGTCGGGGACGCCGAAGAGCCGGTCGCACAGGAAGAGCCCGTCGCACAGGAAGAGCCGGCCGCTCAGGACGAGGCCGCGGCAAGCGTCGAGTCGGCCGAGCTCGATGGAGCCGATCCGGTCGAGACGCAGGGCGATTCGACGGAAGCAACGACCGATGATGCCGAGCCGAGCGGCCTCGAGGCACCAGAGGACGAGGACATCGCAGAACACGAATTGCCGCTCAACGGACTTCGCGGATACACGACCCGCCGTCGGCCGTAGCTCTCGGCGGGCAGGCTCGTTGCCCGCGCCGAACCATCCGAAGCCGACGTAGTCTTGGCCTCGGATTGCGCACGTACGAGTGAAGAGGGTTCGACGCCGATGACAGATCGACAGACGCAACGCCCGGAACAGTCGGTCTCACCGGACGGTTCGACGCGACCGCGATCTCGGCGGGTCGTCGTTCCGACCGTCGTTCTCGTGGTCTGCGCTGCGCTTGTCGGCCTGCCTGCCTGGACTGTCGTGTTCGCGGGCGCGCAGTGGCCTGCGGCTGCACAGTCGGTCGGCTCAGCGGTTGCGGTCGCGGCATTCGTGGCACTGCCTGCAGCGATGTATCTGGGTCACCGGCCGAGTGCAGAGGGGGTCTCCAAGGACGTGTGGGCGCGCGTCGGAGACGTGTTGTTGGGCTTGGCTTGGATCGCGTTCGTGTGGTCGGCACTCTCGCTACTGTTGCGGCTCGGTCTGTGGGTGGCTGGGGTAGACGACCCTCTTCGGTCGCGGATCGTCTCGGTGACAACGCTGATCGTCGTGGTCGTCCTCGCTCTGTGGGGCCATTACGAGGCGATGAGAACGCCCCGAGTGCGACACACGACCGTCAGGATCGACCGGCTCGGGGCTCGATTCGACGGTCTACGAGTGGTTCTCGTGACCGACACGCATTTCGGCCCGCTCGATCGAACGACGTGGTCGCATCGTTTGACCGCCGCCGTCAATGCGCTCGAACCGGACGTGTTGGCCCACGTCGGAGATATCGCCGACGGCTCGGTCGATCGGCGTCGAGCGCAGGCTGCGCCGCTGGAGGCAATGCTCGCGAGCGCGGCCCGCGTGTACGTCACCGGCAACCACGAGTACTTCGGCCAGGCGCAGGAATGGCTCGATCACATGGAGGACCTCGGATGGAACTCCTTGCACAATCGCCACGTGGTGCTGCATCGCGGTGACGACGCATTGATCATCGCGGGCGTCGACGACGCCACCGCCGCTGGCTCGAGTGCACCCGGCCACGGAGCGGATCTTGTTCGCGCCCTTGCCGGAACCGATCCGTCGATGCCCGTGCTGTTGCTGGCGCATCAGCCGAAACAGATCGGCGACGCTGTCGACGCCGGCGTCGATCTGCAGGTCTCCGGGCATACGCACGGTGGTCAGATCTGGCCGTTCTCGGCGTTGGTTCGCCTCGACCAACCGGTGGTGCACGGTCTGAGCAGACACGGTGCGCGAACTCAGCTCTACACCAGCCGCGGATCGGGTTTCTGGGGCCCGCCTTTCCGGGTGTTCGCGCCCAGTGAGATTTCCGTTCTGACGTTGGTCGCCGGCTGAGCGCGCGATACCTGGCAGTATCGGTGGGGTGAAGAGAACCGAAGAGGTCGTCGTTGTCGCAACCGATCTCGACGGCACCTTGCTGCGTTCGGACCGAACTGTGTCGGCGCGAACGGCCGCCGCGATGGCTGCCGCCGACGCAGCCGGAATCAGGGTGGTGTGGGCCACCGCTCGCGCGCGCCACTCCATCGACGAACTCGCTGCGTCGTGCGGATTTCGCGGCACGGCGATCGGTGCCAACGGGGCTGTGGTCCTCGATCTGTCCGACGGCTCCCCGGCCATCGTCGGCACCAGGTCGGTACCGGCCGAGACGGTGGCGTCGGCCAAGTCGGTTGTGCGCTCACTCGTCCCCGGAGTTGCCTTCGCAACCGTGGGTGCCACGCGATTCGTGGCCGAGGCTCGGTACGCCGAGCTGTGCGTGTTCGCAGACCATCACCGGCAGCCGCACGAGATGGAGCTGTCGGAGCACGGCTTGTCGATCGACGTCGAGCCGACCGTCAAAATCGTTGCTCGGCACAGTGATACGACGAGTGAGGAGTTGTACGAGATCGTTGCTGCGGCGGGGGTGGACGGAGTGGAGCTGACGCATTCCGGTGCCCCGTACATCGAGATGTCCGCGGCGGGAGTCTCGAAGGCCAGTGCGCTGCAGGAGTTGTGCGAGCAGTGGGGGATATCTGCCGGTTCGGTTGCGGCAGTGGGGGATGCGCGCAACGATCTGCCGATGCTCACCTGGGCGGGTACGGCGTTGTGTCCGTCGAATGCCGCGGAGCCCGTGCGATCCGTCGTCGATCGAGTCCTCGAATCCAACGACGACGACGCGGTTGCGCGCTATCTCGAGGAGCTCACCGCGCGCCGAATGAAACTGTAACGTCCGGTCTGCTCGTCGCGACGCTGTATGAGAGGCTGGCCCCATCATCGGCAGAAGGACACCAGTGAGCTATCCAGATTCGGGCGACCCCTCGCAGCGCGCGTACGGACAGTACGGCGCGCAGCCGAATCCATCCGATCGAGTCCTGCCACCGCCTTCGTCCGGTCCTGGTGCGCCGCATTCTCCGGCGACGGCGCAGCCGAGTGGGTACGGCGCGGTTCCCCGGCCGCCGGTGTTCGGCACCGGTGGCTTCCCTGGTTCGCCTCCACCTGGACCCCCGAGAAAAGGGAACGGTGGCATCTGGATCGTGGTGGCCGTTCTGACTGTGGTCGCAGTGATTCTCGGCGGCGTGTTCGGGTGGTTCATGCTGCGCGACGACGCAACTCCGGCGGTGGCGTCGGGTGCTGCACCATCCTCGGCAGTGTCCGACGGCGGTGTTCCAGGCGGTGAAACCGCACCGAGTGCCGAGAACTCACCGCAGCCGGGCCCGGCCACTCTGCCTGCGGGAGCGCAGACCTGCCCGGCGACCGTGGCGTCGAGCAGCGGACTTCGAGGCTCGGCGGTGGGGTCGACGGTCACGTCGTGCCCGTTCGCCGAGGAAGTTCGGTTGGCCTACACCAGGGCCGGTTCGGATCGGAATTCGCGGACCGTGGTGGCCAGCAGCCCGGTCACCGGCAAGCGGTACGACATGAACTGCGACTCGTCTGCGCAGTTGGTGACGTGTACCGGTGGCGAGAACGCCGTTGTCTACCTCTTCTAGTTCGGCGCGCCGCGTCGGACGAGTCGGAGCGGTGGCTCTCGCGCTCTGTGCTCTGGTGTCCGGCTGCACCATCGCCACCGACGACGGACCCGCGTCCGAAGCGCCCCTCGTGTCCGAAACATCGGCTGCTCCTGTGCCACCGTTGTTTCCACCGACGTCCGATGCGGAAATATGGACCACTGCGCCTCCTGTCGAGCCGCTGCCGGCAGAGGATCTGGCCGCGGAGTTCGGCGCACTCGAGTCGACGGCGGGTGGGCCCATCGGCCTCGCTCTGGTTCCCGTCGGTGGTGGCCCGCCGACAGTGCTCGGCACCTGGACTTCCGGTTCGGCGTGGTCGACGGTCAAAGTGCCACTGGCTGTGGCCGCAATTCGTCGCGGCGCGGATGCGGTGGTTGCCGACGCCACCGCCGCCATCGAAAGCTCCGACAACGCAGCAGCCGAGAATCTGTGGGTTTCGCTCGGGGATTCCGCTGCCGCAGGTGGCGCAGTCGACGCGGTTCTGCGGCAGGGCGGTGACGCGGCGACTGCGGTGCAGAGGGAGCGGGTTCGTCCTGGATTCAGTGCATTCGGACAGACCGAGTGGTCGACGCAGGATCAAGCAACGTTCGCGGCGGGCCTGTCGTGCATCCCGGATGCTGCACCGGTGGTCGAGATGATGAACAGTGTTGCGCCCGAGCAGCAGTGGGGCCTGGCGAAGATGTCCGATGCTGCCTTCAAAGGCGGCTGGGGGCCGAGCGTCCGAGGCGGTTACGACGTCCGGCAGGTCGGTATCGTCACCACTGTTGCCGGTCGAGTCGGTGTGGCGATTGCGGCGCAACCGAATTCGGGTTCGTTCACCGACGGAACCGCAATGCTCGACGCGGTCGGCAGCTGGTTGGAGTCGCACAGCAACCAGCTCCCTGCCGGTCACTGCCTCTAGGACCTGCTGACGAGCGGACCGGCGCGGGTAGCCTCTGGCGTGTCAGTGAATCGTGCACCACGAAAGGCATTGCTGTGAACGACGCCCTGTCGACGGAATCGTCCGAGCCCACGACGATCGCCGAGTACCTCGACGCACACTCGTTGCGCGTGTCGCCGCTCGACGGTGCCGCGGCGGCCGAGCTGGGCATCACCGTGCCGATTCCTGCGGGATGGCAGACGCTCGATCCCGCACAGTTCCCAGGGGCGACCCAGGTGATCGTGGAACCGAACCTCGTGGAGAACGGTTTCGCGCCCAACGCGGTGCTTCTGGTCGGTGCGTTGTCGCGCACGATCGACCCGGAAGCGTTGATGGCATTGGGTTTCGGCGACGGACGTGCGATGCCCGGATGGGTGGAGCGCGAGGCGAGTACAGCGTCGTGGCTCGGCTGGCCGTCGCGATTCATTCGGGGTACGTACGTCGCGCAGCAACTCGAAGCCGCCGTGACGACGCGGTATGTCGTGGTAGGCGTCGATACTCAGTACCTCGTGCAGTTGACGGTGACGACGTTGGCGTCGCAGCTCGATGCGTTGGCCTTCGACGTCGCCGCGATCAACGACGGTTTGACCACGAGTACGTAGAAGATCGCCAGCCCCTGTGTCCGACGTGCAGGTCCGACTAGGGTCCTTTCCATGTCGATGAGAACCGGTCGCGTCCGGCACCTGTCGGTGGTGCCGAATTTGTCCGACACCGACGAACCGGCCGACGACACCGCGACGGAAGCCACTCGGCGACGCTTGGTGAACCTGGTGCTTCGGGTGACCGTGGACCACACTCGGCCACAGATTTGGCGTCGGGTGCGGGTGCGCTCGGACCTGCTGCTGTCCGAGCTGCACGCGGTTCTGCAGAGTGCCCTCGGATGGGAGGACCGGCACCTGCATGCGTTCAGCGTCAGGACCGCCGGTGCCACACGTCGATTCGAGATGGAGGAAACGCTCGACGACGAACCGGACGACGACGCGTCGAGCGAGGAGCGAGTGCGGGTCGACGACGTACTCACTGCACCGGGTTCGACGATGACGTACGAGTACGACTTCGGTGACGGATGGGCACACACGATCCATCTGGAGCAGATCGATTCCGATATCGACGACCTCCGATCCGTCTGTCTCGACGGGGCGCGCGCCTGCCCACCCGAGGAGTCCGGCGGGCCTTCGCGGTACGCCCAGTCGCTCGAGATTGCCGCCGACACGTCCGATCCCGAGCACGCGGCGCTCATCGCACGATGGGGCGCGGGCTTCGACCCTGCTCGATTCGACGTCGATGCGGTCAACGCGGTGCTGCACTCGTTCGACGTAGGGCGTTCGGTGCTCGCCGAAGCGGTGGCCGCGGCCCCGGCCATCGGAAAGCTGTTCGACCGGGTGCGTCCTACGGAGGTGCCGTCACTGATGGCGTTGCTTCCGCGATGCGAGCTCACCATCGAGAGTTCGGTCGATCTGCCCGTCGCAGCTGTGGCTATGGCCAAGTTCACGTGGTTTCTGGACAGAATCGGTGATGACGGAGCAGAGCTGACCGGTGCCGGCTACCTCAAGCCCGCGTTCGTGGCGGCGATTCGTGAGGAACTGGACTGGGGGCTGGGGTGGGTAGGGCCGAGCAATCGCGAGATCGACCATCATCAGGTCAGCGATCTGCGCGACGCGGCGCGGCACCTCGGGTTGACCCGCACATCGAAGGGCAGGTTGCTGCGCACCAAGCTCGGAGCGGCGTTGGCCGAAGACCCGGTCGGCATGTGGCGGCATGCGGCGTCGCGACTTCCTCTGGGGAAGGAGTCGTACGAGACCGACGCAGCGACTCTGTTCCTGATCTCCCTCGCGGCATCGGCATCTGCGACGCATCGCAACGAGATGTTGATCGAGACTGTCGCCGAATTGGGTTGGGCCAGCGAAGATTCCGGTGTGTTCGACGCTCAGTTCGCGGCGCAGGCCACGGTGAGCTTCCTCGATCTCATCGGTGCCCACGGTCCGCGGTTCTATTTCCGTCAAGAGGTATCGGACTCGCCGAGCTGGTCTCGCAGGTTCGCGCGGGACGCATTGCTGAGCTGAGCCGCCGAGAAGCGGTCTCGAGGACTGCTGAATTGTGGCTCGGGCGACGGATGACCGTCGCTGAGCAGGCGATTTGCGTTGGTGTGGTTGGTGGCGTAACTTTTGTCGAGTCAGAGCGACGGAC
>NZ_JASHKS010000040.1:0-38095 GCF_030056835.1 Rhodococcus sp. IEGM 1372 | reverse complement strand
CCGAGCACACAGTGACGGGCCGGGCCGTGGGGCACGCTTTACGATCGAACTGCCCATCACCGGGCACTGAAACACAATCCTGAAGCCAGCTGTCCCGACCGGACCATCGAGACGGATCTCTGCTCGAGGTGATGGGTAGGCACTTCGCGCAGTTCTCGCCGACCGCAGCGTCGACCCTGCATCTCCCAAGAACATCCGCGCAGGCCTCTACCAACCCGTGCTTCCACCGGTAAAATGACAAGGAACACACTCCTCCCTTGTGGTGAGGGGAGGTCAGGTCGCAGGACTCGATCACCTCGGTTTCGACGGTTCGAAGGCACAGGCGAGTCCTGCGCCTCCGATCCTCGATGGGCGCCGCTCGCACACACTTATTTCCTGACCCGGCCGGCCTTTTCCGGTCTCCCCGGCTGGTGTTTTCGCGCCCGGCTAAGACTTCACGGGCGGGACACTTCGATGCCGTACGCGGTATGGAAGCGGTCAACTATCGCATTCTTCGTGTACCTGGTCGTGGCAGAGCGCAGCGGCGTCAAGCGGTCCGATGAGCGCCTAGCTCATAACCTCGGGAAGGGGCATCGAGATCCTCAGTCCGTGCACCTGTGCGACCGGTGAGGCCACCGAAACGGCTGGACCGGTGTCAGAACCACGCTCCGCGGTTCAGGACCACGCTCCGCGGTTACAGGAACACGTGCAGCGGTGACTTCGGCGCCACGCGAATATCTGCCATTGTCGAGGATTCCCGCAGCCGGGCAACCCCCCTCGAGGTCGCGTCGGCGGTGACCCACTCGAACGGCGCCACAGCGGCGAGGCGCGTCGGTCGCGCCACGGGACACCGACCGAGCCCGGCCATACCCCCAAGTCGCCGACCATCGCCGTGCCCGATTCGGGAATGGTGTCTCGGGAACCCGGTGACGGCATCGACATCGGTCCGATCTGGAGCGGTCGAGGAAACGGATCGCCTCACCCCGCCGCCAGCAGGATGGCCGCGTGCCGAGCACCGCGACCGGGCGAGTCATATCGCAGCACGTGCCGGGCGCTTCGGCCGGATGATCAGTACCGGACAGGTGGCGTGGTGGGCGATCTGGTTGGACACCGAACCGAGCAGAAGGTTGGCGAAGCCGCCGTGGCCGCGGGAACCCACGACCAGAAGATCTGCGTCCTTCGACGCCGTCAACAGCACACCTGCGGCGGGCCCCTGATGGATTTCTCTGCTGACGGCAACACCGTCGCAGGACACCTCCTGCAAGGCGCGGACCTGGAGTCGTTGCGCGACACGCTGAAACGCATCGGGCTCCCCTGGCAGACTTTCCATACCGGCCGCTACTGCGGGAAACTGCCATCCGGTCACCACGCGGAGCTGCCCGTGGCGCAGCCGGGCTTCTGTCACCGCCCATTCCAGGGCGAGCAATGACTGGGGTGATCCGTCTACTCCCACGACCACCTGGAATGTGTGTTCCTCGTCCATCGGGCACCCCCTTCCCGTGCTACGAAGTGACGTAGTTGCAGACTGTCACATCAACGACGGTGACGTCTGCGTCTCGGCCGAGGATCGTCCGGAGGCTGTTGCCACCGCAATGTGCACTCATCGGTCCTGCGGTGCCACCGCTACGGCGCGGGCGAGACGTTCGGTGTCTGCTTCGCTCCACCCTTGCGGCGCCGCGACAGCGGCCCAGGCATAGGGGATCAGGTCGGCGTAATTGTGTCCGTGCCCGGGTGGTGAGGTCGTCGCCCGGACGAGATCCGCGGTGACCTGCCCGAACGTCACGAAGGGGTACCAGCGCATGGCGGGGCTGCGGTCGTCGCCCGGCGGTTCGGACAGCCAGTCCGGTCGTGAGAACAGCAGCGCCGGATCCCACCACACCGTCGGATCGGAGCTGTGCTGCAGGTATAGCACGCGCGGGGGTGCCCAGGGCTCGCTCGTGGTGTGCAACCCATTTTCGGTAGGCACCACCAGATCCTGCCGGGTGGCGGCGAATCGGATGACGAGGCCGTCGGAGTAGGTCGGCAGCACCTCCGTGGTGCCGGGATCGCGTCGATCTTTCACGCTGCGCCACAACCGGTCCGAGTTCGGGCCCACAAGCAAGGCCCCGTCGACCGATCGGCGTAGCTCGCCGGGGCCGTCGAAGGCGGCTTCGATCGACTGCGCGCCGAGGCCCTCGCCATAGACCACCAGGCGTGGGCGGCGGTCTGGGGGAAGCTGCGACCACCGTTGGCGGATTCCGTCGACGAGAGCGACGCCCGCCGCGTCGGCGGCCGCACGGTCGACGAGAAGCGAAAGCCAGCTCGGCAGGGAGGAATATTGCATCGCGGCGATGGCGGTGTCGCCGTTGTACATCAACTCCACGGAGTCGACGGCGATCGGATCGAGCTTCCCGGCCCCCGTCGTACCGGCCACGACGAGGATCTTCCGATTCCACGCCGCGGTGCGGTCGAGTTCGTCGAGGACAAGCTCGACCCGAGCGGCGGTGTCGGCAGCGGAGGCGAGACCGGCATACACCCGGATCGGTTCGCGGGCCGGGGCGCCGTTGATCGTCGCCAACTCCATCGCGGTGCGGCCGCCGCTCACCAACAACTGTCCCGGCATCCCGAGCGTGTCCCACCCCGACCGCGACACAGGACTGCCCGAACGCTCCGTTAGCTGCGGTTGGACAACGCCCGCCGCGGTACCGTCCTGGGCGCCGAAGACACGGCGGGCCGCGCCGGAACTGCCCGACCGGTCGATCTCGTCGACGGCGAACACCACCACGAGCAGCATCACGAGCGGCACAACCGCATGCGCCGCGATCGGGGGCAGATGCGCTCGGCCGCGGAGCCAGTGCCCCACACCGCGGGTCATCGTCGCCAGTCCTCGGGCGAGAAACAACACCGTTCCGAAGATCGCCGCCCCGAGCAGTGTCGTGCGCACGTAGGGCACCGTGGCGGGCGAGGGCATCTGCACCAGTACAGCGAGATCACGCTGCGAGTCCGCGGCCCCCCATGCGGTACCGACCACTATCGCCGCGGCTCCGGCCACGACTATCAGCTGCAGGATTTTTTCCGCTCGGCGGGAGGAAAGCGGCCTCCACGACAACTTCGGCACAATCCATTGACGGACCGGGAAGGCCAGTGCCAGGCCCACGCCGTAACCCGTGGCGCCGGCGAGCCCACTGAGCACACCCTGGACGACCCATCCTCGCGGAAGCAAGGACGGGCTCAGGCTCCACGCAAGAAACATGAGCGCAAAACTCAGACCGATGACGTCCGGGCCTGCCAATATCGCCCGTCGACGTTCGCCGCGGCCGATATGACGCCGGGACCGATCGGCAATCTCTGGTGCGGTCACCCGCCGACAGTAACCGTCTGCGATCGACCGTAGGCGCCGGCCGACTCGGCCGTGTCGGCACCGGGAACAGTCTCTGCACGTCCACATCCCGGCGTCGGGGCTGGGACGAGGGCAAGATAAATCGATATGAGCTGCAGTGAGCTTCCCGGCCCGACCGGATCCTCGATGACGGAACCGGGCGGCGTCCTGGCCGCCGAGGACGTGCCGTGCTCGCCGTGCGTGGCGCAACTTCATTCACCGGCCGAGGAACTGGCAGCGCTGCGCGCCGCAATCGAGCACGAGCCCGACCCTCTGGTGACCTTGACCCATCTACTGCACCTGTGCCGTGACGAACATCCCGTGCTGTGGGAGCAGGCCGGCAACCCCGCGACCCAGGCCACCGTGACCCAGATGCTCGAGCCCCTCCGCGCCCTCGCCCGTTCCCGTCCGGCCACCGCGGCGCTGGACCCGGCAACGCGACGCGGTCTCGTCGATGCGCTGCAGCCGGTAGGGGCAGTCGCGCCCGTGGTGGTGGCCCGGGAGCTGGCCCAGTTCCTCGACGACCATTACGGGCAATTCTTCGCCGACTCCTTCCGCCGCCGCAGCCCGTACCAGCCCGGTGTCGGAGACCCGATCCCACTCGGAGGACCCGACGTCCGGACGGTGATGGATATGCAGCCCACGGCGCCGCCCTGGCGGCTGGCGAACCGGCTGGACGAGACCCGCCACGTCCGGTTGGCCGGAGGATGGGCCACGCAGTTCCGTGTTGTGTTCGACTACAGTCTCGTCGAGACTGCCACCGAACTGATCACCACCGAAACGATCGTTGCCACCTGCCACCCCAACCGCGGCCTCACCGAATTCACCCTTCCCGACGATCGCAGCCAACCCGCGTTTCCGGTGCAGCCGGCGCATCTCGACGCACAGCGTGCGCACCTCGACCGACTCGTCCGCGACGCCGTCCGGGCCGGCGCGTCCATCGTCGTGCTGCCCGAACTGTGCGTCACCGAAGCCCTCGCGCACGACCTGCAGAACTGGGTCAAACGAGACGACGGACCCCAGATCCTGGTGGCGGGCAGCTACTATCACGCCGACGGATCACCGCCACGCCGCCGCAACACCGCCCTGGCCTGGATCCGTGGACACGACCGCCCGTTGATTCACGACAAGCATTCGCCGGCGGAACAACCGATCCGGGAGGACATCCAGCCCCAGGGCTGGCCCGAGGTGCGGGTGTACGTCACCGCCGAAGGGTGGCACCTGGTCCTCGCGATCTGCCGGGATCTGCTCAACCCGCAGGCAGTACACACTCTGGCCGAGATCGGCGCCAACGTGGTGCTGGTCCCGGCGATGAGCGAGAGCCTGGCCCCCTTCACCGGTCAGGTCGCCCATCGGGTCGGCTCGGCGCAGGCCTTCGACGCCGTAGCAAACAACCCCGCCGACTGGGCCGGCAACGGTGCACCGCCGCCACATCGCGCTGCCCGTGCACTGTTCGGCCATCCGGGACTCGGGCAGCAGACCCGGCAGGTGACCTCGCCCGACACGGCTCCCGGCATCGCCACCTTGCACGTGCGCTCCGGACAGCTCCGATGGATCGGCACCGACTACGAGGCCTCGCCCGGGCACCGGAACAGCACCGTGGACGGCATGCCGCAGTGGGCCACCCGGCTGGCAGCCACGTTGCGACCCTACCTGCCGAACGAGATGCCCAGCGGGGGGGCGGTCACCCTGCGCACCGCTGCCGTGCTGGTGCTGCTCACCGAGGGACCGACCGGTCCTCAGGTGCTGCTCACACAACGCACTTCCGATCTGCACGACTATCCCGGACGTCTGGTGTTCCCCGGCGGCGTCCAGGATCCTGGCGACGGCGGACCGGTGGCGACCGCCCTGCGGGAGGCCCGCGAAGAGATCGGCCTGAACCAGGACGGTGTCCGCATTCTCGGCGTGCTGCCCGCCGTGACCGAACCCGAAACCCGGTTCCTCGTGGTCCCCGTTCTGGGCTGGTCGAAACGGATCGGGTACCTTGGAGCGGTCAACCTTGCCGAGGTCGATGGAATCCATCAGGTGCCGTTACATCGGATCGCCACCCGCCGGCAGGTCGATCAGCGGGACCGAGACCACCTCGACAACGGAGCCGACTACGACCTCAGTCGGCTGGGTTCGATGACTGCGTGGGTGATCGACACCTTGATCGCAATGCTTACGCCATCTGCTTCGGGGGCCGATCCCCTTCCCTTCCATACCCACTGAGCACGGTGAAACCGGGTGCAGCAACCGGGCGGTGCCGTCCTCGAGCGGGATTTTGCGAGGTGGGAACCACAAATCGCACTGCGCTGCTCCACCCGCTTCCCAGATGATCTGCGGCTCGCTGGCCAACAGTGCCCGCACCCGCTCCTCGAACGGGTGAACGACGTCGGCGCCGCCCGCCGTTCGTATTTCGGTGGTGCCGCCGACTGCACCGACTTGACCACAGTGGTGCGGGAGATCCCCAACCGCGACACCATCCGGTCCTTCGGGATACCTTCGGCTGCGAGCCGTCTGATCAATGCCTTGCCTTCCGCTGCTGCCGCTGGTGAGGCAGACTCGGAAACCGGAACCCGCTCATTTCTCGGCCGGACGAAGTGCTCACTTTTCGACCGGACCCGACACCGGTTAGAGAACACGGCGTGAACTCGACCGACGGCAATGTGCCGATAACCGCGGCGACAGCGTCGCGGTGAATCGGCGCGACTAGGCATCGCCGGAAGGGAAACAGTGCGTCTTACAGGGATGTTCGGCTTGCGTGGTGATGCATACCCCCGCCGTGCGCGACCGGACAACAAGGAGCCATTACACCGAACCGCAGGCATACACGGCAGATCATGACTGTCGAGGCCGCCCCGGAGCTGCGCGCGCCGAAACCGCTGCGTATGGCGTGGATTATCGCAGCGTGGGGCGCCTGCTTCCTCGGGATCCAGTGGGGGCTCGAGTATGCGCCGATCCTGTGGTTCGCGGCGCTGCGTGCCCTGGTGGCGGGCGGAGTGCTTCTGGCGGTGGCGGTGGTCCAACATCGACCTCGACCCCGCGGGCGGCGTGCGTGGCTGCTGATCTCCGCACTGGCTGCGGTCAATGTCACCCTCGCGTTCGCTGCGATGTTCGCCTCGGTGGCGGGATCGTCGACCGGCACGGCCGCGGTACTGGCCAACGCGCAACCGCTGCTGATCGTGCTGCCGGCGTGGTGGTGGTACGGGGAACGAATCTCCTCGCGCACGGTCGCAGCGCTGGCGGCAGGATTCGTGGGCTTGGTGGTGGTGGCCGTGCCCGGTGGCGGAGGGCAAGGGGCGGTATTGGCGTTGCTGTCCGCGGTGGCGGTCACCGCCGGCACGTTGCTGGGCCGCCGTTTGGGCGGGCTCGACGTCGTCGCAGCCAGCGGATGGCATTTCGTGCTCGGTGGAGCAGGGCTGGCCGTCTGGGCGGCGCTCACGGAAGGAGCGCCCACCATTTCCTGGACTCCGGGCTTTGTGGCAGTGCTGGGTGCGATGTCCGTCGGAGGTACCGCCGCAGCATTCGTCGCTTGGTTCACCGAGAGCCGGCATTGCCGGCTCGACACCCTGACCGCGTGGACGTTCCTGGTGCCGGTGGTGGGCATTGTTCTCGCAGCCTTGGTGCTCGGTGAGCGCCCGAACCGTTGGACGGTGCTCGGGCTGTCCGTAGTGTTGGCCGCGCTGTGGCTCGCGCTACGACCGCGCGGGATTCGGCCATCGCCGAGCGGATCTGCCGACGACCGGGCGTGAGCCCTGCGCCTCAACACATCGGTCCGGGATCCGGGTGGGCTCTACCGGCGCATTCGGAAAAAAGGACGCGTCGGTCGTCGAACACCACGCCGGATGGTCGGACTGGGAGATGGTCGGCGCGGGATGCAGCACCACAAAAACTACGACGCCTCGTTTTTCGCGACGGATGAACGGGTACGGCATCTGAACCGGGCGCTTCCAGCGACAAAGCAACCGGCATCGACGAGAGGAGACACCAGTGAGCACCGTAGCGAGCATGCTCGATACCCACCCCCACAGCTTCGGTCAGATCGACACAGCGAAGCTGACCGCCTGTATCGAGGCGTGCATCGAGTGTGCGCAAGTATGCACTGCATGCGCCGATGCGTGTCTGAGCGAGGATGCGGCAGCCGAGTTGGTCAAGTGCATCCGCATCGATTTGGACTGCGCCGACATTTGTGAGACCACAGGGCGGGTGCTCTCACGCCACACCGGCTACGACGCCAACCTCACCCGGTCCGTCCTCGATACCTGCGCGGCGGCGTGCAAGGCGTGCGGCGACGAGTGTGCTCGGCACGCCTCCCATCACGAACACTGCCGCATGTGTGCCGAGGTGTGCCGACGGTGTGAACAGGCGTGCCACGATCTGATCGGCGCCCTCGGCTGACCCGGCTCAGACTTCAAAAGATCGGACTGTCAAGCGGTTCGTCGGTCGCGACTGCACATCGAGGGTGGTGTGAGGACCGTCTTCCCGCTCTTCGAGCGGCGACAGGCGCGGACTATGGCCGCACCGTCCAACGCTGGCACAGTGGCCCTCGGTCCCTTCGACGGTGAGAGCACCGGTCGTCGGTATCGCAGGATGACGTATCACTCCCGACCGGGCATGACGGGCGCGTGAGCTTCGGGTCGATCGTCGACTTCGTGTCCGCGATGGGCTGCGATCATCACGGCACAATCCGAACGACGTGAGTACGTCGCCGCCGCACGCTTTGGCCGATCGGTTCCTCGTCCACTGCGGTGCCCGGCAGCACCGAGGAGATGCATGTGGCCGCAGCCCTTGCCGCCATGGCAAGGGTGCCACTCACGGCAGGGTGGCACGGTGCGATCACCGTGGAGCCGCGGACATTTCTCAAAGCCAACCCACGTCATTCCTTCGGTGGGCGGTGGGTGCGTACGGGGTGGCCACCGAATCGGCGACGCAGGGCGGCCACGGCTCTCATCGCCGGCGAATCGCTTTGTCGGGAGGCGAACCGAGCGAACAGTGCGGCGGAAATGACGGGGGCAGGGACAGCATGACGGAGGGCTTCTTCGACCGTCCAGCGGCCTTCACCGGAGTCCTCCACATACCCCGACACCCGGGAGAACTCGTCTTCGTCGGACACCGCGTCGACAAGAAGATCGAGAAGCCACGACCGCACGACGGTGCCCCGCGACCAGGCTCTCAGCACTGCGGGTACATCGGTGATCAACTCCTCGGCGGCGAGAAGCTCGAAGCCTTCGGCATAGGCCTGCATCAAGCCGTACTCGACGCCGTTGTGCACCATCTTGGCGTAGTGTCCTGCCCCGAGGGGCCCGGCATGGACGAACGAGTCGGCGCGCTCACCGTCCGGACACAACGCCTCGAAGATCGGCATCAGGTCAGAGACATCGGTCGGGTGGCCGCCGACCATGAGCGCATACCCGTCGGCTTCCCCCCACACCCCTCCGGAGACCCCACAGTCCACCAATCGGATGTCCGCGTGGGCAAGGATCTCGGCATGGATTCGGTCCTCGATGAATCGGGTATTGCCGCCGTCGACGACCCGATCTCCTCTGGACAACATCCGGGAAAGTTGGCCGATCACCTCTCGGGTCGGTGCGCCGGCGGGAACCATCACCCATACCGTGCGCGGGACGGACAACGCCTGAACGAGAGCCTCCAGGGAGGTGACATCACTGGCGGAGGAGTGCGGATCGAACCCGATTACGTCGTGGCCGCGTTGACGCAGGCGCCGAAGCATGCCCGAACCCATCCGACCCAGGCCCACAAGTCCCAGTTGCATCGCTACTCCTCTTCTCTGCGGGCTCGGACCTCGGGACTTGACCGCCACGGTCCCGGCCCGACCACCGGTGCGCCCCTGTGCCCCGGGTCATGATGTGTCGGTTTCGCAACGGTGGGGTCGTCGGCGCTCGGATGCGGGAGCCCGAGCAGGTCACCGGCACGAGCACGCAACCGCGGAATGGGCACACATGCGTCGTATTCCCCGGTCGGCGCCCCGCGTTCCCCGAGACCAGCCTGGATCGGCCGCGGGGCGAGCTGTGCCATCGTCATCGCCTGGTTCGATCCTCGGTGTTCTGCGTCAACGCGACGGGCCACGTGGGCGAAGCGGTGACCGGGTCATTCGCTTCTCGGGTGCCGCATGCGGCCCGGCCTCCTAGGTTACGGCGGAACCGAGTACGGACTCTGCGATACGCGAGGTCGACCACGGATAGTCTCCTGGGGGTCGAAGGAGAGCGTTGCGTCGGATCAGCAAGGGGCGCAGTGCGTCGTTGAGCCTGGGAGTCGTCCGCGTCGATGTCGCCGCGGGCGAAGCGGATGGCGATCATCGCCTGGTGTCGGAAGCGGATCGGGCGTTCCGGTTCCCCGTTCATCCCGGCAGATTCTCCCTCTACGGCACCGATGCGTCCGTGGTCCGTCGAACTTCATCTCGAGGTCCGGTGCGTCCATGCGGGGATGTGAGGTCTTCGGGCGCCTCGCGGCCTTTGCGGGCGAGGACGACGTAGGCGGCGGCGAGGACGAACACGATCGCCGAGGTGAACAAGTTGATGCGGATGCCGGCGATCACGGTGGCGGGATCCGAGCGCATCAGCTCGATCCAGAACCGGCCCGCGCAGTATCCAGCGACGTAGAGCGCGAACAGCCGCCCGTGTCCGATCCGGAACCTGCGGTCGACGAGGACGAGCAGCAGGACGACGAGCAGATTCCACAGCAGCTCGTACAGGAAGGCCGGATGCACGACCGCGACGACCTCGCCGGTCGAGACCCCGTCGAGCAGGTCGGGTCCGGTCAGGCCGGACTCGGTGCGTCGCTCGTAGATCTCGAGTCCCCACGGCACCGTGGTCTCCCGACCGTACAGCTCCTGGTTGAACCAGTTGCCGAGTCGGCCGATGGCTTGCGCCAGCAGGATTCCCGGGGCGAGGGCGTCCCCGAATGCAGGGAGCGGGATGCCGCGGCGGCGGCAGCCGATCCACGCGCCGACACCGCCGAGCGCGACGGCGCCCCAGATACCGAGACCCCCCTGCCAGATCTTCAGGGCGTCGAGCGGGTCGGCGCCCTCGCCGAAGTACTTGGGCCAGTCGGTGAGCACGTGGTAGAGCCGGCCGCCGATCAACCCGAACGGCACCGCCCACACCGCGATGTCGAGGACGGTGCCGGGTTCACCACCGCGGGCAATCCAGCGGCGGTTGCCCCAGAAGATCGCCACGACGATCCCGACGATGATGCACAACGCGTAGGCGCGCAGCGCGAGGGGACCGAGATACCACACCCCCTGCGGCGGGCTGGGCAGGTACGCCAAGACGGCGGCCGTGGAGGGTACGACGATGGAGACCACGTGTTGTTCCTATGTCATCTCAGGGCCGCGGCTGGATGCGGACGCGTGTGGGACAAATGTTCTTCAGGACGCGGGAGACCGTGGGCGCGAGGCGCTACCAGGCTGCCGCGGGCGGCGTAGCCGGCGTGCCGGCGGGTGCCACGGTGCTCCATCCTGCCTTGTGCCTGCCCGCGGCGAGGTGTTCATTTGATGAAGGTTCTCTGAAGATGGGCAACGGGACGATGCCGCTGGAATCCGAAGTCGTCGGGACTGGTGCATGATGCCCGACTCCGATCGGCAGCTGCCCGTCTCCGCCCAAGATTGTCAGTGGCCGCTACCAACCGCTTCGGGGTGGATTCGACCAGCGGGCGGACATCAGCAGTCAACTCGCTCAGCGACGGGACTCGGTTGAGGGCACCAGCGGCGCGCGTTCTCGGAGCTGGTAGACGAGATACGCACCCCGCTGGCCGCTTGGCCAACCCAGCGGAGGTCCTCAACGCCGGATTCCACGGCCCCCGCACCGGAGCCGCTGCAGATCCTGCGCTTGAACACCCTCCCGGTTCTCCGGCCTCGCCGAGGGGCAGTGGCACCGTCTCGCCCCGCCGAGGAAGGCCGGCTGAACATCGCCCCGCCGCCACCGACATCCGCTCGCTGGTCGAGGCCGCGACCCGCATCGCCTCGGACCCGATCACCGTGTGGGTGCCCGTCGCGTACCGAGTCCCGGCTCACCGCATACCGTCATGCACGTCCTCCGCTGACCTTGCAGTCAGAACTCCGGTCCGCGGTCTGCGGGAAGAAGGACAAGACCGGCTGGGTAGAGACGGTAGAAAAAAGGGCATGAAGAAGCTGTCGCTGATCGCCGTCGCCCGCCACCTGCGGTCTCACGCCGCCACCGCGTCCAGTGGCCGCAGTGCCGAAACCGTATACGGCGGTCACGACCAGGTGCTGCGCCAGACCCTCATCGCCCTGCAACGGGGACGATCGATGGGGGAACACGACAGCCCCGGCGAGGGGACCGTGTACGTGCTGCACGGACGCATCCGTCTCAGCACCGGTGACACCTCCCGGGACGCAAGAACGGGGGATCTGGTCATCATTCCCCGCGCCCGGCACCGGATCGACGCCTGCGAAGACAGCACGGTGCTGCTCACCGTGGCGAAGAGCTGATCGGGCGAGCCGGACTTTCTCGAAGGAAATACCCGATGAAATACCCGCGGGGGTGCTTCACCCGTGGTGATCCGCCCACAACGTCGCGGCACCGCCGTTCGCGGCGCGGTAGGCCCGGCCGAACAGCTCGAAGTGCTCGTCGCAGGTGAGCCGGTCGTAGACCACCGGCTCCCACGGTGAGCACACCCTACGAGCGACACCTGTCCGTGGCGGGAAGATCTTATGAAGATCTGTTGAAGAAACCCGTCGGCCGCCGCCGATACGGCACGCCCACTTCGTCGAGAGCCGATACTAGGGCCACCTCGAGCGTCGAGAGTGTCCGATTCCGGAAGGGGAGCGTAGTGAACATGATGGGCGTGATGGACCAGGCGCACCTAGTGCTACACCAGTTGATGATGTGGTTTCACCAGATGAGTGGAATACCGATGATGAACATGCCGATGTAGAGCACGGCTTTCGCAGAGCGACCCGGTGGCAGGGAAGGGGTGTTTCAGGGGTGGGGCTGCGGCGGTGCTTCCGACGGCGATCCCACGCATCGGCACGGCTGCGCGCCACGTGGACGTCGGTGCCTCCGTGGTTGACACGCTGCGCCTGCGTTTCGCTTTCCCACGCCGTGGTGCGCTGCGGTGAGGATGCGGGCGCCGCCCGCCGCCGCGTGGCCGGTGTCGAGCCACGGGTAGTTGGCTATTTGATTCGTTCCAGCTGGAGGGCGTCTTGAGGCTCTCCGGTGCCGAGGTACCGGTTCGACACCCATAATCTGCGCCCGGGGTCGGTGTATCCCGCATCGTCTTCGGCATCCGCAGAGGACGGGTGACGAGTCGTCGAGAAAAGCATTGTGGCAGTTGACCGGCCGGGTCGGCGGTGCGTCGATCCGGACGCTCCGGGCGCTTACGGCCCGTGCTCATCCGGGTGCTCCTCGCCGCTGCCGTCTTGGGTAACTGCTGGCGGCGGAAGCGTCAATCCGGCCGAGGGAGCTGTCGCCGCCGTCGGGCGCGGGGAGAAGCTGACCCCGTTGGGTCGTTCGCCGACCGGCACGGTCGCCACCGCCGAGAGACTGGGCAGATCGATCACGGACACCGTGTCGTCGTATGTATTCGTCACCCATGCGCGCGTGCCCGAGGGATCGATCACCACCCCGTGCGGGCCGGCTCCGGTGCCGACGGCGGCGCGGACCGTCATCTCGGTCGTGTCGATCACCGACAGGGTGTTGCCGGGTTGTTGCCGGGTGCCCTGGTCGGCGGACACCACGGTCCTTTCGTCCGGGGTCAGGTACAGCTGCACGGGCGCGGCCGGCACCGCGACGGTGGCCACTACCGCGCGGGCGCTCAGATCGACCTTGACCACCGCGGCAGGTTCGGTGGTCCCGGCGTACGCGAACCGGCCGTCGGCGGAGACCGCGACCTGAGCCGGGCCGGCGCCGACGGGTACCGCCCCGGTGACCCGATCGGTGGCAGGGTCGATCAGGTGGATCACGCCGGCCTCGGTGTCGGCGACCACGATCACCGAACCTCCTGCCGCGGGCCGTAGCCCGTGGGGCATCCCGCCGAGTTCGATCCGCCCGGCCGGCCGTAAGCCGGAGGCCTCGAACACCGAGAGGGTGCCGTCGCCCGCGTCGGTCACATAGACCTTGCCGTTCGGGGCGTCGATCACGTGTGCCGGCGCCGAACCCGTGGGCGCGACCGCGCGCACCGCATAGGTGCCCTGGTCGATGGCGATCACCCGGTCCTCACCGGTGACCGTGTATACGGTCGTCCCGTCCCGTCCGACCTGGACGTTGTGAGGTGAGTCCACGCCGGTCAGTGTCGTCACCACCTCGTCGGTGGCCGCGTCCACCACGGTGAGACTGTCCCCTTCCTCCTCGGCGACCCACACCGATCCGGTCACCGTCCCCGCCGGGCCGGACGGTGTCGTCGCTGCGGACGGTGCCGGACCGGGGGCGGGGTCGGCGCCGCCGGAACACCCCGACAGTGTGGTCCCGAGAACCACCGTTGCCGCAAGCGCCATCAGGGAGTGTCTCCCCGACCGGACATGCGGTCGCCTCGGCGTCGGTCCGCTGGTGGGGTTCATCGCGTACCTCCGGTGTGGTTCGGTCGCGGCCGAGGCCGAGGAGCTTCGAGTGAACGTCATTATCCCCCGACGCCCCGACCACTGACGGTCGATATCCCGCGCGGGAGAGAGGCATTCGATCCAGGCTCGCCAGGATAGTCGACGCCGGGACGCTCTCGACCCGGCCCGATGGCCACGGTTTCCCGAGTCGATCGACCAGCCTCGAGCTACGCGTCCGTGGACGCCCACCTCACTCTCCGGGGGCCAAGGTGAAGATTTCCTGAAGAAACCCGCCGACCCGCATCATATACCCACCGGGGGTATATGATGCGGGTGTGGGATCACCCCACGGCGTTCGGAGAAAGGACTAAGACGATGACGGTCACCACCTACCAGGTTCAGGGAATGACCTGCGGACATTGCGTATCGTCCGTGAAAACCGCTGTCGGGGCAGTGCCCGGCGTGACCGGCGTTGAGGTCGACTTGCAGGCCGGGAGTGTGACGACCACCGGAACCGCAACCGCCCAGGCCGTATCTCGCGCCATTGCCGACGCAGGTTACGAGATCGTCTCCGCAGATGATGCGGTCGGTCGCTCCTTGCCCATGGCGAGCGGAGGGGGCGGCTGCTGCTGCAGCTGACAACCCCGCCCATCTCGGCCGGTGCGCGATGACCCACGTCCTCGAGCGAACACAGCGTTGACCGGTGGGCATACTTGCTCGCCCGGCACACCCGGCGCCGGGTGTGCCGTCACCGGCGATCGCTGACCGAGCATCAGGTGCAGCTGAGCGGGACGGGCCGGAAGTGCGTTGCACAGAGGCTTTCCGGCGCTACAGCAGGCGCTACAGCAGGCGCTACAGCACTGGCGCGGTTTACGCATCAGCCGCCTCGAGGGCACCGTGGAGACTCGCCCCTGTCGGATGACCGGTATGAGGTGGGTGTCCTGCCTGCGAGCGGTTACCGACCGCAGAGTCCGAGGCGGGCGGGCCGAACAACATGCCCGGCGGTCATCGGACACGCCGTGCAGGTGGCGTTGTCCATCGACGGTGGTCTCGAATGCGGGGCAGGTCCGTCGGGCATGGCACTAGCTGCGGATGACGAGCGGCGACGGCGCTCCGGGTTCCCCACCGCCGCCTCCGCGTCAGGAGCGCGCCGCTGATCGACACGAGCAGGTCGAGGGCGGCCCGCTTGCCGCGCCGCGGCGGAAAAGTCGGTCGACGCTTCGCGAAATGCGCGGGACCACCTCCGGATCTTGATCAAATCTTCATGGTTCCTCTATGTCTTCTACCGGTCGAGCGGGCACTGTGAGGACCGGGTGGCACCGCAGCCGCGGTCCGAGACCAGGGGAGAGGTAAACCGCTGCCGAGTAGATGCCGCGGCCGCCGGGAGGCGGGATCTGTCGGCACGAAAACCGTTGGCCACCATGTGATCAGATTCTGTCTACGAACCTTCTGTCTACGAACCGGATCCTCTGCGTAGCGGCGGACTGACCGTGAGAGCGGACCGTAGCGATGTGAGAAAAGAAAGTGGTGCAGTATCCGTGACAATCAACCGGCCGGAAATCTCGCCTTCACTCGACGACGAAGACCTCAAGCGGATTCACGCCTGGTGGCGGGCCGCAAACTATCTGTCGGTGGGTCAGATCTATCTGATGGACAACCCCCTGCTGCGCGAACCTCTGCGGCCGGAGCACATCAAACCGCGACTCCTCGGCCACTGGGGCACCACACCCGGCCTGAACTTCATCTACGCCCACCTCAATCGCGTCATCACCGCCCGCGATCTGAACATGATGTACGTGATAGGTCCCGGCCACGGTGGGCCGGGACCGGTCGCCGCCGCCTGGCTGGAGGGCACCTACAGCGAGGTATATCCCGATATCTCCCGCGATGAAGACGGCATGCGCCGGTTGTTCACCCAGTTCTCGTTTCCCGGGGGAATTCCCAGCCATGTCGCCCCCGAGACGCCCGGGTCCATTCACGAAGGCGGTGAGCTGGGATATTCCCTGGCCCACGCCTACGGTGCCGCGTTCGACAACCCCGACCTGGTGGTCGCGGTGATTATCGGAGACGGAGAAGCCGAGACGGGCCCCCTGGCAGCGAGCTGGCACTCGAACAAATTCGTCGATCCGTCCAGGGACGGTGCGGTGCTGCCCATCCTGCATCTCAACGGCTACAAGATCGCAAGTCCCACCGTGCTCTCGCGCATCGACCCCGACGAACTCGAATCGCTGCTGCGGGGATACGGTCACACACCGTACTTCGTCGAGGGCGACGATCCCGAACAGATGCACCGGCAGTTCGCCGCCGCGCTCGACCGTGCCCTCGACGATATCGCCGCGATCCGTGCACGGGCGCGCCGCGACGGCGCAGCCGAACGTCCCCGGTGGCCGATGCTGGTGCTGCGGTCCCCGAAGGGATGGACCGGACCGACCGAGGTCGACGGTCACCGCGTCGAAGGATCCTGGCGCTCGCATCAGGTGCCGTTCGGCAATGCGCGCGACGATGCCTCGCACCGAACGGTGCTCGAGCAGTGGTTGCGCAGCTATCGTCCCGAGGAGTTGTTCGATGGGGGCGGCGCACCGTATCCGCAGATCGCCGACCTGCACCCGTCGGGAGACCGGCGCATGAGCGCCAACCCGCACACCAACGGCGGCGGTGGCCTCCGTCCGCTGAAGATGCCGGATTTCCGCCGATATGCGGTCGAGGTCACCGAACCCGGCGCCACTGTCGCCGAGTCGACCCGGATCCTCGGCCACCTGCTGCGCGATGTCATGGCCGAGAACATGACGAGCTTTCGGGTCTTCGCTCCCGACGAGAACAACTCCAATCGGCTCGACGCGGTGCTCGAGGCCACCGACAGGGCGTGGGCTCTGCCGGTCACCGACCTCGACGAGCATCTTGCGCCGGACGGGCGGGTGATGGAGGTGTTGTCCGAGCATCTGTGCCAGGGCTGGCTCGAAGGGTATCTGTTGACCGGACGACACGGGGTGTTCTCCTGCTACGAGGCGTTCGTGCACATCATCGACTCGATGTTCAATCAACACGCCAAGTGGCTCAAGACCACCAACGCCATCGCCTGGCGGTATCCGATACCGTCCTTGAACTACCTGCTGACCTCGCACGTGTGGCGCCAGGACCACAACGGGTTTTCTCATCAGGACCCGGGATTCATCGATCACGTGGTGAACAAGAAGGCCGACGTGGTGCGGGTCTATCTGCCGCCGGATGCGAATACGCTCCTGTCGGTGGCCGATCACTGCCTGCGCAGTCGCCAGTACGTCAACGTCATCGTCGCCGGCAAGCAGCCACAACTGCAGTACCTGTCCGTCGATGATGCGATCGCCCACTGCACCAAGGGGATCGGGATCTGGGGGTGGGCCGGGACCGACTGCGGTCGCGAACCCGACATCGTCTTCGGCTGCGCCGGTGACGTGCCGACCTTGGAAACGCTCGCCGCCGTGGACATCCTGCGCCGGTTGTTCCCCGAGTTGGCGATCCGGGTGGTCAACGTCGTGGATCTGATGCGTCTGCAACACGCCGACGACCATCCCCACGGGCTCTCCGACGCCGACTTCGACGCATTGTTCACCCGGACCACGCCGGTCGTGTTCGCCTACCACGGCTATCCCTGGCTGATCCACCGGCTGACCTACAAACGCACCAATCACGCCAACCTGCACGTGCGGGGATACATCGAGGAGGGCACCACCACCACCCCGTTCGACATGTGTGTGCTCAACCGGATCGACCGGTTCCATCTGGCGATCACCGCGTTGGATCTGTTGCCCCACCTGCGCGACGCTGCCGCCCATGCCCGTGAACAACTGAAAAACACTTTGATCGCACACCGCCAGTACATCCGGCGCCACGGCGAGGACATGCCCGAGATTCGGAACTGGCGGTGGAACGCCCCTACAGACGACCCGTGCGAGGCGGTGTCGCCGGTTCAGGACATCCCGTGAGCGGCCCCGACTCGGCCCTGTCGAAGGACCACAGCGCTCCTGTGCACGCCGCGCCCACCCTCCCGGCGGAATCGGACGGACGGATCCGCCCGGAAGGTCATGCGCACTACCCTTACGCTGCCGTACTTTTCGACATGGACGGGGTGCTCGTCGATACCGCGGACCTGCATGCACGGGCATGGAAGGAGACGTTCGACGAGACACTACGCGACCCGCGCGTCGGGGCGGCGCAAACTCCGTTCGATGCCGCCGTGGAGTACCGCCGCTATGTCGACGGTAGGCCGCGCTCGGACGGTGTCGCGACGTTTCTTGCCGCGCGGGGAATCAGCCTTCCCCCCGGCGCCCCCGACGACCCGGAGGACGCGTGGACCGTCCACGCGATCGGTAACCGGAAAAACAGCCGCTACCACACGCTGCTGGCCGAACAGGGAGTGCCCGTGTTCCCCGGCACCCTCGCGCTGCTGCAACGCCTGCGCCTCGGCGGGGTCGCCACCGCAGTGGTCACCAGCAGCGGCAATGCCACCACCGTGCTGTCCGCCGCCGCCCTGGAGACGATGTTCGACGTGGTCGTCGACGGTACGGTCGCCGCCGAGCGGGATCTGCCGGGCAAACCGGATCCGGCGGTGTTTCTCCATGCTGCACGGCTGCTCGGGGTGCCGCCCAGTCGAGCGGTCGTCGTCGAAGATGCCGGAGCCGGTATCGAGGCGGCCCGGCGGGGCGGCTTTGCCCTGGTGGTGGGCATCGATCGCGGTGGCAACCGCCGGCTCCTCGAGGCCGCGGGCGCGGACCTGGTGCTCGGGGACGTGTCGGAGTTGGACCTGGGTGCAGTACGCACCGATCCGTGGCAGTTGATCTACCGCGGCTTCGATCCCGCGCACGAGGGCCACCGGGAGGTATTGACCGCCCTCGGGAACGGATACATGGGTGTGCGGGGTGCCGCCCCCGAACGCCGGGCCGACGGCACCCATTACCCGGGAACGTATCTCGCGGGCGTCTACAACCGGCTCACCAGTTCCGTGCATGGGCGGAGGGTCGAAGACGAGCATTTGGTCAACACCGCCGACTGGCTGTGGCTCGATGTGCGGATCGACACCGGACCGTGGTGGTCCGAGGGCGGTCTGATCGTCGAGGACGAGCGGCGGGTGCTGGATCTGCGGCGGGCACTGCTGATCCGCGAGGTGCGCCTGCGCGACGGGCAGGGACGGCGTCTGCAGGTGCGGCAACGACGCGTGGTCTCGATGCAGCGCTTCCATCTGGCCGCGCTCGAGACGACGCTGACCCCCCTCGGCTGGAGCGGCACGCTGACCCTGAGATCCGGCATCGATCCCACGGTGACCAACTCGAATGTCGCGGACTATGCAGCCCTGGCCCATCGGCACCTGACCGCGACCACGATTCGGCACGTCCAGCCCGATGTGCTGCTGGTACAGACCTACACCAGCCGGAGTCGCATCCGGATCGCGACGGCGGTACGCACCCGCGTGCGCGCCGGGGACGTGCGGGGCAGAGACACCGATACGACCGCCGGCATCCCCGCTCACCAGTTCCGTCTCGAGGTTCACCACGACCACCCGGTGGTGGTCGACAAGATCGCCGCGATCGCCACCTCCAAGGACGCGGCCATCGCGTCGCCGGGATCGAGTGTTCTCGGGGAACTCGACCGCGTCTCCGGCGGGGTGGCCGAGCTGCTTCCGGGGCACGAGGCGGCGTGGCGGCGACTGTGGGATCGGTTCCGCGTCCAACTCGACACCGACCGGGAACTTCAGTTGGTGCTGAACCTGCACCTGTTTCACCTGATGCAAACCGTCAGCCCGCACAGCGAGGACCTCGACACCGGTGTTCCGGCCCGCGGGTTGAACGGTGAGGGCTACCGCGGCCATGTCTTCTGGGACGAGCTGTTCGTCCTGCCGGTGATCACCACCCACCTGCCCGCGGTGACCCGGTCGCTGCTGGACTATCGGTGGCGACGTCTCGACACCGCCCGCGACGCCGCCGCCCGCGCCGGACTTGCCGGCGCATTGTTCCCCTGGCAGAGCGGCAGCGACGGACGGGAGGAAACCCCCACCCAGCTCTACAATCCGCGCTCGGAACGCTGGATGCCCGACAACTCCCGCCGTCAACGACACGTCGGCTTGGCGGTGGCCTACAACGCCTGGCAGTACTACCAGAGCACCGGTGACCGGGTGTGGCTCACCGACCGCGGCGGTGAACTGCTGATCGAGGTGGCCCGCCTGTTCACGTCTCTGGCCGAGCACGACCCGGAGGAGGACCGGTTCCACCTTTCCGGGGTGATGGGCCCCGACGAATACCACGACGGGTATCCCGAGGCCCCCGGTCTCGGTGTCCGCGACAATGCCTACACGAACGTGATGGCCGCCTGGGTGTGTCACCACGCGGCCGCGACGGTGACGGAGCTGGCCGGCACCGACGGCGACGAACTGCTCGACCGGCTCGGCGTCGACCCCGAGGAGATGACGCGATGGCGACATCTGAGCCGTCGCATCGCGGTGCCGTTCCATGACGGGCTGATCAGCCAGTTCGACGGATACGATCGTCTTTCCGAGTTCGACTGGCCTCGCTATCGGCGCACCTACGGCAACATCGGCCGCCTCGATCTGATCCTGGAATCCGAAGCAGACACCACCAACCGCTACAAGCTCGCCAAACAGGCAGATGTGCTGATGCTGCTGTATCTGCTGGGACCGACCGAGCTGCTGTCGATACTGGCCCGGCTCGGCTACGACGTCACCGCCGAGCAGCTGATCCGCACCGTCGACTACTACCTGGCCCGCACCGCACACGGGTCGACCCTGAGCCGGGTCGTACACGCCTCGGTGCTGGCCCGGATCGATCCCGCCCGCGCCTGGGCCGTCTTTCGGGAAGCGCTGATCGCCGATCTGGATGACACGCAGGGCGGCACCACCCGAGAAGGCATCCATCTGGGCGCGATGGCCGGCACCGTCGACATCGTCACCCGCTCGTTCGCCGGAGTCCGCTTCGAGTCGGACCGTCTGGTGCTCACCCCGCAGATGCCCCCCGAAATCCGGCAACTGCAGTTCCGACTGCACTACCGGGGCCACCGCATCGACGTGCGCCTCGACGAGAGCGCGCTGTCCCTGACCGCCCATCGCTGCACCGCCACCGCGGTCACCGTCGAGGTGGACGGAGCACACCGCACCCTCGGTGGGGGACAGACGCTGCAGTTCCCGCTGCAGCGGCACCCGACAACAAGGATCCGCCGATGAACTCCCAGCGCACGAGACACCACGCCCTCGGACCGAAGACCCGGGCCGTGCGGCACGACATCTTCATCAAATCCTCATCCGATACGCACCGAATCTACGTAGCCCCCGACGAGGATGAAGGCAAGCAGCACTCCCGGGGAATCTGCCCCGGCTCACCGAAGGAGCGGTTGTGATGGCACGTCGATGGTCGTTGAACATCACCCCAACCGAACGCATCGGTCGCATCGTTGTGGGAGCGGCCGCGATTACCGCCGGGATCGTCCTGCTGTTCCAGTCCCCGGGCCTCGGAGTGGCCGCACTGGAAGTACTGCTGATCCTGGCCGGTCTCGACCTTGCGGTGACCGGAGCCTTGGGGCACTGCCCGCTCTACGCCGCACTCGGCTACCAGCCCAAGTCGTTGAGAGGTTTCCGATGACCGACCCCCGCGAGATGCCCGACATGCCCGAGCGCCCGCACTCCGCCCACGAACACTCCGAACCGGCCCCCGCGCGTGCCGGGCGAATGCGTCGAGCTCTCGGCCACCGCGCGATGATGGTGATTTGCTGTATCCCCATGCTGGCGATCGCCATTGCGCTGGTGGCCACCGGCACGGTGGGCGTCGGCGCCCTGGTGTTCGCCGGGGCCTGCGTGCTGATGATGGCGATGATGATGGGCGGCCCCGGCCACGGAGGCCACGGATCGGGCCGCTAGCTGCGTTCGGCTCTTCGGTTGCTTTCCCTGACCCTCCAATGCGCCTTTCGCAATGCGTATTCCATCGACCGTCCGGAGAACGCCATGTCCTCGAACACCGTGACAAACAGAAACGAACGCACCGCCGTACTCGAGGTCGGTGGCCTGCACTGGGCGACCTCGACGGCGGTGGTGCAATCCACCTTGCTCCGCCGACCCGGCGTCCTTGCTGTCGAGGCCAACGCGGTGAACCAGACCGCGACCGTCACCTACGACCCGGCCGTGACCTCGGTGGCGACTCTGACCGACTGGGTACGGGACTGCGGATACCACTGCGAGGGCAAGTCGGTGCCCTCGCACCTGTGCGACCCGCAGGAGGAACCGCGCGAACACACCGCCCACCCCTCTGCCGCACCCACCCCTGCCGCACAGGACGACCACGCCGCGCACGACGACCACGCCACCCACACGCCCCAGCAGTTGATGGGCCACGGCGGGCACGCCGGGATGTCGATGGACGCGATGGTGCGCGACATGCGCAACCGCTTCCTCGTGGCGGCACTGCTGTCGATCCCGATCCTGCTGTGGTCGCCGATCGGGCGAGAGGTGCTCGGATTCACCGTGGCGGCACCGTTCGGCCTACGCGACGACGTCTTCTCGCTGCTGTTGTCGATTCCGGTGGTCTTCTACTCGTCGTGGATCTTCTTCGATGGCGCCTACCGCGCCCTCAAGGCCCGAACCCTGGACATGATGGTGCTCGTCGCCGTCGCGGTCGGCACCGGCTGGCTCTACAGCGTGGGCGTGACCCTGACCGGCGGCGGAGAGGTGTTCTACGAGGCCGCCACGGTGTTGGCCAGCTTCGTGCTGCTCGGGCACTGGTTCGAGATGCGCGCGCGCGGCGGCGCCAACGACGCCATCCGCACCCTGCTCGAACTCGCCCCACCCCAGGCGGTGGTGCTACGCGGCGGTGAGCCGGCGGAAATCCCCACCACCGAGGTCGTGGTCGGAGACCTGCTGCTGATCCGGCCGGGGGCGAAGATCCCCGTCGACGGGACCGTCGAGAACGGCCACTCCGAGGTCGACGAATCCATGGTCACCGGTGAGTCCCTGCCGGTCACCAAGACCGAAGGCTCCGGCGTGATCGGTGCGTCGATCAACACCACCGGCACCCTGCGGGTCCGGGCGACCAAGGTCGGCTCCGACACCGCCCTCGCCCAGATCGTCGCCCTCGTCCAAGAAGCACAGAACTCGAAGGCCCCCGGCCAGCGCCTGGCCGATCGGGCCGCGTTCTGGCTGGTCTTCGTCGCCCTGGTCGGCGGCGTGGGCACCTTCCTGGTGTGGTGGCTGCTCGACGGGGACGTACAGATGGCGCTGCTGTTCGCCATTACCGTCGTGGTGATCACCTGCCCCGACGCGCTCGGGTTGGCGACCCCGACCGCGATCATGGTCGGGACCGGCCTGGGCGCCAAGCGCGGCGTGCTGTTCAAGAACGCCACCGCTCTCGAGACCTCGGCCCGGATCGACACCGTGGTGATGGACAAGACCGGCACCTTGACCAAAGGCGAGCCGGAGGTCACCGACGTCGTCCTCGAGGGTCTGCCCGAGGACGAACTCTGGACGCTGGTGACAGCGGTCGAACGCGAATCCGAACATCCCCTCGCGGGCGCAATCGTGCGCCATGCGACCGAGCGCGGCATTCCCGCCGTCTCGGTGGAGAACTTCCGCAACGTGCCCGGCCACGGCGCGGTTGCCGAGGTGGCCGGCCGGCGGGTAGCAGTGGGCAACCGCAAGCTCATGGTGGCCGAGGACGTCGACTTCGGCGCGCTGATGGACCGACGCGACGAGCTCGCCGCGACGGGGCGTACTGCCGTGCTCGTCGCGGTCGACGGCCGTGGTGTCGGGGTGATCGCCCTGGCCGACGCCGCCCGGGAAACCTCGGCCGAGGCGGTGGCGTCGCTGCACGAGCTCGGTATCGAGGTGGTCATGCTCTCCGGCGACAACGAAGCGACCGCCCGGCGCATCGCCGCACAGCTGGGCATCGACACCGTCATCGCCGAGGTGCTGCCCGCCGACAAGGCCGACAAGATCGCCGAACTGCAACGCGGCGGCAAGAAGGTCGCCATGGTCGGCGACGGGGTCAACGACGCCCCCGCCCTCGCGCAGGCGGATCTGGGCATCGCCATCGGCGCCGGCACCGACGTCGCCATCGAAACCGCCGACCTGGTGCTGATGCGTTCGGACCCACTCGATGTGCCGATCGCGTTGCGCATCGGCCGGGGCACCCTGCGCAAGATGCGGCAGAACCTCGGCTGGGCGGTCGGCTACAACGTCATCGCCTTGCCGATCGCCGCCGGCGTGTTCGAACCCGCCTTCGGGCTGGTGCTGCGCCCGGAGATCGCGGCGCTGTCGATGTCCGGCTCAAGCCTGATCGTCGCGGTCAACGCCTTGATGCTCAAACGACTCGAGCTTCCCCGCCAGGTCGGCGCGGCCGCATCGGAGGCACCGGTGGCAGCCGCGCAGCCCCGAGTCGGGGACACGACCGGATAGCGGCGCTCGCGGCGATCCATCCAACTTTCAGCCAAACTTTCAACAACGGATCCGAAGGAGGATATCGATGACCGCGCCGATACGAGTGGCCGTGACGGGATACGGAGTCATCGGCAAGCGAGTCGCCGATGCGGTCCGGGCCATGCCCGATATGCATCTGGTCGGAGTGGCCGATGTTGCCACCGACTGGCGGATCCGCACCGCCGCGGAACTCGGCATTCCGGTATTTGCGGCCGGCGAGTCCGCCCGGCACGCGATGGTCAGCGCCGGCATTCCGGTGCTCGGCACCCTCGAGGACCTGCTCGGCCAGGTGGACGTCGTTGTGGACGCCACACCGAAGAAGGTGGCCGCCGCCGCTCTTCCCCTCTATCGTCGGGCCGGGGTGAAGGTGATCCTGCAGGGCGGTGAATCGCATGCCACGACCGGTCATTCCTTCGTCGCGCAGGCGAATTACGCCAGCGCCGTGGGCCGGGAGAGCACGCGGGTGGTCTCGTGCAACACCACCAGCATCGTGCGGGTCCTCGGGGCGTTGGATGCGGCGGATCTGCTGGCCAGCGCGCGGGGCACACTGATCCGGCGCGCCACCGATCCCGGCGAGTCCCACCTGGGTGGGGTGATGAACACGATCGTTCCCGAGTCGTCCATTCCCTCCCATCAAGGACCGGACGCGCGAACCGTCCTGCCGAATCTCGATGTGGTGACCATGGCCGCCAAGGCCGCGCACACCCAAACCCACAACCATTACTGGAGCCTGCGACTGCGCCGACGCAGCAGCCGCGATGAGGTCCTCGCTGCCCTGCACGCTGCCCCGCGGATCGCCTTCGTCACCATGGCGGAGGGACTGGTGGCGTTGAACACCACCGTCGAACTGATGCGGGATCTCGGGAGGCCGCGGGGCGATATGTGGGAGGTTGCGGTGTGGGAGGACGTGGTGACCGTCGACGGAGACGAGGCCTACCTCACCTATCAGGTGTTCAACGAAGCGATCGTCGTACCAGAATCGATCGACGCGATCCGGGCGGTGACCGGCACCGTCGACGACGGCGCCGCCTCCATCGCCCTCACCGATGAGGTTCTCGGGATGCGTCGACGGTTCCTACCGTCGCTGTCCTCACCGACACCGCCCCCTGCGTAGCAGGCCTGCTCGTTGTACTGACTCGTTGTACTGACTCGTTGTACTACTACCGAGGCAGGTGGGCGAAACGAGTGCCCGGCATCGGAAGAGGGGCCGACACGCTGGTCGGCGGAGTCACCTCGGCGCTTGGGCGATACGCATCCGACAATTACACGGTAAATTTCCCGCATGGTTGAATTCGAGAGGACCGAGGAATAGGGACCACGCTGAGAACGTGTGGTAGCCGGCGAGTATCTACGAGGGGAGCCATGCAGCGATTGGGCGGTCTCGAGGCCGAGGTGATGAACGAGCTGTGGTCCACCGACGAGCCGCAGTCGGTACACGACCTCGTCGAACGCCTGAGCGGCCGCAAACAACTCGCCTACACGACCATCCTGACCGTGGTGACCCACCTGCACGAGAAGGGCTGGGTGCAGCGGGAAAAGCGCAGCCGGGCCTACTTCTATTCACCGTCGTGCAGTCGCGAGGAAGCCACGTCCCAGGCCTTGCGGGCATTGCTCGACAGCAGCGCCGACCCCAGTGCGGTGCTGCTGCACTTCGCCAAGACGGTGACCGACCCGGAATTCGATGCGCTGCGTCGCGGACGCACCGGTGGGCCCACGGACCAATGACTCTGGCGGTAATTCTCCTTGTCGGCGCAGCTCTGATCGCAGTGGCAGCGCCGACGTTGCTGCGACGCCTGACCGACACAGCCCTGACACCGAGGACGGTGCTGGCGGCATGGCTCGGCAGTATCGGCGGGACCGTGTTCTTCGGTGCCTCCGCGGTGGCCGTCTCGCTCTGGCCCGAGCATGCGCCCGCCGAATCGGCCGTCGAGACCCTGGTGCGCTGTTGGTCGGCGCTCTCGCACACCGCAGCCCCAGGGATCACCGCGGCGGTCGCCGGCGCTGTCACCGTTGCTCTGGCCCTCGCGGCGATCCGCACCACCGTCGTGGGTCGGCGCCACACCCGGGAGTCGCGCCGGGTGCGGACCTATCACCGTGAGGTGGTGGCCATCGTGGCGCGGTCCCGAGGCGATGTCATGTGGCTCGATCACCCACTGCCGATGGCCTACAGCGTCGCCGGTCGCCCCGGCTTCGTGGTGGCCACCGAAGGTTTGTCGGCGTGCCTGAGCGCCGGCGAACGCGAAGCCGTTCTTGCGCACGAGCGTGCCCATCTGCGAGGCCAACACCACCGCATCGTCAATGTGTGCAATGTTCTGGCCGAGGTGTTCCCCCGCGTGCCGCTGTTCGCCGCAGCGCCGACCGCGGTGACCACCCTCGTCGAACTCACCGCGGATCAGCATGCCGCCCGGGTCACCAGCCCCGCCACGGTGCGGTCGGCGTTGACGGCGGTGTCGGCGTCGACTCTGCCGCGGCCGGCGGGGACACTGGGGTTGAGCAACGACACGTCGCTGCGGTTGTGGAATCTGCGCCTCGCGGGTCGGGCGCGCTGGCCCTGGCTGTCCTGCGCGGCAATGGGCACGGTGTCCATGGTGGGTCCGATCTTTACGGTCCTGGCGGGCGCCGGCGCGGTGTCCGCGCTCGTGTGTACCTGAACCTCCCCCCAGTTCCGCGGAAATACTGGTCCCGGCCGTACCCGGGGGCCGTACCCGGGGCGCGGCCACTTCGGAGCCTGCGCCGCCGACGTGCGCGGCCGCTCGAGATAGGCGCCGACACCGCGCCCACGACCCGAACGCAGAGGGTCGGCGTGCTCGTGCGCCGGACGCCCGGCCCCGATGACCGCGGCACCGACCGTGCCCGAGAAGGCAGGGGAAGGGGTGCCGGCCGACCGCAGGCTGACCTCGGGGTTCGGCCGGCTCGATGCCTGGACCAACCGATCGGCCCGGTTTGCGCTGCTACAGTCAGGAAGTTGTGAGCGCAGTTGCGATACGCCCCCCGCGTACGCGGACGGTCATCGCCGTCGCTGCTGTTCTGTATCTGCTCGCGCACACCATCGCCCAATGCGGCCTGTTCCTCGCCCACGATCACGACACGGACGTGCACGTGGTGACCACCTCGACCGCGGTCGCCGCGGAGGAGCACGCCCCCGGGCACGCGCACATCGAGCAGGGCGAGCACTGCCCTCACGAGGGGCACACCGTCGTCGCCATGCCCCGGTCGGACAATCCGCTGCGCCCGTTGGGTACCGCCGCCGTGCTCGCTCTGGTCGCCCTCGTGGTGATGATGGCGCTGATGCCGGCCACCTTGGCCGCTCGTGCCCCACCGGATCCGATACCCCGCGCCCGCTCCGGGCGCACCATTCTCAACGCTCTCTGTATCAATCGGTGCTGATCGGCAGCCCGCAGGCCACCTCGGGGATCTTCCCTGGTGGCCCGCTTCGCGCTGCCCGTCACCGATGTACTGCGCCCGTCGCAGTCCGATACAGGGATCACACTCACATGACTAGTGCTGTTCACTCCACATTCGCGGCATCGTCCTCCGCGCACCTGCTGACCACCGCCCTCCGCTGCCCCCCAGCCCGCCACCATGGTCGGCAACACCCCCGTCCTGTGGATCGGGGAGCCGTTCGCCGGCACCGGACGCGGTTTCTGGGCCAAGCTCGAAGGCAGTAATCCGGGCGGAATGAAGGACCGGCCCGCCCTGCACATGGTCGAACGCGCCAAGGCCCGCGGCGACCTCGCCCCTGGGGCGATGATCATCGAATCCACCAGCGGCACCCTCGGCCTGGGTTTGGCCCTGGCCGGGATCACCCACCACCATCCGGTCACCCTGGTCACCGACCCCGGCCTCGAGCCGATCGTGCACCGGATGCTCGCCGCGTACGGCGCCACCGTCGAACTGGTCACCGAGCCGCACCCGAGCGGCGGCTGGCAACAGGCGCGTCGGGACAAGGTCACCGCGCTGCTCGGCGCGCACCCCGGCGCGTGGTGCCCCGATCAATACACCAATCCGGACAACGTCGACGCCTACGAATCCCTCGCCCTGGAACTGGCCGCCCAACTCGGCCGCGTGGACGTGCTGGTCTGCTCGGTGGGCACCGGTGGACACTCGGCCGGGGTGGCCCGGGTGCTGCGCCGGTTCTGCCCGGAGTTGAAACTGGTCGGGGTCGACACCGTCGGTTCGACGATCTTCGGTCAACCCGCCCACACCCGGCTCATGCGCGGACTCGGGTCGAGCATCTACCCCGACAACATCGACTATCCGGCCTTCGACGAGGTGCACTGGGTGGCCCCGCACGAGGCGGTCTGGTCCTGCCGCACCCTGGCGGCCACCCACCACGCCAGCGGCGGATGGAGTGTCGGGGCGGTGGCGCTGGCGGCCGGGTGGATCGCTCGCACCAGCGCCCCGGAGACTCGGGTGGCGGCGATCTTCCCGGACGGTCCGCAACGCTACTTCGACACCATCTATAACGACGACTACTGCGCCGAGCACGGCCTGCTCGAGGCCAACCCGCCCACCGCACCGGCCACCATCGACCATCCGACCGACCAGATCGTGTCGTCGTGGACCCGGTGCGCCACCGTCATCGACCCCACCGAAGGCGTGTCATGACCGCTCTGGTGGCCCAGTTCCGCAGCTTCGACCGGCCCGCGCAGGTGCTGATGGTCAACCAGTTCTCCATCAACATCGGTTTCTACATGCTCATGCCCTATCTGGCGGGATACCTTGCCGGTCCGCTGGGGTTGGCGGCGTGGGCGGTCGGGCTGGTGCTGGGGGTGCGGAACTTCTCCCAGCAGGGCATGTTCCTGGTCGGCGGCACCCTCGCCGATCGGCTCGGGTACAAGCCGCTGATCGTCGCCGGGTGTCTTTTGCGGGTGGCCGGGTTCGGGCTGCTCGCCGCCGTCGAGTCCCTCCCGGCAATCCTGATCGCCTCGGTGGCCACCGGCTTCGCCGGGGCGCTGTTCAACCCGGCGGTGCGTGCCTACCTCGCCGCCGACGCCGGTGCGCGGCGGGTGGAGGCGTTCGCGGTGTTCAACGTCTTCTACCAGGCCGGGATTCTGCTCGGTCCGTTGGTCGGGCTCGCTCTGACCACCCTCGACTTCCGGGTCACCGCGCTGGTGGCGGCGGCGGTGTTCGCCGTGTTGACCGTGGTGCAGATCTGGGCGTTGCCTGCCCACCGCGCCGCCCCGAGCGCCGGAAAGACCTCGGTGCTCGAGGATTGGCGGGTCATCGCCGCGAACCGCCCGTTCGTGCTGTTCGCGGTGGCGATGATCGGGTCCTATGTGCTCTCCTTCCAGGTGTATCTGGCGCTGCCGCTGCAAGCGGCGCAGATTGTCGGCGGCGGTCGCTCCGACACCGTGCTGGTGACCTCTTTGTTCGTGGTCTCCGGGATTGTCGCGATCGCCGGGCAGCTGCGGATCACCTCCTGGTTCGCTCGCCGTTGGGGCTCGGGGCGCAGTCTGGTGATCGGCATGCTGATCATGGCGTCCGCGTTCGTGCCGTTGGTGCTGGTCCCCAGCCCGGAGGTACTGGGCGGCGCGGTCGCGGCCGGTGCGCTGATTCTCACTGCCGCGCTGCTGGCCGTGGGCACTGCGGCGGTGTTCCCGTTCGAGATGGACACCGTCGTCGCCCTCGCCGGTGGCCGGTTGGTCGCCACCCACTACGGGTTCTACAACACGATCGTCGGCATCGGCATTCTGGTGGGCAACCTCGGTACCGGTGTGGTGTTCGGGTGGCTCAGCGGTGCGGGGCTGGGCTCGTTGATCTGGGTGGCGCTCGCCGGTGTCGGCGTCCTTTGTGTCGCCGCCCTGTTCGTCCTGGATCGCTCCGGGCGGTTGCGTCCCCCAGCGGAGCGTGCCCCCGCCGCCGCGCAGCCGGACACCGAGGACACCGATCCGGCGGACATCGGTGAGGTGCGCGCTCGCTCCTGACCTGATCCCCGGCCGAGTTGCGTGGTCACGTACCCCACCCCGCTCCCTCGACGCAAACTGCGTCGAGGGAGCGGGGTGGCGGCCACTGCCCTGGACCGAGAGGCAAGTGCGCCGAGGGGCCTGTCCGAGCGGGTCGTCCCGTCCGCCGGCCGTCCCGTCTGTCCCGCCGAGACTTGCCGGCGCAGACCGGGGGCGCAGGGGAGCAGAACACGCCGGGCGCCGGTGGGGGATGGCCGCCGGGCCGCCAGGACGAAGGCCGGTTCACCAATGCGTGATGCCGAGCCCGCCCCCTGGGTGGGACGAGACTCGGCATCACTGGAGCGATCTACTTCGCCCGGCGCGTTACGCCCGTGCGTTAGGTACGCGAGAGGTCGGTCTGGGCGACACCTCGCGCGGCCAGCTACTGGATCGGATCGACCTTCGTTCCGTCCGGGTTGGTGGTTTCGAAGTGCAGATGAGGCCCGGTGGACTCGCCGCGGTTTCCGACGGTGGCGATCTGCTCGCCGGCCTGTACCTGTTGGCCGACCGAGACCAGGGTTTCGTTGATGTGACCGTAGGTGCTCGTCGAACCGTCCTCGTGCCGGATCTGGACCCACAGACCGAATCCGGAGGCCGGACCGGAATCGGTCACGGTGCCGCCGGCGGCCGCATACACCGGTGTGCCGATGCTGTTGGCGATGTCGAGACCGGCGTGGGTGGTGCCCCATCGGGGACCGAAGGGAGAGGTCACCGTTCCTGCGACCGGCGCGACCGCGAGCGGCTGCGGTAACCACGACGATGCGGTGATCGGCGGAACGGTGGCCGCGGCCGATGCCGGCGCCGCCACCGTCTCCTTGCCCGGGATGATCTCGGGACTCGAGGGTGGACTCGGGACCGAGGCCTGCTCGGGGACCGGGGCGGACTCCGTGACCGGGGCGTGGTCCGGCGCAGGGTGCAGGTGGTGCTCGGCGGCGAACCGGTCGACGGTGGCGCCGACTTCGGGGAGGGCGGCCACGGCTGCCGGCAGGGCGGCGGCCACGGCTGCCGGCAGGGGCATCGGGGTGGAGGCGGGAGCCGGTGCGTCGTGGCTCGCCCCGGCGGGGTGCGCTCCGGCCGCGGCCGGGGCGGCGAGCTGTGAGCCCACCGCCAAAAATGGATGTCGGCGTCCAGGTGCGGCCGCCATCGGTGCTGTCGATCAGCCCCAACGGATTCGGCGCCGAACTCGACGGTCCCGGATGCCCGGACGCGAAGAGACGGTCAGTTCCCGGAGCGCCGGTCAGTCCCATGAAGTCGTCGTCGGAGACCCCGACGCGGGTGGTGCGCCCGTCCGCGGCGAGGTCGACGAGACCGGTGTGGGTACCGGCCAGCACCACACCGCCGGAATCGAGGTGCAGACCGTGCAGATGATCCAGGGCCGGTTCCAACGCTGTACCAGGCACCTCCGATGCGACCCCCGACTCGGTGGTCGTGGTGGATTGTTCACCGGTCGCACAAGCGGCGAGCACAGCCACCGCAGCAACAGGCACCAGGACACGCGCCCACCGGCGCGGGGGAAAACTCGACATGAGAAGCAGAAACTCGTTTCGGATCGGGTCGGTGGCCGGCTCAGGTGCGGGCCAGGTGGGCGGGGTCGAGGTCGAGGCGCCGCAACAGCTGGGCGTTGAGCGCCACGACGATGGTCGAGACGGACATGAGGATCGCGGCCACCGCGGGGGAGATCGCGACGCCGGCGAAGGCCAGCACACCCGCGGCGAGTGGCACGGCGATGATGTTGTAGCCGGTCGCCCACACCAGGTTCTGCCACATCTTGCGGTAGCTGGCATGCGAGAGCGCGATGATCGACAGCACCGCCCGCGGATCGTTCGCCGCCAGCACGACCCCGGCGGATTCGATGGCCACATCGGTGCCGGCACCGATCGCGACACCGACATCGGCGCGGGCCAGAGCCGGGGCGTCGTTGACACCGTCGCCGACCATCGCGACCGTGTGCCCACGATTCTGCAGCTCGGTGACCTTGGCGTCCTTGTGTTCGGGCAGCACCTCGGCGAACACCTCGTCGATCCCGAGGTCGGCCGCCACCGCGTCGGCGACCTGCCGCGCATCGCCGGTGATCATCGCGACCTTCACCCCGCGGGCGTGCAGGGCGTCGAGGGCCTGACGGGATTCCTCGCGCACGGCGTCCTCGAGGGCCACCGCGCCGAGCACCCGGCCGCCGTGGGCCAGGTGCAGCACCGAGGCCCCGCGTTGGATCCATCCGGCGGTGACGGCGGTGACGTCGGTGGGCACCGACAACCGCAGATCGGCCAGCATGGCCGGGCCCCCGACGATCGCCTCGGTGCCGTCGATGAGCGCGCGCACCCCCCGTCCCGGCAGGGACCGGAAGTCGGTGGCGACGATCCGCTCGCCCGCCGGGACACGACTGTCGGCGGCGGCGACGATGGCCCGGGCGACGGGATGTTCGCTGTCGGCCTCGACCGCCGCGGCCAACGCCAGCACCTGCTCGTCGCTGGTACCGGCGGTGGTGACCACACCGGTGACCTGGTGCCGGCCCTGGGTCAACGTGCCGGTCTTGTCGAAGAGGACCACGTCGACGGTGCGCATGCGTTCGAGCGCGAGCCGGTCCTTGACCAGCACCCCCGACTTGGCGGCGCGTTCGGTGGAAATCGCGATCACCAGCGGGATCGCCAAACCGAGTGCGTGCGGGCAGGCGATGACGAGCACGGTGACGGTACGCACCACGGCCTCGTCGACGTTGCCGAGCAGCGACCACACCGCGAAGGTGAGGATGCCGGCGACGGTGGCGAAGTAGAACAGGAACGCTGCGGCCTTGTCCGCCAGCGCCTGGGCACGGGACGAGGAGGCCTGGGCGTCGGCGACCATCCGTTGGATACCGGCCAGGGCAGTGTTCTCGCCGACCGCGGTGATCTGCACCCGCAGGGCGCTGTCGGTCGCGACGGTGCCGGCGACCACGGTGTCGCCTACCTGCCGGGTGACCGCCTTGGATTCGCCGGTGATCATCGATTCGTCGACCTCGGCGCGGCCGTCGGTGACGGTGCCGTCGGCGGGTACTCGCGCTCCGGCGCGCACGAGTACCCGATCGCCGTGGGACAGCTCCGAGATCGGCACCTCGCGGGTGCCGTCATCGGTGATCTTCTCTGCGGTATCCGGCAGCATCGCGGCCAGGGCTTCGAGGGCACCCGACGCCGAACCGAGAGCGCGCATCTCGAGCCAGTGCCCGAGCAGCATGATCACGATCAGCAGCGCGAGTTCCCACCAGAAGTCCAGGTCGAACCCGCCGAGACCCAAGGTGGTGACCCAGGACGCGAGGAACGCAACGGTGATCGCCATGGCGATCAGCAGCATCATCCCGGGCCGGCGAGAGCGTAGTTCGGCCCAGCCGCCGGTGAGGAACGGGGTGCCGCCGTAGACGAAGATCACCGTGCCCAGGACCGGCGGAATCCACATGGCCCCGGGGAAGTCCGGCATGGGGTAGCCGAGCAGGTCGGCGACCATGTGGCTGAACGCGACGACCGGCACCGACAGGATCAGGCTGATCCAGAACCGGCGGCGGAACATCTCCCCGTGTGCCCCGTGACCGGCATGCCGATCGTGCCCACCATGGCCGCCATGAGCGTCGTGCTCAGGGTGGGTGTCGTGACCGACGTGGGCGAGGTGCTCGCCGTGCCCGGCGTGCGCATCATGCTCGTCGGGTGGCGGGCTCTGGACCTCGGCGCCGTCATTGTGTCCGGCGGGCGACGGGTCCGGGTGGGGGTGTCCGTGCTGCGGGTGCGACATCGAAAGCCTCCTGGGATGGCGAACGGGCCGAGAGGAACCGGGCGGCGCCCGGTTACAGGGTGGTCAACAGCTGCCGCATGGTCTCGATCTCCTGCTGCTGCGTGTCGCCGATGGTGCGGGCCATCTCTACCGCGTCGGGGAACTGTCCGTCCTCGATCTCGGTCTGCGCCATGTCGACTGCGCCTTCGTGGTGGGCGATCATCTGCTCGAGGAACAGGCGAGCGGCGTCGGCGCCCTGTGCCTCGGACAGCGCCTGCATGTCCTCCTCACTCATCATCCCTTCCATCTCCATCCCCTCCATCCCCTCCATACCGTCCATGCCCTCGTCCATGCCCTCGTCCATGCCGGGCATGTCGTGGCCTGTCTCGGGCATCTCGGTGGGCTCACCCCACTGCTCGAGCCAGGACTCGAGCTGGGTGATCTCCGGGCCCTGAGCGGCCTTGATCTGCTCGGCCAGCGCGGTCACCTCCTCGGGGATCCCTTCTTTGGCCAGCAGCATGTCGCTCATCTCGATCGCCTGACTGTGGTGCGGCAACATCATCTGCGCGAACATCACGTCGGCGTCGTTGTGCGCCGCGGCCTCGTCGGCTGCCGAGGTGGCGGTGGCCGAGGTCGTGGCCGGCGAGGTCGCGACGGTGGTGCCGGTCCCGGTGTCGCTGCACGCCGCCGCGGCGAACACCACCGCCAGGGCGGTGGCGCCGACGGCGAGAAACTTCTTGTTGTTCATGGGATGTGGTCCTTTCTCGAACGGTCACAGACCGCCATGGCACCGAAGTCCGGACACGGCCGGTCCGCATGCGGGGATCAGGCCAGGTAGGACACGGTGGTCATCATCCCGGCCTCCTGGTGGTAGGCGTTGTGGCAGTGCAGGGCCCATTGGCCCGGGTTGTCGGTGTCGAATTCGATCTCGACGGTGCGCATCGGCCCGATGGTGACGGTGTCCTTGCGCAGACCGGTGTCGGTGAGCGCGAAGGTGTGCCCGTGCAGGTGCATCGGGTGGAACATGTCCGACATGTTCCGCATCCGCATGCGCACCCGCTGCCCTTCGTTGACGTTCAGCGGCGGGATGTCGGGGTGGGCGCGGCCGTTGAGGGTCCACCGGTACGGCGACATGGTCCCGCCCATATCCACGCTGTGATACAGGTCGTGATCGCGCTCCGTCAGCCGCACATACTCGCGGGGCGCGAGGTCGGTGCCGAGCAGCACCCGCCGCTCCAGCTCGCCGGGTCGCGACTGCGCGGGTAGCTCGCCGGCGGCGGTGCGCACCAGCGCTAGCCCGTGCCCGGTCTTGCCTTCCGCCTGCGCGAACAACGGGAACACGCCGTCGCCGAGGGTGACGAGCACATCGACACGCTCGCCCATCCCGATCAGCAGCGCATCGGTGTCCTGCGGCACGACCGGGAAGCCGTCGGTGTGGGTGACGGTCATCCGGTGCCCACCGAGGGCGACGCGGAACGCAGTGTCGGCGCCGGCGTTGACGAACCGGATCCGCGCCCGCTGTCCGGGTGTCGCGGTGAACACGATCGGGTCCTCGGGGACGCGCCCGCCGACCAGGAAATGCGGGTAGCTCACGTCTCCGGCGCCGCCGAGCAGCGGGGAGAGCATGGTCTCCTCACCCGTGTCCATTCCGTCCATGTCCATGGCGCCGTGGTCCATTCCGCCCATCCCGCCGTCGCCACTGGCACCGGTGGCGGCGCCGATGCCGAGGTCGCGGGCCACGTCGTCGGGGGTGCGGCCGGTGCCGTCGAGCCAGTCGTCGAGCACCACGATCCACTCGTGGTCGTAGTCGCCGGGCTCGTTCGGATCGTCGATGACCAACGGCCCGTACAGGCCGCGATCGAGCTGCAATCCCGAATGCGAGTGGTAGAAGTACGTGCCCGGATCCGGGACCGTGAACTCGTAGGCGAACCGGCCGCCGGCCACGATCGGATCCTGGGTCAGCCCGGGCACACCGTCCATGTCGTTGCTCAACGCCAGCCCGTGCCAGTGCACACTCGTCTCCGCCGGCAGCTGGTTGTCCACCTCCACCCGCAGCAGATCCCCGGCGCGGGCTCGCAGCAGCGGCCCCGGTAGCTGCTCGTCGTACCCCCAGGTCGACACGATGCGCCCGCCAAGGTCCGCCTCGACCGGACGCGGCGTCAACCGCGCCGAGACCACCTGCTGACCCGGGATGCGGCGTTGCTGTTCGAGACGGCGCACCGCAGTCGACGAGGCCTGCACGGGGGCACCGGTCGGTGAGCCCGACCCGGAACAGGCCATCAGGACGCCGGCCCCGGCAAGTATTGATCCGAGAAGGAAGGATCGACGGACCAGCTCAGCCATGAACATGCCCCTGCCGGTGCTCGACCTTCGTGGTGTCGCCGGGGTGCATCAGCACCTGCCGACGGGCCACGAATTCATCGGAGTCGATGTCACCGCGGGCGAAACGCGTCTCGAGCAGCCGAAGCGGATCGGACTCCTGGCTGGTGCGGCCGGGTCCGTTCGCACGGTCGGTGCGGAACATCATGGCCATCAGATAGATCACCACCGCCCAGAACGCGAACATGCACACGGCCATGACGATCCATCCGGTCCAGGTCAGCTCACCTGCCCAGCCCATCATGGTCGCCTCCTTTCACCGGTTCGTGCTTCCAGCCTGGTGTGCCTACCCGTGGATTCCTGTGGAGGTCGTATGAAGATTTGCTCAAGAAGCCACACCGCCTCGTCGACAGCGGTGTCCGCTGGTGAAGATGGACGCCATGGACTCCTCCGCTCGCACCCCCACCGCGACCAGCGACTCTGCGGCGCCGCCGCGCCCGTCGACCGGGTTGCGGGCGATGGTCGTCGAGGACGAGGCACCGTTGGCGAACCTGATCGGCTCGTATCTCGAACGCGACGGGTTCGAGACCGCGATCACCGGTGACGGCGCCGACGCCGTCACCCTCGCCCGACAGGTCGACCCCGACGTCGTGGTCCTCGATCTCGGCCTGCCCCATCTGGACGGGGTCGAGGTGTGCCGGCAACTGCGGACGTTCTCCGACGCCTATGTCGTGATGCTCACCGCCCGCACCGAAGAGATCGACACCCTCATCGGGCTGTCCGTCGGCGCAGATGACTACATGAGCAAACCGTTCAGCCCCCGCGAATTGATGGCCCGCATCCAGGCCATGCTGCGCCGTCCCCGCGCCCACGTCGCCGCACCCAGACCGGCCGAGACCGCCGCCACCGGCCTGATCCGCCGCGCCGGGGACCTGGCCCTCGATGTCGACGGCCGGGAAGTCACCGTCGCCGGGAGGCCGGTGGCCTTGACCCGCACCGAGTTCGACGTCCTGGCCGCGCTGGCCCGCGATCCCGGCGTGGTGCTCACCCGGGCTCAGCTGATCGAGGCGGTGTGGGGACCGAGCTGGACCGGCGACGCGCATCTGGTCGATGTGCACGTCGGTCATCTGCGCCGCAAACTCGGCGACGATGCTGTCCGCGGCCGCTATGTGCGCACCGTGCGTGGGGTCGGCTACAAGATGGGCGCCGGACAATGACGGCCCGGCGCCCCCACCGCAGACGAGGTTCAGCTGCATCGCCCCAGCAGGCACTGGCGGGATCGAGTTTCGGCACCCGGCTGTTCCTCGCCTTGACCGTGGTGGTGGTCGGCTGCGCCGCCAGCGCCTGGCTCGTCGCCTCCGCCCTCGCGCCCGGGATCTTCCATGATCACCTCGGCCAGGCCGGCATCGACCACAACTCGAGTCAGGCCGCGCACGTCGAAGAGGCGTTCGCCTGGTCGATCGTCCTTGCATGGGGTCTGGCGGTCGCGGTCGCGGTGCTGCTGGCATTGGCGGTGAGCTGGTACATCACCCGCCGTGTTCAACGCTCGTTGACCGCGGTGACCACCTCGACCGCCCGGATCGCAGGCGGCCGGTACGACACTCGCGTGTCCAGCCCCGGTCTCGGCCGCGAATTCGACGAGCTCGCCGTCACCGTTAACGAACTCGCCCGCCGTCTCGACGCCACCGAAAGTACCCGCCGCCGGATGCTCACCGACCTCGGCCACGAGATGCGCACCCCGATTGCGACCCTCGACTCTTATCTCGAAGCCCTCGACGACGGCGTCCGCACCCTCGACGACGACACCCGACAAGTTT
>NZ_JASHKS010000003.1:0-434414 GCF_030056835.1 Rhodococcus sp. IEGM 1372 | reverse complement strand
GACGCTTCTTCACGATCTGCGGCGCGAAGGAGGAATCGATGTCCCGCGGGACTTCGATCTCCACCGGCCCGATCTCGGTAAGCACCGTCTTCGAGCGAGTGCCGTTACGGGAGTTGCCGCTGCCGCGGCCAGCAGCATCATGTTTTTCGTAGCCGAGGTGCTCGGTCATCTCCGCATCCAACGCGGTCTCGAGGACATTCTTGGTGAGCTGATTGAGGAGCCCGTTCGGGCCCATCAACTCCACGCCCTGCTCCTTGGCTTGCGCCAGGAGCTGCTCGGCCAACTGCTTCTGATCCACCTCGGTCGCTGCCATGGGATCCAGTGTTTCGGTCATCGTCGATCCTTCCCACCAAGCTGAGCTCGGCGTGTCGAACCAAGGACCGGATCAACCGTTATTCAGACAGTCCCGCCACGGCCGCGCACACACCGAGGATGATCACCGGTCCCGTCGTCAACAGCGCCATCGAGACGGAGTCGGCAGAGTAGAACGCTGCAATATCCGAGGTGAGGGCAGAGGTGCTGCCGAACAACAGACGCAGGCAGAGACCGAATGCCACGACGGTGACGACAGCGAACACGGTTCGGAAATTCATTGCCTGCTTCCGGTGTCGGATCCACAGATTGTTTCGATAGCTCACAATGCACTAGCGGTCAGGTGAAAACCTTGTCGACCCAGCCGACATTTTCTTTGCGAATATGTGACCTGTGTGACTGGTGTGTCGTGGCTGGACAAACCGGGACGACTGGCATGTTTTGTCCATGACCCTCGTCTTCGACGGTAGAACCGACGTCTCGGACAGCCGAGTCGATCCGGCTCTCGGCGCCGGTGACTCCGACTGGGCGGCCGTCGAATGCGTGGATGACGCTCCTGCTCTGGATTCCCGGAACGACGGGGTGGAGCGACGACATTCGCGTTGGTTCGTGGCGATGTCGGCAGTGATCGGTGTGGTGGCATTCGCCGCTCACGATCGTTTGCTGTCGTTCGACTCGTTGTACGGATTGTTCGGCAACGGTGTCGACGCTCTCGTCTACCGGCACGGCGGCGCAACCGTGCTCAGTGGCGAAGGGCTGTACTCGTTCTCGTTGTTCGGCACGCTGCCGTTCACGTATCCGCCGTTCGCCGCGGTGCTGTTCGCGCCTCTGGGCTTGCTGTCCGATACCGCCACCGGATTGCTGGTGAACATATCCAACGTCGTATTGCTCTACGGAGTGGTCCATCTCAGTTGGCGTCGACTCGGTTACGAGAACTGCACGCGGACCAAGGTGGTGAGTGTGGCTCTTGCAGTGGGCTGCTCGTGGCTCGAGCCGGTGCGCATGTCGCTGTGGTTGGGCCAGATCAATCTGCTGTTGCTCGCGTTGGTGCTGTGGGATCTCGGTAGGCCCGAGGGCAGTAGGTTCCGAGGGTTCGGTGTCGGAATTGCGGCCGGTCTGAAGCTGACGCCGGGCCTGTTCGTCGTCATGTCGATCGTGCAGAAGCAGTGGCGAACGGCATGGACCGCGGCCGTCACCGGTCTTGTCACGGTGCTGATCGGGTTCGTGGTCGTGTTTTCCGACGCGTGGCGCTACTGGACCTCCGCGATCCTCGCTTCGGACCGGGTGGGGTCGACCACGTCTCCCGCGAATCAGTCGGTTCGGGGGATGGTGGCGCGGGCGTGGGGAACCGAGCATCCGCCTGTGTTGGTGTGGTTGCCGGTGGCGGTGCTCGTCCTTGCCGCGGGGATGTGGGTCTCGTATCGAGCTCACCGGGCGGGTAGAACACTGCTGGCGATGACGCTGTGCGGTCTCACGGCCCCGATGGTTTCGCCGTTCTCCTGGGGCCATCACTGGGTGTGGTGCGTTCCGCTGCTGGTGATCGGACTCGACGCGTGTTCGCGGTCGAGCACACGACACCGCATCCTCCGTGTTCTCGGAATACTCGCCGCCACAGCGCCTTTCGTGGCCTGGTATCGCACTCAGGCCGATGTGGTGGTGATCGGCACGTTCATGCAGTCCGTATCGCCGATTCTCGACGGAGGACTGCGGAACGCGTATTGCGTTGTCTACGTGATCGTTCTGGCGGTAGCGGCGACAGGATTGCGCAAGGACTCGACGATCCGTTACGTCCCAGCGACCAATTCTTCGATCTGAACGCGATCTATCAGATGGGCCAGGGCGAAGGGGTCGTGTGCGAACATCCGCTCCACACTTGCTTTGTCGGTGCCTTCGACGATCATCGTGGTACCACTGTGATCGGCGAGCGGGCTCGACGATCGGAGGATCTTGCGGCGCTCGAGTTCTCGCAACCAGGCGCGGTGATCGGTGCGGTGATCGTCACGGCCCGAGGAGGTCTCGGGGGTGTACGCGTATTCGACGACGAACATCGGCATGTCAGATCTCCATGTCCTCGAGCTCCATTCCTTTGGTTTCCTTGATCTTGTACTTGACGAAGAAGAAGGACACGATCGCGAAGAACGCAAAGAACGAATAGATGAATCCGAGTCCGATTGTGTCGGACAACGGCGGAAACGCGAGTGTGATGGCGAAGTTGGCAATCCAGTTCGCGGCAGTACTGATACCGAGTGCGACTGCTCGCATTCGGTTGGGGAACATCTCTCCGAGCATCACCCACATGATCGGGCCCCAGGTTGCGGCGAAGAACACGACGAAAAGGTTGGCACCGACGAGAGCCACAGGGCCCCAGGGCGACGGCAATTCGAGTTGGTCCCCGCTACCCACTGCCTGGCTGAACGAGACGGCCGCGAGTACGAGGCCGACGAACATTCCGATCGAGCCGATCATGAGCAGATTTCGTCGGCCGAATCGGTCGACGAACAAGATGGCGACGAATGTCATCGTGACATTGATGACCGAAGTGATGACCGAGGTGACGAACGATTGATTCTCGCTGAAGCCGACGGACTTCCACAGAGTCGTCGAATAGTAGAAAATCGCGTTGATTCCGACGAACTGCTGCAGGATGGCCATGGTGATACCGACCCAGACGATCGGTTGCAGCCCGAACTTCGGTCCACGGATATCGGCGAAAGATGATTTCGATTCCCGACGCAAGGTCAGTCGGATCTGTTTCACCCTCTCGTTCGGGTTCACCTCCCCGGTGATGTCTCCCAGAATGCGGGCCGCTTCCTCGTCGAGATGTTTTCCGACGAGGTATCGGGGCGACTCGGGGATCAGCGTGGCGAGAAAGCCGTAGACGAGTGCCGGTGCGACGCCGACCAGGAACATCCACCGCCAGGCCTCGAGTCCGAACCACAGGTCGTTCGACGGTCCGCCTGCGGCGTTCTGCAGCACCGCGTCCGACAGCAGCGCAGCGAAGATTCCGATGGTGATGGCCAGCTGCTGCAGCGAGGCCAATCCACCTCGATAGCGGGCCGGGGCTATCTCCGAGATGTATGCGGGCGCGATCACCGATGCGATGCCGATGCCGAGGCCGCCGAGTACACGCCAGAGCATGAGATCCGGGACGCTGAACGCGAACCCGGATCCCACCGACGAGATGGTGAACAGTGCGGAACCGAGCAGCATCACCTTCTTTCGGCCCCAGCTGTCGGCGAGCCGGCCGGCGAACCAGGCACCGACCGCGCAACCGAGAAGTGCGATGGCCACCGCGAAGCCGGTGACGAACGACGACAGTGCGAAGTTCTCCTGGATGGAGTCCACCGCGCCGTTGACGACGGACGAATCGAACCCGAACAGGAAACCGCCGACAGCGGCGGCAATCGTGACTCCGATGACTTTGGCAGTGTGCCGATCGGTGGATTGCGTCATCACGTGACCCAGCTTTCGAGGTGAACCAGCATCCTTGGTGGTCGATCGCCATCATCGTCCTCGCACCGACGGAATGGGAGCGAAATCGACTCGATATTCGTGGCGTACAGGAATCGGCTCGCCGAAAAAGGTGAATTGTCCGATATTCCGGCTGTCGAACTCGAAGTTGCGGACGGGAAACTGCCGAAAGTCGTCCACAGCTTCGAGTTCGGCGGCAGATGGCTAGTGCGCCTGGGCGGCCGACCACTGATCGAAGGTCTGGAGACCGTGATCCGACTCGGTCGTGGTGACCAGCGTTCCGTCTCGCATCGCGCGACCGTACGCGCCGGGGATCGGGACTTCGAGCACCAGGCCGCGCGCACCGATGGCCCGTGCGTAGCGCCGCACCATCTCGGCCATGCGTTCTTCACGTGGTCCACCGAGATCCGCGACCCGACCTGCCGGGGACCGCTCCGCGAGGTCGATCAGTCGTTCGGCGACCTCGCGGGCCGCGATCGGTTGCGAGACCATCTTCGGGATGATGCTCACCGGACCGAACGACGCCTGCGCGCGGATCTGGCCGGCGAACTCGTGGAACTGGGTGGCTCGAAGGATCGTCCAGGGCACTGCTCCAGCACCAACGAGGCTCTCCTGCTCCACCTTGCCGGCGTAGTAGCCGTGCGGTGCCTTGTCTATTCCGACGATCGACAGCGCCAGGTGATGGCCGACACCGGCCGCGCTCTCCGCGTCGAGCAGGTTTCGCGTGACGGCGGCGAAGAACGCCGTCGACTCTTTCGCCGAGACTGTCCGCGTCGACGCGACGTCCACGACCGCCTCGACTCCGGCCATGGCGTCGGACAGTCCTGCCCCGGTGACGAGATCCACACCCGCAGATCGCGACAGAACGACCACGTCGTGGCCGCGTTCACGCGCAACCTCGACCACGTGCACTCCGACTGTTCCGGTTCCCCCGGCTACGGCTAGCTTCATCGTGTATCCACCTGTTTCTCGAGAGTTGATCGGACCGCATGTGGCGGGCCTCTACTCTCTGACGACACAGCCGCGACGAATGTATGCGTGCATCAGACCCAGTGGCGGAGTTTGTCCGGATTGAGCACGATCCAGACGCTCGAGACCACGCCGTCGGCGACGTCGAACCCGATGACGCCGAACACCACGCCGTCGCGCCTCATCGCGATGCCCGACAGGCCGTTGACGGGTTCGATGGACCACTCGAGGTCGGTCGACTTGGCGGTGATGCCGCGAACGAATCGAGCGACTCGATCGGATCCGAGGACGGCGTTGCGGGCCGCCGAGACGTGGCCGCCGCCGTCACTGACGAGGGCGACGTCGGGCGCGAGCACCGAGACGAGGGATGCGAGATCTCCGCCCGCCGAGGCCGACGCGAAAGCCCGCACGACGCGGTCGTGGTCGATGGGGTCGGCGACGGAGCGGTGACGGGAATGCACGTGAGCTCGTGCGGCAGAGGCGAGTTGGCGGCAGGCGGCCGGTGATCGATCCAGGACGGTGGCGATCTCGTCGAACGGGACGGCGAACGCGTCGTGCAGTACGAAGGCGACTCGCTGCGCCGGACCGAGCGACTCGAGCACGACGAGCAGCGCGAGGGTCACCGAATCCTGTTGCACTACTCGGTCGGCCGGGTCCATCGTGGCCGCGTCGCGGGAATCGGCGCCGGGGACCGGTTCCGGCAACCACTGACCGACGTAGTTCTCGCGTCGAGCGCGAGCAGAACTCAGTACGTCGAGGCAGATGCGACCTACCACTCGGGTGAGCCACGCCGCCGGGACGTCGATGGCGTCACGTTCGGCGTCGGTGAGTCGGTACCAGCGAACGAGAGCCTCGGAGGCGGCGTCTTCGGCGTCGCTGTAGGAACCCAGCATGCGGTAGCCGATTCCGATCAACCGACTGCGTTCGCTGTTCATCGGGTCAGACCTTATCTCGACACGAAAAAGCCGAGTTCGAGGTCATGGACGAAAATCCGGAGAAATCCGTCCACGACCTCGAACTCGGCGGGCAGTGCTAGACGCTGGCTACGCCCGGTGCGAGGAAGCGCTGACCGGTGGCGGCCTCGGAGGCCCCACTACGGTCGAGGTACGGAGTGATGCCGCCGTTCCAGAAGCCGAATCCGCCGCCGAGGAGCAGGCAGAGGTCGATGTCCTCGGCTGCTGCCACGACGCCCTCGTCGAGCATGATCTTGATCTCGTCGGCGATCGCGTTGCGGGTGCGCTCGAGCACCTGCTCGGCGGTCGACGGCGAATCGCCCTGCGGCCAGAGTGCGGCGACCTCGGGATCGACGACCTGGCCCTCGGGTCCGTAGGTCCACACACCCGGCTTCTTCGCCTCGACGAGAGCGCGGAACCCGGCGGAGTCCTTGAACCGCTCCGGGTATGCCTCGGCGAGGGTTTCGGCAGTGTGCAGTGCCACGGCCGGTCCGACGAGTGCCAGCAACGTCAGCGGGCTCATCGGCATGCCGAGTTCGCCCACAGCGCCGTCGGCGACATCGAACGGGGTGCCCTCGTCGATCGCACTGATGATCTCGTTCGACGCGCGAGTGACGAGACGGTTGAAGACGAATCCGGGAAGATCCGCCGACAACACCGCCGACTTCTTCAGTGTCTTGGCCGTCGCGAATGCCGTTGCGAGAGTGGCGTCATCGGTCTTCTCACCCTTGACGACCTCGAGCAGTGGCAGGACCGCAACGGGGTTGAAGAAGTGGAAGCCCACGACGCGCTCGGGGTGCTTCAGGTCTGCAGCCATCTTGGTGATCGACAGCGAAGACGTGTTGGTCGCGAGGATCGTTTCGGCAGAGACGAATTCCTCGACCTCGGCGAACACCTTCTTCTTCACGTCCAGGTTCTCGAACACGGCCTCGATGACGAAATCCGTGTTCGCGAACGCGGACTTGTCGATCGAGCCGGACACCAACGCCTTCAACCGATTTGCGGCATCGGGGGACAGGCGCTTCTTGCCGAGCAGCTTGTCGATCTCGCCGTGGACGTAGCCGACGCCCTTGTCGATGCGCTCCTGATCGATGTCGGTGAGGATCACCGGCACCTTCAGCTGCCGAACGAACAGCAGTGCGAGCTGGCTGGCCATCAGGCCGGCACCGACGATGCCGACGCCGGAGATCTTGCGCGCCAACGACTTGTCGGGTGCACCGGCGGGACGCTTGGCGCGCTTCTGCACCAGATCGAAGGCGTACAGCCCGGCGCGAAGCTCGTCCTTGACCAACAACGTGGACAGGGCCTCGTCCTCGGCCGCGAAGGCCTTGTCGAGTGAGGCAGAGTCGGTGATGTCGGTGCTCTTGGCGAGCTCGAGCAGCTCCACCGCGGCGACGGGGCCGGGGGCGAAGTTGTTGGTCTTGCCCGCGACGATGCCCTTGGCGCGGGCGATGGCGTCGTCCCAGGCCTGCCCGCGGTCGATCTCGGGTCGGGCAGGGGTGATCTCGCCCTTGACGACCTGAGCAGCCCACGCGAGGGACTGCTCGAGGAAGTCGGCTCCGCCGAAGAGCGCGTCGGCGATACCGAGGTCGAGTGCCTGCTGCGGCTTGAGGACGCGGTTCTGGTTCAGTGCGTTCTCGATGACGACGGTGACGGCGTTGGAGGCTCCGATGATGTTGGGCAGCAACTGAGTTCCGCCCCAGCCGGGTACCAGGCCGAGGAAGGCCTCGGGCAGGCCGAGCGCGGCGGCATTCTCCGCGACGGTCCGGTAGTGCGAGTGCAGTCCCACTTCGAGGCCACCGCCGAGTGCGGCACCGTTGATGAAGGCGAACGTCGGAACGGTCGACTCGCGCAGGCGTCGGAAGACCTTGTGGCCGAGCTGCCCGATCTGCAGCGCCTCGTCCTTGGTCTTGATGTTCGGCACCCCGTTGAGGTCGGCACCGACGGCGAAGATGAACGGCTTGCCGGTGACGGCGATGGCCACCGGGTTCGCTGCGAACGCCTCGTCGAGGGCGGCGTCGAACTTGGCCAGTCCACCGGGACCGAAGGTCGACGGCTTGGTGTGATCGAAGCCGTTGTCCAAGGTCACCAGGGCGATGGAGCCGTCGAGCCCCGGTACGGAGACAAGCTTCGTGAACGCGTTCGTGACTACCTCGTCGCTGAACGCTGTGGTGATGTCGCTCATGCCTTCGCTCCTGAATAGTCAGCGTGGTTGGGGTTCTCCCAGATGACGGTGCCGCCCATGCCGAGACCGATGCACATGGTCGTCAGGCCGTAGCGGACGTCGGGCTGCTGAGCGAACTGGCGGCTCAGCTGCGTCATCAGGCGAACACCCGAGGATGCGAGGGGGTGGCCACACGCGATGGCACCGCCCCACTGGTTGACGCGTGGATCGTCGTCGGCGATGCCGTAATGCTCGAGGAAGGCGAGCACCTGGATGGCAAAGGCCTCGTTGATCTCGAACAGGCCGATGTCGTCGATGCTCAATCCCGTTCGGCCGAGGAGCTTTTCGGTCGCGGGGACCGGTCCGATGCCCATGACGGCGGGATCGACGCCGGCGAAGCTGAAGCCCACCATGCGCATGCCGATGTTCAGGCCGAGTTCGTGCGCGGTGTCCTCGCCGGCAAGGATCGCGGCAGTGGCACCGTCGTTCAGTCCTGCGGCGTTGCCTGCGGTGACGCGACCGGCGGGACGGAACGGCGTCTTGAGTTTGGCGAGGTCTTCGACGGTGGTTCCAGGGCGAGGCGGCTCGTCCTCGGTGGCCAGGCCCCATCCTGCGGCGGACTTGGTGGCGACGGGCACAAGGGTGTCGGCGATGAAGCCGGCCTTCTTGGCGGCGTCGTACTTGTTCTGGCTGGCGACGGCGTACGCGTCGGTGCGGTCCTTGGTGATGCTCGGGAACCGGTCGTGCAGATTCTCGGCGGTGTTGCCCATCACCAGCGCGCTGGGATCGACGAGCTTGTCGGCGAGGAAACGTGGGTTGGGGTCTACGCCCTCACCCATCGGGTGGCGGCCCATGTGCTCGACGCCACCTGCGATCACGACGTCGTACTGGCCGAAGCCGATGCCCGACCCGGTGGTGGTCACCGAGGTCATCGCGCCTGCGCACATGCGGTCGATCGCGAATCCGGGGACGCTGCGGGGGAGGCCGGCGAGCAGTGCGGACGTACGGCCGATGGTCAGGCCCTGGTCACCGGTCTGCGTGGTCGCGGCGATCGCGACCTCGTCGATGCGCTCGGGAGGGAGATTGGGGTTCTTGCGAAGGAGTTCGCGGATTGCCTTGACGACGAGGTCGTCTGCGCGAGTGTCGGCGTACATGCCCTTGGGGCCTGCTTTGCCGAACGGGGTACGGATGCCGTCGACGAAGACAACATTCCTCTGTGAGCTGGTGGACGCGGGTACAGACACGCTTTTCGATCCTCCCGACAGATGCGGACGACTCGCCCGGGTGCCCGGACGCGACCCCTACTGTAGCGGGTATTACCCGTCGGTAACTTGAGAAGGGTGCAGTGCCTTCGTCAGTACCGGCACCACCAGCGTTCGCTGCCAGGGCCGGGCCCCGCCGTCGGCCAGTCGGGCCTCGATCAGCTCGGCCGGGTCGACGTCGGGATCGACCGGCCTCTGCCAATCCCACACCAGGCGGCGCAGCAGATCCGGCATCAACAGATTCTCGACCGGCACCGACACCGATTCGCTGAGCTCGGTCATCGCTGCTCGTACGTCGGCTAGTCGCGATGCCGCATCGGGATCGCGGCGAGCCCACCGATTGACCGGGGGTGGACCGTCGAAAGACGCTGCCATCGAGGGCAATTCCGACGTCGGGAGCGCCCGCGCACGGGTCAGGGCCGAGGCCCACAGTCGGGACGATCTGCGCTGACGGGGACCGCCGAAGACCGGTAGCTGCTCGAGCTCGCGCGCCGACTTCGGGTCCGCCGTTGCGGCCGCCACGATGGCCGAGTCGGGCAACACCCGGCTCGGTGCCACGTCGCGCTTGGCCGCCAGTTCGTCTCGTGTGCTCCACAATTCGCGAACGGCAGCAAGAGTGCGGGGAGATTTGATCGCATGGATCCCCGATGTCCGACGCCACCTGTCGGTCTTGGGTTTGGGTGGCCCAAGGGTGAGGATGTGGGCGAATTCCTGTGCGGCCCAATCGGTTTTGCCCTGCTGTTCGAGCTCTTCGGCCATTGCGTCGCGCAGTTCGAGCAGAACCTCGACGTCGAGTGCTGCGTAGTTGAGCCAGGTGTCGGGTAGCGGCCGGGTGGACCAATCGGCCGCTCCATGGCCTTTCTGCAAGGCCAGTCCGAGGGTGCGTTCGACAATGGCTCCGAGCCCCACTCGATCGAATCCGGCGAGGCGGCCTGCGAGTTCGGTGTCGTAGAGCGTGGCCGGTACCAGGCCGAGTTCGGCGAGTCCCGGCAGGTCCTGATCTGCGGAGTGCAGTACCCACTCGAGAGGGTTGATCACCTCGGCGAGCGGAGCGAGGTCGCCGGTGACCGGGATCGGATCGAGCAGAACCGTGCCTGCGCCGCGGCGACGGAACTGCAGGAGGTAGGCGCGCTGAGAGTAGCGGAAGCCCGACGCGCGTTCGGCGTCGACGGCGAGGGGGCCGTGACCCGATGCGAGAAGGGCTGCAGCCGAGCGCACGGCGTCCGGCGTGTCGACCACGTCGGGTACGCCGTCAGCCGGGGCCAGTAGCGGAACGGCGACAGGCTCGTTCGCCTCGTCGTCCGGCGTGGTCTCGGGAGAACTCTCGGCTGACATGAGATGTGACTCTAAGCCCTGCGGGTGGAAGGACCGCCCACTATGTCCGGCTGGAACTGCGCTGGCCGAGGGTGGTGATGCCCGCGGGCGGCAAACCGGCGGCGTAGGCGAGCACCTCGCAGAACGCCTCGACATGCGTCGAGAGGTCCTCGGACGTGGCCGTCCACGAGGCGCGTAGTTCGAGCTGGTGGGCCTTGGGTGGCCCGGCGATGTCGCCGTAGCGCACCGAGCTGGTCGAGGTGACCGTGCCGCCGAGTGCGTTGAGCGGCTCCGACCGCGACTCCAGTGCGTCGACCAGCCAACTCCAGCCGACCTCGGGGAGCAGAGGATCGTCGGCGAGGGATTCGTCCACGTCCGCTTGGATGTACGCGACCAGTCGGAGGGTGCCGTTCCAGGCCTCGGCACCGTCGGGGTCGTACAGCAGGATCAGGCGGCCGAAGGCGTCGCCGTCGCTCTGTTCGTCGATCTGGTCGGATTCCGGATGCTTGACCTCGGCCCCGATCGCGTAGCTGTAGGGGGCGAGACGCTGCGGCGGCCGGATCGGACCGATTTCGATCGCCGGGTGTACCTGAGCCCGATGCATCGCGTCGATGGCGGCGCGGAACGGCGCAGGTTCGGCGGTGGATTGGGGTTCGGTCACGTCATCGGACGTTAGACGCGTCACGTTGCCTGGACGCGGAGGCGCGCCGGGCCGTGATGCAACCGAAGTCGGTGTGTCGCCCTTGGTGGCAGGAGCTTTCCTCGCGCGTGGCAGCATGGAACCCGATGAACGCCGAACCGCACGCCACAGCCCCCGCCCGTCGAGAACTCCCGGACGCGCCGTTCCTGGCCGCGATCGCAGGTCGAGCTCCCTCGCGTCGGCCGGTGTGGTTCATGCGCCAGGCCGGTAGATCGCTGCCGGAGTACCGCAAGATTCGCGCCGGCATCGGCATGTTGGACTCGTGCTTCCGACCCGACCTCGTGGCCGAGATCACCCTGCAACCTGTGCGTCGGCACGACGTGGATGCGGCAATCCTGTTCTCGGACATCGTCGTTCCGCTCAAGGCCGCCGGTATCGATCTCGACATCGTCGCAGGCACCGGGCCGGTCGTCGCGCAGCCGGTGCGGTCGGCTGCCGATGTGGCCGCACTGCCGATCCTGACTTCGGATCAGGTGGAGCCGGTGGCGGATGCGGTGCGGATCCTCACCCGTGAGCTCGCGGGTACACCGCTCATCGGTTTCGCGGGCGCACCGTTCACTCTCGCGTCGTATCTGGTCGAGGGCGGCCCGAGTCGTAATCACGAGAAGACCAAGGCGCTCATGCGGTCCGATCCGGCGACCTGGCACGCCCTGCTCGACGCACTGGCCACCACGACGATCACCTTCCTGCAGGCTCAGCTCGCCGCAGGCGTCGACGCAGTGCAGGTGTTCGACTCCTGGGCGGGTGCGCTGTCGCTCGCCGACTACCGCGAGTACGTGCTGCCGCATTCGACGCGCGTGTTCGACGCCGTGTCCTCGGCCGGTGTACCCAAGATCCACTTCGGCGTCGGAACCGGCGAGTTGCTCGGGGCGATGGGTGAAGCCGGTGCCGACGTCGTCGGTGTCGACTGGCGAATCCCACTCGACGACGCCGTGCATCGCGTAGGCGGCGGCAAGGTGCTGCAGGGAAATCTCGACCCGGCGGTGCTGTTCGCCGGCTGGGATGCGGTCGAGGCAGAGGTTCGACGAATCACCGCCGAGGCGGATCGCGCGCTGGCGGCCGGTGCTCGCGGACATGTGTTCAACCTGGGCCACGGAGTGCTCCCCGACACCGATCCGGAGATTCTGACCCGGGTGGTCTCGCTGGTGCATTCGTTGTGACGGTTCGGCGGTACGCCGTGGTCGGCGGCGGAATCTCCGGCCTCGTCGCGGCGTATCGCCTTCGGCAGTCCTGCGGGCCGGGTGCCGAGATCACTGTCGTCGAGGCATCGTCGCGTCTCGGCGGCACGCTGCGCACCACCGCGGTCGGCGCGGACTCGCTCGACGTCGGTGCGGAGGCATTCATCGGTCGACGTCCCGAAGTGCCCGCTCTGCTCGCCGAGCTCGGTCTGTCGGATCAGCTGGTCTACCCGGCGCCGGTCCGTCCGCTCGTCTATTCCGGCGGTCGAACTCACGCGCTCCCGGTCGGCACTCTGATGGGCATCCCGTCGTCCGCCGATTCGGTACGGGATCTGGTGGACCCCGAGGATCTGCACCTCATCGAGACCGAGACCTCTCGGCCGTTCGCCTGGACCGCGGGTTCGGACGTCAGTGTGGCCGATCTCGTGGGCACCAGGTTCGGCTCCCAGGTGGTCAGCCGTTCGGTCGATCCGCTGCTCGGCGGCGTGTACTCCGGTTCGTCGAGCTCCATCGGCATCCGTGCGGCACTGCCCACGTTGGCTGCCGCGTTGGACGGTGGAGCAGCCAACCTGACCGAGGCAGTGCTGGCAGCGCTGCCCACCCCGTCGCCGGGGCCGGTGTTCGGCGGGCTGCGCGACGGTTACGCGGTGTTGCTCGATGCCCTCGTCGCTGCAACCGATGCCCGGACGGTGGTCGGTGCAGGCGTCGGTGAGATCCGCCGCGAGTCCGGCGGATGGTTCGTCGACGGCGTCGGACGTGTCGAGGGAGTGGTGCTGGCGGTCCCGGCGCCGATTCTCGGTCGCCTCCTCGCCGAGGTGGTGCCCGCGGCGTCGCAGGCCGCGCGGAACATCGAGCTCGCGTCCTCGGTCGTCGTCGCGCTCGCCTTTCCCAAGACGACCGAGCTGCCGCAGAATTCGGGAATCCTGGTGGCCACCGACGCGGGCTTGGATGTGAAGGCATTCACCCTGTCGAGCCGCAAGTGGCCGCACCTGGCCGAACGTGACGCGGTACTGCTGCGGGCCTCGCTCGGCCGCTTCGGTGACACGACGGCGTCGGACCGATCCGACGCGGAGTCGATCCAGATCGCACTCGCGGATCTCGCGACGGTGGCGAATATCGATGCGCAGCCGATCGCTGCGACCGTGCAGCGCTGGCCGGGAGGCCTACCGCAGTACGCGCCGGGGCACCTCGATCGCGTCGCCGCCATCGAGGCAGGAGTCGCGGACCTACCCGGTCTCGAGGTCACCGGGGCCTGGCAGCGCGGTGTGGGGGTGCCCGCGTGTATTGCGTCCGCCACCACCGCTGCCGCCCGTCTGATCGAAGTGGCACGATAGGGCCATGGCACGCCTCGATTACTCAGCGCTCAACTCGACTCTTCGCTACTTGATGTTCTCGGTCTACAAGGTCACGCCCGGCGTTCTCGGCGAGGATCGGGCCGCGGCCGCCAAAGAGGCGAAGGTGTTCTTCGAAAGTCGTGAAGACAAGGGTGTCGCGGTGCGCGGGGTGTACGACATCGCCGGTATGCGCGCCGACGCCGACTTCATGGTGTGGACGCACGCCGAGCGCATCGAGGACCTCCAGGCGACGTACTCCGATTTCCGTCGCACCACCGCGCTGGGCAAGGCGAGCACCCCGGTGTGGAGCAACACCGCGCTGCATCGACCCGCCGAATTCAACAAGAGCCATGTCCCGGCCTTCATCGCCGGCGAGGATCCGGGCGCGTACATCTGCGTCTACCCGTTCGTCCGGTCGATCGATTGGTACCTGCTGCCCGACGACGAGCGTCGCACGATGCTCGCCGATCACGGCAAGGCCGCACGCGACTACAAGGACGTGCGTGCGAACACCGTGCCGTCGTTCGCACTCGGCGACTACGAGTGGATCCTGGCCTTCGAAGCTCCGGAGCTCGATCGCATCGTGGACCTGATGCGCGACCTGCGGGCCACCGAGGCGAGGCGCCACGTACGCGAGGAGACCCCGTTCTTCACCGGCCCTCGGGTCGAGGTGGACGCGCTCGTCGAATCCCTGCCGTGACGACGACGGGCGCACCCGCGATCGAGGCCGTTCTGTTCGACTTCTCGGGCACGTTGTTCAGGCTCGAGGAGCACCCCTCGTGGTTCGACGGGATCAACGACGCCGACGGCACCCCCGTCGACGGTGCGGGAGCGGCGGAACTGATGCGCCGTATGACGGCACCGGTGGGGGAGACGGTCGAGTTCGACGATGCGACGCGTCATGCGTGGCGAAACCGAGACCTCGATCCGGCCCTGCACCGGCAGGCCTATCTGCATGTGCTCGCGCAGTCCGGTGTCACCGATCCGGTGCACGCAGAATCCGTCTACGGTCGCGTGATCGACGCAGATTCTTGGACGCCGTACCCGGATACCGAAGGAGTGCTGAAAAAGCTTGCTGCCGAATCGATTCGGATCGGCGTCCTGAGCAACATCGCCTTCGACATCCGTCCCGCGTTCGTCGATCGCGGTCTCGACAGGTTCGTCGACGAATTCGTGCTCTCGTTCGAGGTCGGTCACGTCAAGCCGCAGCCCGAGATCTTCCGGCACGCACTGACGGCGTTGGGTGTGGACCCCGCGGTGACGCTGATGGTGGGCGACAGCGACGAGGCCGACGGTGCGGCACGAGAGATCGGATGCCACTTCGCTCTCGTCGATCCGGCGCCGACGTCGCAGCGGCCCGATGCACTATTGAAGGCGCTGCGCGAGTTCGGAATTCGATGACCGGGGTGGTTCGATGACCGGAGTGGTTCGATGACTGGCGTGGCCGGAGTCCAGCACATGGGCCACTGGGGCATGTTCCGCGCCGAGTCGGACGGACGCGATGTCACTGCAGTCCATCCCCAGTCGACGGACAGCAATCCCTCCCCGGTGTTGGGCAACCTCGTCGGTTCGGTGACTCATCGATCCCGTGTCACGTCACCGGCGGTGCGCCGGGGCTGGCTCGAGCACGGGCCGGGGCCGACCGACACCCGTGGCAGCGACGAGTTCGTCGACGTCTCGTGGGACGAGCTCACCGATCTGCTGGCAGCCGAATTACGCAGGGTCGTCGACGCATTCGGCAACAAGGCCATCTACGGCGGGTCGTACGGGTGGGCGAGTGCCGGACGCTTCCATCACGCGCAGAGTCAGGTGCATCGCTTTCTCAACTGCATCGGCGGTTACACGCGATCGGTCCACAGCTACTCACTGGGCGCGACCGGGGTCATCATGCCGCACGTCCTCGGTGCGCATTGGAAGATGTTCTCGCGCTCCACCTCCTGGAACGTGATCGCCGCCCACACCGAGTTGTTGGTGGCGTTCGGCGGAGTTCCGGTGAAGAACACCGGCATCAATCACGGCGGTACGTCGGATCATCCGACCGTCGATTCGCTCGACGCGATGCGCGCCCGCGGTGGGCAGATCGTCACTGTGAGTCCGCTCCGCAACGACATGAACGGCGACGCGCGCTGGATCGCCCCGCGGCCCGGTACCGACGTGGCGATGATGCTGGCTCTGGCTCACGTGCTCGCCGACGAAAAGCTCCACGACACAGAGTTTCTGGAGAAGTACTGCCAGGGATACCCCGAGTTCGAGCGATATCTGCTCGGCATCACGGACGGAATTCCCAAGACACCGCAGTGGGCGTCGGCGATCTGCGGCATCGAGGCCGCCGTGATCGCGGAACTCGCCCGGGAGATGGCGTCGAAACGCACGATGGTGACGGTCACCTGGTCACTGCAGCGAACGCGACACGGTGAGCAGGCCCCGTGGATGGGCGTGACACTCGCGGCGATGCTGGGCCGGATCGGTGTTCCGGGTGGGGGATTCGGGCACGGCTACGGGTCGATGAACGAGCCGGGTCTGGCACCGGTTCCGTATCCGTTGCCGACCTTGCCGCAAGGTGTCAATCCCGTTCCCGACCTGATTCCGGTCGCCGCGGTCTCGGACATGCTGCTGAATCCCGGTGCCGAATTCGACTACGACGGTAGACGATTGACCTACCCCGATATCAAGATCGTCTACTGGGCCGGCGGAAATCCGTTCCACCACCATCAGGATCTGGGACGGCTGCGTCGCGCTCTCGGTAGGCCCGACACCGTCGTTGTGCACGACCCGTATTGGACACCGATGGCCAAGCACGCCGACATCGTGGTCCCGTCGACGACGTCGTTGGAACGATCGGATCTGAGCTGCACACGCAACGATCCCTTGCTCGTCGCGATGGAGCCGGCCGCCCCGCGGTACGCGGACTCCCGCGACGACTACGACACGTTCGCGGAGTTGGCGACGAAACTCGGTGCGGGTCGACAGTTCACCGAGGGGCGTAGCTCGCAGCAGTGGCTCGAGCATCTGTACGAGCAGTGGCGCGGATATCTACGCGCCGGGGGCGTCGATACTCCGGAGTACGACAATTTCCGTCGCGAGGGTTCGTTTCGGATGAAGACCGAGGACGATCTGACGTTCTTCGAGGATTTTCGACGCGACCCGGTGGGCAACGCGCTGCGCACCCCCAGTGGAAAGATCGAGATCTTCTCGGCGACCGTGGCTGGGTTCGACTACGAGGACTGCCGTGGGCATCCGATGTGGTTCGAGCCGCAGGAATGGCTCGGTGGACCACGCGCCCAGCAGTTTCCGTTGCACCTGATCGCCAACCAGCCGCGCACCAGGCTGCACAGTCAGCTCGATCACGGCGCGGTGAGCCGTAACTCGAAGATCGAGGGTAGAGAGCCGATACGAATGCACTCGTCGGCGGCCGGGGCCAGGGGAGTGTCGGACGGCGATGTCGTACGGGTGTTCAACGACCGCGGCTCGTGCTTGGCCGGTGTGGTTGTCGACGACGCCATGCTGGAATCGTCGTGCAGTTGTCCACTGGGGCCTGGTACGACCCGCTCGATCCGGCAGATCCCGATTCGATGTGCGTGCACGGCAGCGTGAACGTGCTCACCGCGGACGAGGGCTCGTCGGCGCTCGCGCGCGGCTGCACCGGCCAGCACGTGCTGGTGGAGATCGAACGCTACGACAAGCCGTTGCCGCCGATCACCGCGTTCGATCCACCTGCTCGGTCCGAGTTCAGAACACGACCCGAGAGATGATCTCGGCGACCAGTGCCGGCTTGTCCTCGCCCTCGATCTGCAACGTTCCTGCCGTCACCATTTGTAGCGCCCCGCCCGATACCTCTTCGACGGAGACGAGGGTGGTCTGCAGGCGCACGTGAGCACCCACCTTCACCGGGTTGATGAAGCGAACCTTGTTGGAGCCGTAGTTGATTCCGAGCTTGGTGTTCTCGATGGTGTAGATCTGCCAGTTGAGCATCGATACCAGGGACAGGCTCAGAAATCCGTGGGCGATGGGTGCGCCGAACGGGCTTTCCTTCTTCGCCCGCTCGACGTCGACGTGGATCCACTGGTGATCGCCCGTGGCGTCGGCGAAGGTGTTGACGCGTTCCTGGGTGATCTGCAGCCAGTCACTGGTGCCGAGGTCTTCCCCCACGGCCGCTTTGATCTGCTCTGGTGAAGTGAAAGTGCGCATACTCACAGTATGCACCGTCGTAATAGGACGCTCGACGGTGAACGAGCGCGGCGCGCGATGTTCGGCTTCGTTGTCGGTCTGCTGAATTCAGGCCGTACAGCGCGGCGCGAACGGAAAAGCGGCGATCAGATTGTCCTGGATTTCCGTCAGATTCGGGACCGGTCGATATTCGCTGCGAAGCTGCGCGATCTTGTCGTGATCGCGCGCGAGGTCCGACGAATGCTGAACTGCTTCTCGGTCGAAAACGGAGTAGTAGTCGTCGAATTTGTATCCGTTGCCGCCGATATCCTGCGTCAGCTCTATCCACGCGTTGGGGATGCCGAAGGAGTCAGCGACGATCAAGCCATGCAGACTCGTGGACATCACGAAGTCGCATGCGGTGATGTCGGCGATGACCTTGGCCGGCTTTCGGGACGGGTCGATCAACGTCACGTTCTTTTCTCGCGCAAGCGCGAGCACTACGGGATCCTTCTTGTGCACCCAGTGGTAGACGAGACCGATTCGACCAGGTACCCGCGGGGAGCGTGAATAGACCCTGTTCGCCAACAGCCCGGGGTCCCCGACCGCGACCTTGCGCTCGGACTTGATGCGATTCGATGACAGATGCCCGCGCACAGCGTAGAAGTCGAAGTCGGGGTAGCTGAAGTCTTTTTCGTGGGCAGTCTCGCTGAGCATGAATCCCGAACCCCAGACCTTGAGATCCTTCCGCGCCTGCATGAGCTGGACCATTTCGAGAGTGGAACCTGCCCCGATCATGTCGCTTCGCTTCGCACGACGCCAGGAACATTTCTGCCCGAACAGTGATTTCACCAGTTCGGGCGTCAATTCGTCGCCGAAATTGGGTCTGACGCCGGTGAGTTTTACCTGACGCCACCAGAATGTCTTGATCGAAGTGGCCATGACAGCAAATTTACCTTATGCATAGGTAATCAAAGGTAAATTTACCGGTCTGGGCTCCATTTCGACGAATCTGTAGCTCGTGGCGCGTTCAGCGCGGCGACATCCGAGTGTCCTGTCCGATCAGGATGCGGGCTTGAGCGTCAACGAGATCGAGTTGATGCAGTACCGCTGATCGGTCGGGGTGGGGTAACCCTCGCCCTCGAAGACGTGCCCGAGGTGGCTGTGGCAGCTGCGGCAGACGACCTCGATGCGGCGCATTCCCAGCGTGGTGTCTTCCTTCAGGATGACGGCGTCGCTGTCGGCCGGGTCGAAGAAGGACGGCCAGCCGCAGTGGGACTCGAACTTCTCGGTGCTGCGGAACAATTCGGCTCCGCAGGCGCGGCACTCGTAGATACCTTCGGTGGTGGTGTCGGTGTATTCGCCTACGCCGGGGCGTTCGGTGCCTGCCTGCCGCAGCACCGCATACTCCTCGGGGGTCAGCTTCTCGCGCCACTGTGCGTCGGTGAGCTGGACGGGAGGGGCAGAATTGTTGTCGGTAGCTGAACTCATGCTCACACGCTAATACGATTTGTCGGGCTATGCCGTTTTCGCAGGTGGAGCGCTCGGCAGCAGGTAGCTCGGTTCGATTCCGTCGTCGAGTCGTCCTTCGCTTCGGGCGGCGAAATAGCGTCCGACGAGCACGCCGAAGATGACGACGATGAGCAGGGCCCAACCGAAAGTGGTGCGCAGGTAGTCCAAGGCGCGCCCGGTTTCGATCCAGCGCCCCGACAGCCATCGGTCGTAGTTCATGAACCCGTAGATCGCGAGCCAGGCGGGCCAGTTGCGCAGCAGCGAGTTCTTCAGCACGACGGTCATCAGCAGCGGGAACAGCATCATGGAGTAGTACATCTGACCCAGCGAGCCCAACAACCAGTGTGCGGTGAGGATCAAGCCCGAGGTGGTCGCGAAGAAGAACAGACGGTCCTCGCGGCAGTATCGGTAGAGCAGCCACAGTGAGATCAGAACCATGATTCCCAGAACCGCTCGGATTCCGAGGGTGAGGAGTTCGGGAACACCGTAGTACCGGCCGTTACCGACGACGGCGCTGTTGAAGTAGTCGCGGGTCTGCAGCAGATACGGCAGTGTCCGGTCGATGAAGTTCATCGGATCCACCGACAGCGGCCAGGCGATGGCCATCATCACGACGGGGATGGCGATCGAGGTGATGAAGACCTTCCATTGACGCGTCATCAGCGGCAGCAACAGCAGCGGGGCGAGCATCGGCTTGATCGCCAGAGTCAGCCCCATGGCGACACCGGCCGACAGGTCCTTGCGCTGGAGGAGGAACCCGAGGAAAGCAACCTCGCCGAGGAGTACGAAGCCGTTGAAGTTGGTGAACACCAACGTGTTGGTCACTGTTTCGCTGACGAAGGCGGCCAGCAGCAGCGCGGGGGCCGCGACCGAATCGAGCCGGAATCCGAAGATGCGCAACAAGATGTACAGGGCCAGCAGTATCGCGACCGTACTGGCGATGATGAACAGCCAGCGGGATCGCTCGGGGTCGATGACGGCGATGGGGGAGAGCAGCATCGTCGCGCTCGGTTGATACAGGTAGTGCGGATCGACCGAGTCGAAGTTCGCCGTGTACACCGGCTGGCGGTTGAGGAATGCCAAGGCGGCGCTGTACACCGGGTTGAAATCGTTGGTGATGTCTCCGTTGACGGCTTTGATCACCACGCGCTGGATGACGGTCATGATGGCGATCGGCCACAGGGCGTACTTGATTACCTCGGCGGTCGTCCGCCCTGACCGCGGCTCCAGAAAGCTAAGTGACACCCGGGAACGGTACCCGAGGCGGTCACCGCACCGGCGAAGGACACCCCGCGATGCGTACCCGACTCAGGCGGGGCAGACGGTGCCGTCGGTCGGAAGCGCGGTGTCGCGTGCGTAGTTCACCGCGGCGCCCTGCAGACACTGAGATCCGCCCAGACTCGGATGCCCGCTGCCCTGCCACGCGGCCGAGGCGACGGCCGCACCGGTTGCCCCGACCAACCCGGTGACCGAGGACAGCCCGCCGTTGCCGACGATCGGATCGCCTGCGTTGGCCAGCACCAACACCGGGACGTCCAGGGAGGTGGGCAGCGGAGTCGACGGCGCAGTCGGCCAGGACGAGCACAGTAGAGCCGTCAGGGCAGCGTCGGTGCCGTAGATCGGATAGCGGTCGGTCCACTGCGACGACAGGTCGCGAACGCCCTGCGGCGACGGCCACTGTTGGCCGTCCGTGCACCGGGACACGAACTGACCGTCGGTGCCGTAGGCGTTCCGACCCCGCTCGGCGAGCGCGGCCAGCGCGGTGGTGTCGGACCCGGCGGCCGAGGACAGGGCGGTGGAGAGCCCGGTGGCGCGGGACGACGCGTCGCCTGCGGTGGATGCCAGGGCGAAGGTGATGCCGTCGAGAATCTCGTGCGTGGACAGCGGCGAGAATTCGCCACCGGCGGCGCGTAGGAGCAGCTGGGCGACGGCCGCCGTCGGATCGCTGCCGAGGGAGCAGTTCAGCGCGACGCATCGCTGCGCGAACGCCGCGAAGGCTGCTTCCTTGCCCTGTGTCCGTTGCTCGGCCAACGTGATCTGGTCGGCGCCGACTCCGGTCGGTGAATCGAGGATCAGACGCGAGATGTTGGCCGGAAACTTCGCTGCGTAGGCCAACGCGGTGAGCGCGCCGTTGCCCGATCCGATCAGGCCTATCTGTTCCACACCCCAGAGTTGCCGCAGGCGGTCCAGATCGTCCGCCGCGTAGGTGGTTCCGAACGCGAGTTCCTGCGGTTGCAACGTGTCGGTGCACTCGATCGTGGCGTCACGACCGGCGTCGACGGCGCGGTCGACCGTGTCGGCATCGGACCTGGTGAACTGCCCCAGCGCGTCGACCTCCGTTTTTGTCTCTGCGTCGATGCAGTCCACGGCAGTGGATCGGCCGATGCCGCGTCGATCCACCGCGACGATGGGATGAGCCTCGAGCAGCGTCGCGAGCGGACCGGCGGCCATCGTGGCCAACGTGGCCGTCGAGGACCGATCGGAGCCGGAGGTGAACACCAGCGGGCCCGCATCGGCCGGCGTCCGATCGAGGCGGGCACGCAATGCACCGACGGCGAAGGTGCCGAACATCTGTCCACTCGCATCGACGTCGGCTTCGTATTCTGCGCATTCGAGTGTCAGGCCGGGAGTGGTGGCGGTGAGCCCGAACGTCCCGAGTGTGGCTGCGGTGCAGTCGGCCCAGGCGAGATCGGTGGCCGGAACGGCAAGTGCGACCGGTTCCGGTGGCGCTTCTGCCGAGGACTCGGCGGGCTGACCGGGTGAGCGTTGTTCCACCGCGACGTCGGGTCGGATCGACGGGCCGGCACCACAGGCCGCGCACATCGTGGCGAGGACGAGGACCGCGGCGAGCAACGTTGATTTCTGCGTCACCGTGCGAGGCTATCGACTTTTCGATCGATGCCGGGCCGCGCACTGCTCATGGCCGACGCACCCAGCGCGTGAGCAGCGTTCCGTCGGCATCGCCCAGAACGTGTACCCGGTGCATCGGCGCGTCGGCGGCGTCGGATGCGTGGGCGATACGACCCGCCTCGCCGGCGACCAGCATTGGCGAGATCGTCAGACACAGATCGTCCGCCGCCCCGTCGGACACGAGCTGTCCGAACAGTCCCGGTCCGCCCTCGCACAGGATGCGGCGAAATCCGAGGTCGCTCAGTGTCGCGACGATGTCGCCGGTCGAGACCGATTCGCCGGTCACCTCGATCACCGTCGCTCCTGCTGCCCGAAGCGCGGCCACCTTCGAGCCGTCCGCCGCCGCCGAGGTCAGCACCACCGGCTGCACTTCGGTGTCGGTGATCAATCGAGAGTCCGCGTCGATCGAACCGGAGGCGGTGACCACGACGATCGTCGGAACCGGTGCCAGCCCGGCCGCTACTCGACGTGCCTTCGCTTCGGTGGACAGCGAGACGCCGCCGTAGTTCTCGGCGCGCGCGGTTCCGGCACCGACCAGGACGGCGTCGCACAGTTCTCGCAGGATGCCGAACAGGCGGGCGTCGGCGGGGGTTCCCAGGCCCGCCGACTTACCGTTCGCGGTCACCGATCCGTCGATGCTGGCGACGAAGTTCGTGCGAATCCACGGTCGGTCCACGTCGGTGGGATACGCGTGCAGGGCGCGGACGGCATCGTCGTCGAGTGTCGATCCGACGCTGGGCACGGACTCGGGTGCCTGCTCCGATGTGAAGTAGGTCCCAATATGGAGAAGCTGCATGAGAGAGATCAGACCACGTCGTTACGCTCGGCAAATGCCCGCACGCCTTGTCGACCGAAATCCCGTGGTTCCATCCGATCAGCTGATCGCGCAGATGGTCCCGCCGGCGATGTTCGACGACGTCAGTTTCTCGTCGTACATTCCCGACCCCAAGGAGCCGACGCAGGCTGCTGCGGTTGCGAAGGCCGAGGAGTTCGCGAGCAAGGTGCAGAAGATCCGCGGCAAGGGCAAGCGCGGTCTCTTCGGTAAGAAGACCCCGGCCATCGGTGCAGGCCTGTACCTCGACGGCGGCTTCGGTGTCGGCAAGACTCACTTGCTCGCCTCGATCTATCACAGCGTTCCCGAGCCCAAGGCGTTCGGCACGTTCGTCGAACTCACCCACGTGGTCGGTGCTCTCGGCTTCAACAAGGCACTCGAGGAACTCTCGAGCCACAGCGTGCTGTGCATCGACGAGTTCGAGCTCGACGATCCCGGCGACACGATGTTGGTCTCGCGGTTGCTCTCCGAGCTCTCGCAGCGCGGGGTATCCATCGTCGCGACGTCCAACACCCTGCCCGGGCAGCTCGGTGAGGGGCGCTTCGCCGCCGAGGACTTCATGCGGGAGATCAAGAAACTCGGCTCCATCTTCGAGTCCATCCGGGTCGACGGTCCCGACTACCGCCACCGCGATCTACCTCCGGCTCCCGAGCCCACCTCGGAGTCCGAGCTGATCGACCGCGCCGATACCGTCGAGGGTGCAACCCTGGACGATTTCGACGAGCTGCTGGCGCATCTGAGCACGTTGCACCCCTCCCGCTACGGCAAGTTGCTCGACGGCATTCCGGCAGTGTTCCTGAAGAACGTGCACCCGGCATCGGATCAGGCCATCGCTCTGCGCCTGGTGGTCCTCGCCGACCGCCTGTACGACGCGGGCATCCCGGTGACGGCCTCGGGCGGCAAGCTCGACGAGATCTTCACCGAGGAGATGCTGGCCGGCGGTTACCGCAAGAAGTACCTGCGCGCCACCTCGCGTCTGCTGGCACTGTCTCGTTTCGCTGCAGTCGGCTGAGCGGTCGTCACAGCCTCACCTGCATGACGTAATCGTCGTGCGTCTGGACGCCGACGACGAACGTCTTGGTGCCCACGATCTCGAATCCGTGTTTGGCGTAGAACTTCTGCGCCCGCACGTTCTGCTGGTTGACGCCCAACCATGCTGTCGCACAACCGGAGTGGCGTGCATGGTCGAGTGACGACGACATCAATCGCCCCGCGGCCCCGCTGCCGTGCTGGGTCGGCTGCACGTAGAGCTTGCTGACTTCCATGGTGGGCTCGGGCGAGAGTGTCGCGCGAATTCCGGGGTCCGCAGGCGGCCCGGATACGAGCATCGCGTAGCCCACGACGTCGGCATCGGCTGTCTCGTCGATCAGCACCGTTCTGGTTGCGTCGGCGATGTAGTTCTCGAAGTGCTCGGCCGACAACACGTTCGAGACGAACTGCTCGATGTCCTCGGGCCGGGTTCCCGGCGGGCAGGCGAGGGGAAAGGTCGACGCGGCCACTTCGGCGACGCGACGTGCATCGGCACGTGCTGCCACGCGCACGGTCACAGCAGATCGACCGCGTTCTTGGCATCGCGCAACGACAGCCCGGTTCGGTCGCGCAGCAGTTTGATGGCAGAGATCGCTTTACCCTCGGATTTCAGTGACTGCAATCGCGGGATCAGATCGTCCCAGGGTGTCGGACCGGATTGTGCGGCGTCGACGATGGTGGCGGAGGACGGAAACGGCTCGCCGCGTTGGACGCTCTCGATCGCGCTCTTCGCGTCGGCGAGTCCGGCACCCGTTCGTTCACGAAAGACCTTGATGGCCTGAACCTTCTTGTTCGCGGCCAGTAGCGAATGAATGTCTGCGCGGGCGCTCTCGTCGAGACCGATGAGCCTGATGTTGCGCGAGGTCTCCGGGGACGAGCCTGGCTTCTTGCGGGCCAACAGCCACGCCGCGAGCACTGCAGCATCGACGAGGACCAACGCCACGATGAACCATCCCCAGGTCGGCATGCCTTAGTAGACCACTTCAGCGCGACGGGTCGAAGAGCGGGACGACAACCGACGAATCGGACGTCGGGGCACCGAACAGCGAGGCGGCTCCGGCAAGGGTTTTCGTCGCTGCGTCGTACTTCATCGGAGCAAGATCGTGGCCCGCGCCCTCGATGTCGACGAGCTCGGTGGGGGCCGGCACGAGCGCGAGCGCAGCGCTCAATTCGGTCGTGGTGCCGAAAGGATCCTTCGTGCCGTGCACCACCACCGTCGGTGTTCGAAGTTCGGGAAGGTGTTGTGTACGAGCCTTGTCCGGCTTGCCCGGCGGGTGTAGGGGATAGGAGGTCAGGACGAGTCCGTCGACGAGACCCGGTCGCTCGGCCGCGATCATCGAGCCCTGCCTGCCACCGTAGGAATGCCCACCGAATGCGATGAATCCAGAGGTCTCGGCGCGGAGGCGGTCGACGGCCGACGCGATTCCGAGCCGATCCTCGGCCGCCCTCGACGGGTGCGGCGGCCCCTTGGGTTTGCGTACTCGAAACGGAAGGTCGAAACGCAGGACCGTGAATCCGGCTGCCGCCCATGCCGACGCGATGCGCTGCAGCAGCGGCGACTCGCAGTTGCCGCCCGCACCGTGCGTGAGAGCGAGGCCGCCTCGTGACGGTATGGAGGGTGTGTGCAGAAATGCGACGCCCCCGCCGAGATCGATGTCGGCGGGGGCGTCGGGACCATCGAGTTCAGGCATCGTTCGAGGACGTTACCTTTTCCTGGGTGTCGGCGTGATCGGTGTCAGCAGAGCCGTCTGAGCCGTCGGAGTCGGTGGACTCCCGGTCATCGGCGTCCACCATCTCGCCGTTGTCGTCGACCATGTCCGCGAAGGCGGTCCCGGCGACGGTGCCGTTGGTTCCCGGCAGTGCGACGGTGGGCCGGGCACCGGGTCGATAGCGATCGTCGAGGCCCTCCACGGACTTCTTCGCCTCCTCCAGGGTGGCGTCGTCGACTGTGGGTTCGCTCTGAGCATCGTCCGACACGTGTGTGTCCTTCCATCGAAGTGTGTGCGTCGTCTCCACTGTGCACTTCTATGGCGCGAATCACCACAATTGATTCGTGAAGCACAAAAAAGACCCCCTCGAAAGGGGGCCTGATTTGTCTTGCTGTGGTGCGCGATACTGGGATTGAACCAGTGACCTCTTCCGTGTCAGGGAAGCGCTCTCCCGCTGAGCTAATCGCGCGTGTCCTCGCAACGGTCTTGCGACCGATGCACTAGCGAGGTGGAGACGGGAATCGAACCCGTGTGCACGGCTTTGCAGGCCGTTGCCTCACCACTCGGCCACTCCACCATGGGTCGAGACCCTCGAGCGGATGACGGGATTCGAACCCGCGACCCTCACCTTGGCAAGGTGATGCGCTACCACTGCGCCACATCCGCATACCCCGGAGGCGCTCACTGCTGGGCAGTTGTTGTCTCCGTGGTGCGGGGAAAACATTAACCCAACGGGAGTGAAACTCACAAATCTCGTGGTCAGCCCCGGAATTCGAACGATCGGCGCTGTGAAAGATGTGAAAGCAGAGGCGATGGGAGCCCTGCGGAGGCAGTCCGTGGACGAATTCGGTGATCGGGCAGGCGATTCGGTTCGTCGCGGCACCTCGTGTTAATGTTTTGCCTCGTTCGGTCCCGTGGCTCAGTGGGAGAGCGTCCGCTTCACACGCGGAAGGTCGCTGGTTCGATCCCAGCCGGGACCACAGAAAAGAAGGCCCGCACCGCCCGTCGGTGCGGGCCTTCTTGCGTTCGAGGCCGGTAACCTGAGCCGGTGAGCACCGAAGAATCGAAGCCGCAGGCCGTCGCCGACCAGGGTCCGATGGACACAGCAAAGGTGAACCACCGTCGCTTCCGGGCGCGCATCGCCGAGAACAAGTCCCTCGATCTCGCGTACCGAATCACGGTCGGTGTCGTCGGAACAGTGGTGTTGGTGCTGGGTGTACTCGCCATTCCCTACCCGGGGCCCGGCTGGTTGATCGTGTTTGCCGGCCTGGGCATCCTGGCGTCGGAATTCGCCTGGGCCAAGAGTGCGCTGCGGTTCGTCCGCAAGAGATACGACGCGTTCATGGCGTGGTTCTCGAAGCAATCGATGTTCGTCAAGGGTCTCGGAGTTCTGTTCACCACGGTCGTCGTGCTGGCAACGCTGTGGCTGCTCGGCACGTTCGCGTTGGTCGGGGGCTGGATCGGACTCGAGTGGACGTGGCTCGAGAGCCCGATCTGACGTCACCCGTCGCGCTGAGGCCAATCGAGTGGACCGTTGCCGATAGGCTGTCGGAGGCCTTCCTGGCCAGAAGAACCGATCGAGGAGTACATCGCTGTGAGCATGCCCGTTGTCGCCGCCGTTTCGCCCGCCCGCATCATGGTGCCGGCCGGAACCACGGCAGGTACGGCGCTCCGCGAGACCGGCCTGCCCAACAAGGGACCCGACGCTGTGGTCGTGGTACGCGATCCCGACGGCAAGCTCCGTGACCTGTCGTGGGCACCGGAGGGCGACACCGAGGTCGAACCCGTTCCGGCGAACACCGAGGACGGACGAAGCGTCATCAGGCATTCGGCCGCGCACGTGTTGGCGCAGGCCGTTCAAGAGCTTTTTCCCGACGCCAAGCTGGGCATCGGACCGTTCATCAAGGACGGCTTCTATTACGACTTCGACGTGAAGCAGCCGTTCACTCCCGAGGATCTGACGGCACTCGAGAAGAAGATGAAGCAGATCGTCAAAGCCGGACAGCGCTTTTCGCGTCGGGTGTACGAGTCGGTGGAGCAGGCCCGCGAGGAGTTGGCCGGCGAGCCGTACAAGCTCGAGCTGATCGACGACAAGTCCGGCATCGACGATCCCGAGGTCATGGAGGTCGGTGGGGGAGAGCTGACCGCCTACGACAACCTCAATCCCCGGACCGGCGAGCGGATCTGGGGCGATCTGTGCCGCGGACCGCACATCCCCACCACCAAGTACGTGCCCGCGTTCAAGCTCACCCGTAGTTCGGCTGCGTACTGGCGCGGCAATCAGGACAACGCCGGACTGCAGCGCATCTACGGAACTGCGTGGGAATCCACCGAAGCGCTCGACGCGCATCTCGAACTGCTGGCCGAGGCGGAGCGTCGCGATCACCGCAAGCTCGGCTCCGAGCTGGACCTGTTCAGCTTTCCCGACGAACTGGGCTCCGGTCTGCCGGTGTTCCACCCCAAGGGTGGCATCATCCGGAACGAGCTGGAGAACTACTCGCGGCAGCGGCACATCGAAGAGGGCTACGAGTTCGTCAACACCCCGCACATCACCAAGGGCCATCTCTACGAGGTCTCGGGTCACCTCGACTGGTACCGGGACGGCATGTTCCCGGCGATGCACCTGGACGCCGAGCTCGACGAGAACGGTGACGTGCGCAAGCCCGGCCAGGACTACTACCTCAAGCCGATGAACTGCCCGATGCACAACCTGATCTTCCGTTCCCGCGGCCGCTCGTACCGAGAACTGCCGTTGCGTTTGTTCGAGTTCGGCTCGGTCTACCGCTACGAGAAGTCCGGCGTCATCCACGGTCTCACCCGTGTGCGCGGCATGACCCAGGACGACGCGCACATCTTCTGCACCCGCGAGCAGATGCGCGGCGAGCTCACCAGCACCCTCGAATTCGTGCTCGGGCTGCTCAAGGACTACGGCCTCGACGATTTCTACCTCGAACTCTCCACTCGCAACCCGGAGAAGTCGGTCGGCAGCGACGAGGTCTGGGAAGAGGCAACCAACACCCTCGCCGAGGTGGCGGCGGCGTCGGGCCTGAACCTGGTGCCCGATCCGGGTGGTGCCGCGTTCTACGGACCGAAGATCTCGGTGCAGGCCAAGGATGCGCTGGGGCGTACCTGGCAGATGTCGACCATTCAGCTCGACTTCAACCTGCCCGAGCGCTTCGAGCTCGAATACACCGGCTCGGGCGGAACCAAGGAACGCCCGGTGATGATTCACCGGGCTCTGTTCGGTTCCATCGAGCGCTTCTTCGGGGTGCTCACCGAGCATTACGCAGGCGCGTTCCCGGCCTGGCTCGCACCGGTCCAGGTCGTCGGTATCCCGGTTGCCGAGGTCTACCAGGATCACTTGTTCGCGGTCGTGAACGAGCTGAAGAAGCGGGGAGTGCGCGCCGAGGTCGATGCCAGCGACGACCGGATGCAGAAGAAGATCTTCAACCAGACGGCGCAGAAGGTCCCCTTCATGCTTCTCGCCGGCGAACGCGACGTCGAAGCCGGAGCCGTGAGCTTCCGATTCCGGGACGGCACCCAGGTCAACGGCGTCCCGGTGGCGCAGGCGATCACGGTCGTGACCGACTGGATCTCTCAGCGCAACAACGCATCACCGACCGCCGAGCTCGTGCAGACCGACCCCGCAGGAGTGAGCTGATCATGTCGGAACAGGACGAGTCGATCGTCGTCACCGGGGCCGGTGAGCCCGATCGGCTGCAGCGACTGTGGACACCGCACCGGATGTCCTACATCGCCGAGGCTCCGCAGGGCTCGGCGAAGTCGAACGAGCCGTTCTCCGACATTCCCAAGATGAGCGACGAGGACGGACTCGTCGTCGCACGAGGCGAATCGGTGTACGCGGTACTCAACCTGTACCCCTACAACCCCGGCCACGCGATGATCGTGCCGTACCGCCGCGTCGCGGCACTGGAAGACCTCACACCTGCGGAGAGCGCCGAGTTGATGGCATTCACGCAGCAGATGATTCGCGTCATCAAGCGAGTGTCACGTCCGCACGGCTTCAATGTCGGACTCAATCTCGGTGCTGCCGCGGGCGGATCGCTGGCCGAGCACCTGCATCAGCACATCGTGCCCCGGTGGGGCGGCGACGCGAACTTCATCACCGTGATCAGCGGTGCGAAGGTGATGCCGCAGTTGCTCCGTGACACTCGGGCCCTGCTCGCGTCGGCCTGGAACGAATGAACCACAGGCGAGAGGAGCACGCGCCGTGCTGAGCATTTTCGGCCGTGCGCCGGTGTCGAAGGTGACCGCCCCGCTCGGGCGTGCCCTCAACAGCACCGGGCTGACCCCCAACTCCGTGACGATCATCGGCACCGTCGTCACCGTGACGGCCGCGGTCACGATGTACCCCGCCGGCTACCTGTGGTGGGGTTCGGTCGTCATCACCCTGTTCGTGTTGTTCGACATGCTCGACGGGGCCATGGCGCGGGCACGGGGCGGTGGCACCAAATACGGTGCCGTCCTCGACGCGACGTGCGATCGAGTGGCCGACGGTGCGATCTTCGGCGGCTTGGCCTGGTGGGCGGTGTACTCCGAGCAGGACAAACTACTGCTCGTTGCCACCCTGATCTGTCTGGTCACCTCCCAGGTGATCTCGTACGCCAAGGCACGCGCCGAGGCCAGCGGACTCTCGGCCGACGGGGGGTGGATCGAACGTCCCGATCGCCTGGTCATCGTGCTCGTCGGCGCCGGATTCACCGGCGTCGGACGGCATTTCGACATTCCGTGGTTGGACAGCGTGATCTACCCGGCGATGTGGATTCTCGCCGTGCTCAGTGTCGTGACCGTGTTCCAGCGCGTTCTCGCGGTCCGCGGATCCGAGGGTGCTCGCGACATCATCGTGCCTCCGGTGGCACCGGCATCCGGCGACGGCGACGTGGCCGCGTCGTGAATCTCTCCGACAGGGCGAGCGACGCGGGCTACGCGGCCGGTTGGCGACTCGTCCGTTCTCTACCCGAGCCGGTGGCGCGACGCCTGTTCGATCGCGGTGCCGACTTCGCAGCGACGCGAGGCGGTGGCCCGGACCAGTTGCGTCGCAATCTCGCTCGAGTCCTGGGGACCACTCCCGCCGAGGTGCCCGACGAGCTGATCCGCGACAGCGTTCGCTCCTACGCCCGTTACTGGCGCGAGGCGTTTCGGTTGCCGTCGATGGATCTGGCTGCGCAGGCCGCCGTCATCGATCGGTGCGTGAACGGCAAGGAACATCTCGAGGGTGCACTCGCCGCCGGTAAGGGAGTGGTGCTGGCGTTGCCGCACAGCGGCAATTGGGACATGGCCGGAATGTGGCTGGTGCGCACGCACGGTGGGCTCTCGACCGTCGCCGAACGGCTGAAGCCGGAATCTCTGTACCAGCGATTCGTCGCCTATCGGGAGAGCCTGGGCTTCGAGATCTTTCCGCTCAGCGGCGGCGAGCAACCGCCGCTTCTCGCATTGTCCGAGAGACTGCGCCAGAACAAGGTGGTCTGCCTGCTCGGCGAGAGAGATCTCGCCAAGCACGGAGTGCCGGTCACCTTCTTCGGTGAACCGACCCGGATGCCCGCCGGTGCCGCAAAACTCGCGATCGACACCGGAGCGACGCTGTTGCCGGTACACGGCTATTTCGACGGCGACGGCTGGGGCTTCGACATTTCGCCTGCAGTGGACGTCTCGGCCGGAGTCGGTCCTGCCACCCAGACGTTGGCCGATCATTTCGCTGCCGGCATCCGAGCGCATCCGGCGGATTGGCACATGCTGCAACCGTTGTGGATGAGCGACTGGTCGGCCGAGCGACGTGCCCGAATCGAGGGCGCGTGAAGATCGGTATGGTGTGCCCGTACTCGTTCGACGTTCCCGGTGGAGTGCAGGCGCACGTTCAGCAGCTGGCCGAGGTGTTCATCGAACGCGGTCATCGCGTCAGTGTCCTGGCTCCGGCGTCGGACGACGTCGAGTTGCCGGATTTCGTGGTGTCGGCGGGCGAGGCGCTCGCCATTCCCTACAACGGATCCGTCGCGCGGCTTCGATTCGGGCCGATCACGTATTCCCGAATCCGTAAGTGGATCTCCGACAACGATTTCGACGTGCTGCACATCCACGAACCGAACGCGCCCAGCCTGTCGATGTTGGCGCTCAAGGCCGCGGACGGACCGATCGTGGCAACCTTCCACACCTCGACGACGAAGTCCTTGGTGCTCAGCACCTTTCAGGGTGTGCTGCGGCCGTATCACGAGAAGATCAGCGGACGTATAGCTGTCTCGGAACTCGCCCGACGCTGGCAGGTCGAGGCCCTCGGCTCCGACGCCGTCGAGATCCCCAACGGAGTCGACGTTCCTGCCTTCGCCGACGCCCCTGTGCTGGAAGGCTATCCACGTGCCGGTCGCACGGTGCTCTTCCTCGGCCGCTTCGACGAACCACGCAAGGGAATGGCGGTCCTGCTCGGGGCACTGCCCACCCTCGTCGAATCCCATCCCGACATCGAGATCCTCATCGTCGGCCGCGGCGACGAGGACAAGCTCCGCAAGGACGCAGGCGCACTCGCCTCGCACCTGACGTTCCTGGGGCAGGTGGACGATGCGACCAAGGCATCGGCGATGCGCAGCGCCGACGTCTACTGCGCACCCAACCTCGGCGGTGAGAGCTTCGGCATCGTCCTCGTCGAGGCCATGGCCGCCGGAACTCCGGTGGTGGCAAGCGAACTCGACGCATTCCGGCGGGTGCTCAAGGACGGTACCTGCGGACTGCTGGTTCCGATCGACGATTCCGATGCCGTCGCCGCCGCAGTGACCGCGATCCTCTCCGACGACGCCGTTCGTGCTCGACTCGTCGATGCCGCCTCGGTCGCCGTGGCCGCCTACGACTGGCCCGTCGTCGCCGAGCAGATCCTGCGGGTCTACGAAACCGTCACCCTCGGGGGCCAGAAAGTGCGGGCGGCGAACTGATGACCCTCTCGGCGCTCACGATCCTGGTACTCGGTCTGGTCGCGGTACTGATTCTCGTCGTCGGCCTGTGGGCGTACGGCACGGCGAACCGACTGGACCGCTTGCACGTGCGTACCGACCTTGCCTGGCAGGCACTCGATGCAGCACTGGCCCGCCGCGCCGTCGTCGCGCGAGCGGTGTCCGCTGCCACCCGCGACACGGCCTCGGCGAGCAGAGAACTCGCCGCACTGGCCGATCGGGCCGAACGCGCCGACCGGTCGCAGCGGGAAGAGGCCGAGAACGCGGTGTCCATGGCTCTTGCCGTCGTCGAGCCGAATGCCCTGCCCCCGCAACTGGTCGCCGAACTGGCCGACGCCGAGGCCCGCGTCCTGATCGCACGGCGCTTCCACAACGACGCCGTCCGTGACACTCTGGCGCTGCGGGTGAGACGCCCGGTCCGGTGGTTGCATCTGGGCGGTACCGCGGCCCTGCCGTCGTATTTCGAGATCGCCGAGCGGTCTGCTGCCGCGACGTTCGGCAGCGAGAACAGAGCCACTCAGCGAACATCCGCTCGGGTGGTGCTGCTCGACGAACGGGGCCGCGTTCTGCTGTTGCGCGGACACGATCCGACGGTGCCCGACACCTTCTTCTGGTTCACCATCGGTGGGGCAGTGGAGAAGGGCGAGTCGCTCCGCGAAGCAGCGGTGCGCGAGGTGCACGAGGAAACCGGCCTGAACGTCGCGGCGGCAGATCTGCGCGGTCCACTGTGGCGACGGGTTGCGACGTTCCCGTTCAACGGAACCCTGATCCGTTCCGAGGAACTGTTCTTCGCGATCCGAACGCAGGAGTTCGAGCCGCACAGCGCCGGGTTCACCGATTTCGAGCGCCGCACCGTGACCGGCCATCAGTGGTGCACCGAGGCCGACATCCGTGCGCTCAGCGCTGTCGGCGAGAACGTCTATCCCCAGGACCTCGCGGAACTGCTGGACGAGGTGAACGTGGCTCTCGCTCGACGCGGCGACCCGGACGTGCGCGCTATCCGCTAGCAATCTGGACCCTTTTCGAGCAGTCCAGCAATCATGAAGTGGTTATGGGAAACCGTCGCCAGGAGGCCTACAGTTCTGGGCGCGACTTCGCGCCGCGCGTGATCGATTGCGCGGATGGACGTAGTTGCACATATCAGTCCGGTGCGCCACGAACGGTGCCCAGAACACAGGAGTCGGCTTGAGTACCCCACACGCATCCACTACACCCGCTGGATCTGCCGAAGGCGGTTCGGGCGAGAACGGAATCGGCACCGCGCGCGTCAAGCGGGGGATGGCCGAGATGCTCAAGGGCGGCGTCATCATGGACGTGGTCACCGCCGATCAGGCCAAGATCGCCGAAGACGCCGGAGCGGTTGCCGTCATGGCCCTCGAGCGCGTCCCCGCAGACATTCGCGCTCAGGGTGGGGTGTCGCGGATGAGCGATCCCGACATGATCGACAGCATCATCTCCTCGGTCAGCATCCCGGTGATGGCGAAGGCCCGCATCGGCCACTTCGTCGAAGCGCAGATCCTGCAGAGCCTCGGCGTCGACTACATCGACGAGTCCGAGGTGCTCACCCCGGCCGATTACGCCAACCACATCGACAAGTGGAACTTCACCGTTCCCTTCGTCTGTGGTGCCACCAACCTGGGTGAGGCGATGCGTCGAATCACCGAGGGAGCGGCCATGATTCGCTCCAAGGGCGAGGCCGGGACCGGCGACGTCTCGAACGCGACGACGCACATGCGCAAGATTCGCGACGAGATCCGTCGCCTCACCTCACTTCCCGAGGACGAGCTGTACGTGGCGGCGAAGGAACTGCAGGCCCCGTACGACCTCGTCGTCGAGGTCGCCCGGGCCGGCAAACTGCCCGTCACACTGTTCACCGCCGGTGGCATCGCCACTCCCGCGGACGCAGCGATGATGATGCAGCTCGGTGCCGAGGGCGTGTTCGTCGGATCGGGAATCTTCAAGTCCGGCAACCCCAAGGAGCGCGCCGAGGCGATCGTCAAGGCCACCACGTTCTTCGACGACCCCGATGTGCTCGCCAAGGTCTCCCGCGGTCTCGGTGAGGCCATGGTCGGCATCAACGTCGACGACCTCCCCGTCGGACACCGTCTCGCCGAGCGTGGCTGGTGACGGTTCTGCGTCAGTAGCGTTCGAGTGCCGGGCGGTCGGGATGGTCCCATCGGACCAGAAGATCCGGCCGCTCGGCCGAGCCGTCGAGGCTCTCGTAGTACTCGAGCAACGGGGCGCAGGTCCACTGATCGGGGGCGCTCGTTCTGCGGCGTAAAGCGTTCGCGGACAGGCGTAGGTGCACCGACAGGTCGACGGTCAATCCCCGGCCGAGCAGCATGGGGCCCGCGATCAGGACGATCTGATTCGCCGCCGCCGAGGTGGTGCGGGCCCGAGCCGAGCGGTCGGTGGCCTCATCCCACAGTCGCGGTAGAAAGTGACCTCCGCCACCGGGTCCCAGTGGGGCGATGACTTCTCGAACCAAGGCGTCGTAGTCGAACCACAGTGTGCGATAGCTCAATTCGTCGGTTCGCGAGTACTCGAATCGAATGGACGCAGGTCGGACGTAGTCGTGCAGGTCGACGACGGCAGCCGGACGGCCCCGAGAGCGGGCGTGTTCGGCTGTGCGCGTGGCGAAGTCGACCGGTCGCGCGGCATCGGCACCGTCGATCACGACGATCGAGCGGGCACCGTCCGGGCACGAATCGACGATCGACTCCACGAGAAGATCGGGAAATATCGGCATCGGTTGACCCACACCGACCATCTTGCCTGGTCCATCCATTGTTAGCCTGAGCCGTTGTCACAGAAAGGTGGACACCAGCCATGGCCAGCATCGAGGACATTCTCGAATTGGAACGGATCGAGAACGACATCTATCGGGGACGGACTTTCCCTTCTCGGTTGCCCCGTACGTTCGGCGGTCAGGTGGCGGGCCAGGCGCTCGTCGCGGCGGTGCGCACAGTGGCTCCCGAGTTTCGTGTGCACTCGCTGCACGGCTACTTTCTGCGTCCGGGCAATCCGAACGAACCGGCCGTCTTCATGGTCGATCGGATCCGCGACGGCCGGTCGTTCTGCACACGCCGCGTCACCGGAATTCAGCACGGCAAGGCGATCTTCACGATGTCTGCCTCGTTTCACGGCGACGACGACGGCATTTCGCACCAGGACGTCATGCCCGAGGTCGTCGGACCGGACAGCCTGCCCGATCCCACCACCCTCGCCGAATACGACCACTCGTACTACAAGGAGTGGTCGGAATGGGACATCCGTCTCATTCCTGATGACCAGACCGTCAAGCATCCCAGTTTCGCTGCGCAGCAACGTGTGTGGTTCCGCTATCGCGATACGTTGCCCGACGATCAGGTGTTCCACGTCTGCGCCCTCGCATACATGAGCGACATGACGTTGATCGGCTCCGCCAAGGTGCCGCACCCGGACGCCGTCACCCAGACCGCCTCGCTCGATCATGCGCTGTGGTTCCTGCGGCCGTTCCGGGCAGACGAATGGTTGCTCTACGACCAGACGTCGCCCTCGGCCGATTTCGGCCGGGCACTGGCTCAGGGGCGAATTTTCGACACGTCCGGACGTATGGTTGCCGCGGTGGTGCAAGAAGGGCTGATGCGTTACGAGCGGGACCCCGACGCGCCTCATGTCGATCCCTTCGGCCGCAAGTGACCGCTCCGACCATCGGTGTTCTCGCGCTGCAGGGCGACGTTCGCGAACACCTGGCTGCGCTCGAGTCGAGCGGTGCGCGCGGAGTCACAGTGCGGCGTCCCGCCGAACTGGCGCAGATCGACGGATTGATCATCCCCGGCGGGGAATCGACGACGATGAGCAACCTGCTCGGCGTGTTCGAGCTCCTCGACCCGCTGCGCGCGCGGTTGGCGGAGGGACTGCCCGCCTACGGCTCCTGTGCGGGCATGATTCTGCTGGCGTCCGAGATTCTCGACACCAGGCCCGACGCCCGACATCTGGATTGCCTCGATATCACCGTGCGGCGCAACGCTTTCGGTCGTCAGGTCGATTCGTTCGAGACCGACCTCGACGTCACCGGTATCGACGGTGGGCCGGTGCGGGCGGTGTTCATTCGCGCGCCGTGGGTCGAGCGGGTGGGCGAGCACGTCGAGGTGCTCGCCACCGTGCCGCACGGACCGGCCGCCGGACGCGTGGTGGCCGTTCGCCAGAACTCCGTTCTCGCGACGAGTTTTCACCCCGAGGTCACCGGCGACGATCGAGTGCACGCACTCTTCGTCGACATGGTGCGCAGCCGCTAGAACCTTCGACGGTCGGTCGGTGCCGAGCGCGGTACCGGGCGAGTAAAGTCGACAACACTGATTTCGAGCAGGAAGGGGCCCTATCGCATGAGCGGCCACTCAAAATGGGCCACCACCAAGCACAAGAAGGCGGTGATCGACGCCCGACGTGGCAAGTCTTTCGCCAAGCTCATCAAGAACATCGAGGTGGCGGCCCGCACGGGTGGCGGTGACCCCACCGGCAACCCGACGCTCTTCGACGCCATTCAGAAGGCGAAGAAGACTTCGGTGCCCATCGACAACATCGAGCGGGCGCGCAAGCGAGGTGCAGGCGAAGAGACCGGCGGGGCCGATTGGCAGACCATCATGTACGAGGGCTACGGACCCAACGGTGTCGCCATCCTCATCGAGTGCCTCACCGACAACCGCAACCGAGCCGCAGGCGAGGTTCGCGTCGCGATGACCCGTAACGGCGGGAACATGGCCGACCCGGGTTCGGTGTCGTACCTGTTCTCGCGCAAGGGCGTGGTGACCCTGGAGAAGAACGGTCAGAGCGAGGACGACGTCCTGATGGCCGTTCTCGAAGCCGGTGCCGAGGAAGTCAACGACAACGGCGACACGTTCGAGGTCGTCAGCGAGCCGACCGACCTGGTCGCCGTGCGCACCGCTTTGCAGGAGGCCGGAATCGACTACGACTCGGCCGAGGCGAGCTTCCAGGCGTCGGTGAACGTCCCGGTCGACGCGGACGGTGCACGCAAGGTGTTCAAGCTCATCGATGCACTCGAAGACAGCGACGACGTCCAGAACGTGTGGTCCAACGTCGACCTCTCCGACGAGGTCATGGCCGAGCTCGACGCCGAGGACTGATGCCACTCGCATCCGACGACGTGATCGACCGGGTGTCGTATCCCTGATCCGACGGTGGGCTCCGCTACGCTATCGAACAACAGTTCGTAAGCGGAAGGTGTGGTGGCGTGCGGGTGATGGGTGTCGACCCCGGTCTCACCAGGTGTGGGCTCAGTCTGATCGAGGGCGGTGTGGGCCGAACGGTGGTCGCGCTCGATGTCGATGTGGTGCGAACGCCCGCGGACATGGACCTCGCGCAGCGTCTTTTGCGGATTTCCGAGGCCGCGGAATACTGGCTCGATACCCACAAGCCCTCGGTGGTGGCGATCGAGCGAGTGTTCGCTCAACACAACGTTCGTACGGCCATGGGCACGGCCCAGGCCGGTGGCGTCATCGCCCTCGCAGCGGCCAGGCGTGGCGTCGACGTCTGCTTTCACACTCCCAGTGAGGTCAAGGCGGCCGTCACGGGCAACGGTTCGGCCGACAAGGCTCAGGTGACCGCCATGGTCATGCGCATTCTCGGACTGCAGACTGCACCGACTCCCGCCGACGCGGCCGACGCATTGGCCCTCGGTATCTGTCACTGCTGGCGAGCACCCATGATCGCCCGGATGGCGAAAGCCGAAGCCATGGCCGCCGAGCAGAAACGCAAGTACGACGCGCGTCTGGCCGAGGAGCGCAAGGCTCGCGCCGTCGTGGCACGCAGGATCGAGAAAATGGCCAAGAAGGAGGCGGGCGCACGATGATCGCGTCGATCAGGGGTTCGGTGGTGGACATCGCGCTCGATCACGCCGTGCTGGAGGCCGCGGGCGTCGGGTACCGGGTCAACGCCACTCCGGCGACGTTGGCCACGCTGCACCGGGGGAGCGAAGCGACCCTCCTGACGACCATGATCGTGCGCGAGGATTCGCAGACGCTGTACGGGTTCCCCGACAAGGAGTCGCGTGAGCTGTTCGAGTTGCTCCTCACCGTGACCGGCGTCGGCCCGCGAATCGCCATGGCGACTCTTGCCGTACACGAGCCCGATGCGCTGCGAACTGCGTTGGCGGACAGTGATATCGGAGCTCTGACCAGGGTGCCCGGTATCGGCAAGCGCGGCGCGGAGAGGATGGTCGTCGAGTTGCGCGACAAGGTCGACGCGGTGGTCGGACGCGCCGGAAGCGCAGCCGTGCCGGGGTCCGGTGCCGGCAACTCGATGCGAGACCAGATCGTCGAAGCGCTGATCGGTCTCGGATTCCCCACCAAGCAGGCCGAGGAAGCCACCGACGCGGTGCTCGCCCAGCAGCCCGAGGCCACGACCTCGACCGCGTTGAGGTCTGCGCTGGCGTACCTCGGAAAGTCCAGGTAGGCCCGGGTGACCGAGGACGAGCAGTTCGGCGAATCCCAAGTCGGTGCGGACGCGATGTCCGACGATCTGGATGTCGAGACGAGTCTGCGTCCGAAGAATCTCACCGATTTCATCGGTCAACCGCGCGTGCGGGAGCAGCTCCAGCTCGTGTTGTCGGGTGCCAAGATGCGCGGCGGCACCCCCGATCACATCCTGATGTCCGGTCCGCCGGGACTCGGTAAGACCAGCATGGCAATGATCATCGCCGCGGAGCTGGGAACCTCGCTGCGGCTCACGTCGGGTCCGGCGCTCGAGCGGGCGGGCGATCTTGCGGCGATGCTCAGCAACCTGGTCGAGGGGGACGTGCTGTTCATCGACGAAATCCATCGCATCGCTCGTCCGGCCGAGGAGATGCTGTACCTGGCCATGGAGGATTTCCGCGTCGACGTCATCGTCGGCAAGGGGCCGGGAGCGACGTCGATTCCACTCGAGGTGGCACCGTTCACCCTTGTCGGTGCCACCACCAGGTCGGGTGCGCTCACCGGGCCGCTGCGAGATCGCTTCGGATTCGTGGCGCACATGGATTTCTACGAGCCCAGCGAACTCGAGCGCATCCTCATGCGGTCGGCGGGAATTCTGGGCGTACCGATCGACCGGGACGGCTGCGCGGAAATTGCCGGGCGCTCGCGCGGCACCCCCAGAATCGCAAACCGACTGCTTCGGCGAGTTCGCGACTATGCGGACGTGCGCGGCGACGGCACCGTCACCCAGGACACCGCGAAGGCCGCCCTGGTGGTCTACGACGTCGACAAGCTCGGGCTCGACCGACTCGACCGCGCGGTACTCAGCGCGCTCATCCGAAGCTTCGGCGGCGGGCCGGTAGGTGTATCGACATTGGCCGTCGCCGTCGGCGAGGAACCGTCGACGGTCGAGGAAGTGTGCGAGCCGTTTCTGGTGCGTGCCGGAATGATCGCCCGCACCCCCCGCGGGCGCGTGGCGACCGCTGCTGCGTGGCAACACCTCGGTCTGACACCGCCACCGGACCTCGCAGTGGGTGGGATTTCGGTCCGATCCTCGGAGGTCCAGCAGGGATTATTCGAATGAATCGGGCACAACAGGACACGAACGGACCGGACCGGTTCCAGGTAATGGCACACTGGGTAGCTGCGAGGCCCGCACCGGCGGCGTTCTCGCACGAGACAATGACGTATATCGAACCCGACTTCGAGGACTGACCTTCCGATGGATTTGCTGTTTCCGCTGCTGATCGTGGCCCTTCTGGTACCGCTGTTTCTCAATGCGCGTCGACAGAAGAAGGTGTTGGCCAAGACCACGGAAATGCAGGACTCGCTGAAGATCGGCGACGAGGTCGTCACCACCGCCGGTCTGTACGCCCGCGTCGTCCTGGTCGAGGACGACACGATCGACCTCGAGATCGCCGACGGCGTCATCACCACGTGGTCGCGCGCAGTCGTGCGTGAGGTGCTGCCCGACGATTCCGAGTTCGACGACACCGACATCGACGCCACCACCGATGCGGACATCGCGGCCCTCGGCTCGAACAACACCGCGGGACCGTCGCTGAGCAAGACAGACGCGGCCCGGCCGGACGAGACCGTCGAGCAGACGGCGAAGAGGCTCGAAAAAGAGTGAGCTCGATGTGATCGACAACCGCTGTCGGAGACAGTATCCGGCAGCGGTTTTCTCTGCGGTGACCGATGTGGTGCACAATCGCACCGCTCACCGCTGACACAGCGGGCCGCCAGGCCCTGCAGGAACCGACATTTTCCATCGCCTCAGAGGAGAAACACACACCGTGGCACCTTCCAGCGGACCGGTGCAACCCGCCCGCTATCTCGCCGTTTTCGCGGTGCTGATGGCAGCGGTGTACGCCATGGTCTTCTTCACCGGAGACAAAGACCCCTCGCCGAAGTTGGGAATCGACCTGCAGGGCGGCACGCGCGTGACACTCACCGCGCGCACCCCCGACGGCAACGCACCGACGCAGGACAGCTTGCAGCAGGCGCAGCAGATCATCGAGACCCGCGTCAACGGTCTCGGTGTCTCCGGCTCCGAGGTGGTCATCGACGGCGACAACCTCGTCATCACGGTGCCCGGCGACGACAGCTCCCAGGCCCGCACCCTCGGGCAGACCGCGCGACTGTTCATCCGTCCCGTGATCGGATCCGTTGCTCCGTCGACGGGCGAGGGTGCAGGCACGCAGCAGACCCCGGCCGACCCGGCCGCGCCGGTCGATCCTGCTGCACCGGCAGACCCGGCTGCTTCGGCGGACCCGGCTGCACCCGCAGATCCGGCCACTCCGCAGCAACGTGTGTTCCCGGCGCAGGATCCGTCTGCGGTCGATCCGACTCCCGCCCCCGCCACTGATGCACCCGCTAGCGAGGCACCGGCCACCGACGCACCGGCCGAGGACCCCGCCACCGACGCTTCTCTGTCCGACGCCGATCGTGCCGCCCAGGAGATCGCCGACGCGAAGGCGCTGCGGCAGAGCGAGGACCAGCAGGTCCAACAACTCGCGATGCAGTCCCTCGACTGCAACGCCGCCGACCCGCTCGCAGGCAACGACGATCCTGCTCTTCCCCTCGTTGCATGCTCGACCGATGGAACGGCCGTCTATCTACTCGGTCCGACGATCATCGACGGTCAGCAGATATCCGACGCGACCTCCGGGTTCGACAGTCAGCAGGCACAGTTCCAGGTGAGCCTGACGTTCGACACGGAGGGCTCGAACACCTGGGCTCAGTTCACCGCGGCCAACCTGCAGAAGCAGGCTGCGTTCGTATTGGACTCCAAGGTGATCAGTGCGCCGGTCATCCAGGGGGCCACCCCAGCCGGCAGCGCCACCTCGATCACCGGTAACTTCAATGCCCAGACCTCCTCGGAGCTGGCCAACACGCTCAAGTACGGCTCACTGCCACTGTCCTTCGTGTCCTCCGAGGCTGAAACTGTCTCGGCCACACTGGGATTGGCCTCGCTCGAAGCCGGACTGCTCGCAGGTGCCATCGGACTGGCGCTGGTGTTGGTCTACTGCCTGCTCTACTACCGTGCCCTCGGGCTGCTCACCGCGCTGTCGTTGGCGCTGGCCGGTCTCGTCGTCTACGGAATCATCGTTCTGTTGGGCAGATGGATCAGCTTCACGCTGGACCTGGCAGGAATCGCAGGCCTGATCATCGGTATCGGTATGACCGCGGACTCGTTCGTGGTGTTCTTCGAGCGCATCAAGGACGAGATCCGGGAGGGCCGCAGCTTCCGCTCGGCGGTTCCTCGTGGTTGGGCACGCGCACGCAAGACGATCCTGTCCGGCAACGCGGTCAGCTTCATCGCCGCCGCGGTGCTGTACGTGCTCGCTGTGGGTCAGGTCCGTGGCTTCGCGTTCACCCTCGGCCTGACGACGATCCTGGACATCATCGTCGTGGTGCTGGTGACCTGGCCACTGGTGTACCTGGCGTCGAAATCCACGTTCTGGTCCAAGCCGTCGGTCAACGGTCTCGGCGCCGTCCAGCAGATCGCGCTCGAACGCAAGCGCGCAGCCAACAAGGCACTCGCCGTCAAGACCGGCACTGCGCCGTCGAAGGAGGCATGACATGTCGGACACGACCACGTCGACCCCATCGCCCCTCGACGATTCGGGCGTCGATCAATCCACCCAGCCCAAGCACAGCTGGCTGTCCAGGTTGTACACCGGCACCGGTGCCTTCGACATCGTCGGTCGTCGCCGGTTCTACTACATCCTCACCGGCATCATCGTGCTGGTGTGCCTGCTGAGCTTCCTCGTCCGCGGCTTCACCCTCGGTATCGATTTCGAGGGCGGAACCCGGATCGCGCTGCCCGCCGCCGACAACATCTCCACCGAGCAGGTCGAAACCGTCTACGACGACTCGCTCGGCATGCCGCCGGTCTCGGTTCAGACCGTCGGTTCGGGTGCCGCAGCAACGGTGCAGATTCGCTCCGAAGCTCTCGACCCCGCCGAAGTGGACACCCTTCGCCAGGCGTTGTTCGAGGCCTTCCAGCCGCAGGACAACTCGGGTACCGCGACCCCGAACGCCATCAGCGTGTCCGACGTCAGTGAGACCTGGGGCAGCCAGATCACCCAGAAAGCCCTGATCGCACTCGTGGTCTTCCTGGTCATCGTCAGTATCTACATCGCGGTCCGATACGAGCGAGACATGGCGTTGGCGGCTCTGGCCGCCCTGGCCTTCGACCTTCTGGTGACCGCAGGTGTGTACTCGCTCGTCGGATTCGAGGTGACGCCTGCGACGGTCATCGGTCTGCTGACGATCCTCGGCTTCTCCCTGTACGACTCCGTGGTGGTGTTCGACAAGGTCGAGGAGAACACCCGCGGCATCCTCAACCTGCATCGCAAGACCTACGCCGAACAGGCGAACCTGGCCGTCAACCAGACCCTGATGCGCTCGATCAACACCACCGTGATCGGTGTTCTCCCGGTAATCGCACTGATGATCATCGCGGTGTGGCTACTCGGAGTGGGCACGCTCAAGGATCTGGCGCTGGTACAGCTGGTGGGCATGATCGTCGGTGCCTACTCGTCGATCTTCTTCGCCACTCCGTTGCTGGTGACGCTCAAGGAGAAGTGGGGCCCCGTCGCAGTCCACACCCGCAAGGTCCACTCCAAGCGCGCCGAGGCGGCGGCTCGCGCGGCCGGTCTCGCTCCTGAGCCGGTGGCTGTCGGCGTGGCCACTCCGAAGTCTTCTGCTCCCCAGCCGGGCAACCGCCCCACCGGGAAACGAAACAAGAAGCGTCGGTAGACCACCTTCGACAGGGACGGAGAGTGCACGTGAAACGACGGTGGATCGCGGCACTGGTGGCAGCGAGTGTCGGCGCGGTGTCCATCACGGCGTGTTCGTCGCCCGAGGACAAGGTGCCCTCGATCGGCTACTCGTTCGACAACGTGGTGAACACGTACAACGCCAGAACCGTCGACGGCGCGGCGTCGGGAGCCCGACAGGCGTTCACCCGGGTGCAGGTGGGCTTCAGCTACCTCGGGCCCGAGGGAGATGCGTTGTCGGACAACGACATCGGAACAGTGTCGGTGGTACCCGGTGACACCCTGACCGTGCAGTACTCCATCGCCCCGGCCGCGACGTACTCGGACGGTGCGCCGATGGCCTGCGACGACCTGGTGTTGGCCTGGGCGGCGAACAGCGGAAGGTTCGCCACCGACGGCCCCATGTTCGACGCGGCGTCGACGGCCGGGTACTCCGACATCGAGCGCATCGATTGCGTTCCGGGGGCCAAGGAAGCCACCGTCGTCTTCGCATCCGGCCGCAGCTACCAGAACTGGCGAGCCCTGTTCGGTGCCACCGACCTGCTACCGGCGCATGTCGCGGCCCGGGCCGCAGGCGTGCCGAACGTCGTCGATCCCATCCTGGCCGAGGACGACGACGTGGTGCGCCGCATCGCCGACTTCTGGAACACCGGATGGAACCTGACACCGGGTTCGATCGACCTCTCGCTGCTGCCCTCGGCCGGCCCGTACCGGGTCGAGTCCTACTCCGCCGAGGACGGTCTCGTGCTCGTGGCGAACGACGCCTGGTGGGGAAACCCGCCTCAGACCGAACAGGTGGTCGTCTGGCCCAAGGGCACCGACCTGGCGGCGAAGTCCGCGGACGGCTCGCTGGACGTGGTCGACCACGGTGCCGGTGCCGTCGATCTCGGGACCACCGAGGGATTCACGACCACCGAGGAACCGTCGCGAGGCGTCGAGCAGTTGACGTTCTCGACCCAGGGGGTGCTGGGCGAGGCGAGTGCACGTCGAGCAGTGGCCGCGTGCATCCCGAGATCGGATCTGTTCGACACACTGGGTCACCCCGGTTCCGAGGCGGCAGATGCGGGTCTCGGCTCGGGTGTCGTCGACTCTCGCCTCGTCCAGCCCGACACGCTGGTGTACCCGTCGGTCGCGGCGGTGGTGGGTGATCGCTACCAGCGCTCGGACCTGGACCAGGCGAGCCGAGAGCTGGAGGCCGCAGGCGAGAATGCAATGACCGTTCGTGTCGGCTACAAGGGACCGGACGCGCGGCGCGCCCAGGTGGTGAGCCGCATGGCTGCCGATTGTGCCGCCACGGGCATCACCGTCGAGGACGCGAGCTCGCCGGACTTCACACCGTCCGCCCTGCGGGCCGGGGCGGTCGATGCCGTTCTGGGTAGCAGCGGATCGCTTCCTGGACCGTCGGGTTCGGCTGCCGCGGTGACCGCACGGTATTGGCTGCGCACGGGAATCGGTCTGAACGTCGGCGGATACAGCAACGGCAGGATCGATTCCATCGTCGATCAATTGGCGGTGACCGACGATCCCGAGCGCATTCTGGCGCTGGCTACCGAGGGCGAGAACATCCTGTGGAACGACATGCCGTCGCTTCCCCTGTACAACGAGCCGCGGACGACTGTCGTCAGTGACGGCATGCAGGACGTGGTCCCCAACCCGACGGCCGCTGGTGCCGGATGGAACATGGATCGGTGGGTGCTTCTTCGATGAACGATGCAGGCGGTGCAGTGGGTGCGGCCGCTGCCGTGGCCAGGCTGACGCGGTGGGTCGACGATTTTCCCGTCCCCGGTGTGCGCTTCGGCGATCTGACACCGGTGTTCGCGGACGGACCGGCGTTACGCAGCGTCGTATCGGAGTTGGCGCAGGGATTCGAGGACGTCGATCTGGTGGCGGGTATCGACGCACGGGGATTTCTGTTGGGGGCCGGAGTTGCCCTCGAACTCGGGTGCGGTGTGCTGGCGGTGCGCAAGGCGGGAAAGTTGCCGCCTCCGGTGCATTCACGGTCGTACGATCTCGAGTACGGAACCGCCGAATTGCAGATCCCGACTGCGATCGACGTGACCGGGAAGCGAGTGCTGGTGGTCGACGACGTACTGGCGACCGGCGGTACCGTCGATGCGACGGCTCGGTTGTTGGCCGAGCAGGGAGCGGTGATCGCCGGAGCCGCTGTGGTTCTCGAGATCGCTGTTCTGGGTGGGCGCGACAAGTGCAGTGGCTACCCGCTCGGCTGCCTGGTTCGAGTATGAGGACTAAAGTCTCTTTCACGAAGCGTTGACCGAATAATTCCGGCGACAACGCGGAACGTGTGGCAGGAGGTGATGAGAGTGACCCGTTACATCGATCAGCCCTTGCCCGATGGGCCTGCCGTCCCCGAACGGCCCGTTGCCGATCAGACCGGGGTCACCGAGCGGACCGGTGTCGACGTCGTCACGACAGACGAGGCCGCGTCCGGTGATTCCAGCCCGGCCGTCGACACTCCGGTACCCCACGGCCCGGTGGCGAACGATGCGCAGGCTCCGTCGGGAACCCGTAATTCGGCACCTGTCCCCACCTCGGCGTCGCGTCGGGTGCGGGCGCGTCTGGCGCGCCGCATCACCGCTGGACGCAGCGCGGCGGTCAAGCCGGTGCTCGAGCCACTCGTCAGCCTGCACCGCGAGCTCTACCCCAAGGCCGACCTGACGTTGCTGCAGCGGGCCTACGACGTGGCCGACGAGCTGCACGCCTCGCAGATGCGCAAGTCCGGCGATCCCTACATCACGCATCCGCTCGCCGTGGCGAACATTCTGGCCGAACTCGGAATGGACACGACCACCCTGGTTGCGGCGCTGCTGCACGACACCGTCGAGGACACCGGGTATTCGCTGGCCAAGTTGACCGAGGAATTCGGCGACGAGGTGTCTCATCTCGTGGACGGAGTGACCAAGCTCGACAAGGTCGTGCTCGGAACTGCGGCCGAGGGCGAGACCATCCGCAAGATGATCATCGCGATGGCGCGGGATCCGCGGGTGTTGGTCATCAAGGTCGCCGACCGGTTGCACAACATGCGCACCATGCGGTTCCTACCCCCGGAGAAGCAGGCGCGCAAGGCCAAAGAGACGCTGGAAGTCATTGCGCCGCTTGCCCATCGGCTCGGAATGGCCACGGTCAAGTGGGAGCTCGAGGACCTGGCGTTCGCCATACTCCACCCCAAGAAGTACGACGAGATCGTGCGTCTGGTGGCCGATCGTGCGCCGTCCCGCGACACCTACCTCGAAAAGGTTCGGGCCGAGATCAACGCGACACTCGCCGCGTCGCGCATCAGTGCCGTCGTCGAGGGTCGCCCGAAGCACTACTGGTCGATCTACCAGAAGATGATCGTCAAGGGCCGCGACTTCGACGACATCCACGACCTCGTGGGCGTCCGCATCCTGTGCGACGAGATCCGCGACTGCTACGCCGCTGTCGGCGTGGTGCATTCGCTGTGGCAGCCGATGGCGGGCCGTTTCAAGGACTACATCGCGCAGCCGCGCTACGGGGTGTACCAGTCGCTGCACACCACGGTGATCGGACCCGAGGGCAAGCCCCTCGAGGTGCAGATCCGGACGCGGGACATGCACCGTACAGCCGAGTTCGGAATTGCGGCGCACTGGCGCTACAAGGAGACCAAGGGCAAGCATTCGCAGGACAATGCCGAGGTCGACGACATGGCGTGGATGCGTCAGCTACTCGACTGGCAGCGAGAAGCCGCCGATCCGGGGGAGTTCCTCGAGTCGCTGCGCTACGACCTCGCGGTCAAGGAGATCTTCGTCTTCACGCCCAAGGGCGACGTGGTCACCCTGCCCGCCGGATCGTGTCCGGTCGACTTCGCGTACGCGGTGCACACCGAGGTGGGGCATCGCTGTATCGGCGCGCGGGTCAACGGTCGACTCGTGGCACTGGAACGCACTCTCGACAACGGTGAAGTGGTCGAGGTGTTCACCTCGAAAGCCGCCACTGCCGGACCGAGCCGGGACTGGCAGGGTTTCATCGCCTCACCGCGTGCCAAGACCAAGATTCGCCAGTGGTTCGCCAAGGAGCGCCGCGAGGAAGCTCTCGAGGCGGGCAAGGACGGCATCGCCAAGGAGGTCCGTCGAGGCGGACTTCCCTTGCAGCGCTTGATGAATGCCGAGTCCATGTCGGCAATCGCGCACGAGCTACGGTACGTCGACGTCTCTGCGCTCTACACCGCGGTCGGCGAGAATCATGTGTCCGCTCGCCATGTGGTGCAGCGGCTGGTCGCCCATCTCGGCGGCGTCGGCGATGTCGAGGAAGAGCTCGCCGAGCGGTCGACACCGTCGACCATCCCGACTCGACCACGTCAGGTCGGCGACGCGGGCGTACTGGTCACCGGATCCGAGGGCGTCGTCGCGAAACTCGCCAAGTGCTGCACCCCGGTGCCGGGAGACGAGATCCTCGGATTCGTCACCCGTGGCGGATCGGTGAGTGTCCACCGCACCGACTGCACCAACGCACGCTCGCTCGAGGAACAGTCCGAACGTTTCATCGAGGTTCAGTGGGCGCCGTCGGCGTCGTCGGTGTTCCTGGTCGCCATTCAGATCGAGGCACTCGACCGTCATCGACTGCTGTCCGACGTCACCAAGGCGCTCGCCGACGAGAAGGTCAACATTCTCTCGGCGTCCGTCGCTACGTCGGGGGACCGGGTTGCGATCAGCAAGTTCACGTTCGAGATGGGCGACCCGAAGCACCTCGGGCACGTGCTGAACGTCGTGCGCAACGTCGAGGGCGTGTACGACGTGTACCGCCTGACGTCTGCGGCCTGAGCGGCAGTCCACGGAAAGGCGAGAGGGTGAGCAGATACTCTGCTCACCCTCTCGCCTTTCCGACCCGAACTCAGGCTGCGGACTCCACGATCACCGGGTTCGCCGGTGCACCGTCCTCGGAGCCACCGGTGACCCCGCCCGCTGCGATGGCGTCGAGCGTTTGCAGACCGGCGTCCGAGATGGTGCCGAACACCGTGTACTGCGGCGGCAGCACCGAATCGGCGTACACCAGGAAGAACTGGCTGCCGTTGGTATCGGGGCCTGCATTGGCCATGGCCAACGTTCCGCGGGGGTAGACCACCGGGTTCTCGGCCTGCGCCGGATCGTCGGTGTACGCGGTGGTGGGGTACTCGTTGGCGAAGGTGTATCCCGGCCCGCCTCGACCGGACCCGGACGGGTCACCGCACTGCAGCACTTCGAGGCCCGGTGACGTCGTCAGGCGGTGACAGGGCGAGCCGTCGAAATATCCCTGCTGGACGAGGCCGACGACGCTGTTGACCGTGCACGGCGCCTGGGTCCGGTCGAGTGCGATGTCGATCGGACCCTGATTGGTGGACAGCGTCACGTCGACGTTTCCGTACACGTCGATGTTGTCGGTCGCAGGAGCGTCGACCTCCTTGGCGGCCGGCGACTCCGCCGGATACGAGCAGGACACCGTATCGGTCGTCGGCCGCGGCACGGGCGGCAACGCACCGAACCGGGACAGGTCGAGTGCAGGACGCGGCGCGGGTGCTTCGGTCGTCGTGGTCGTCGTCGACGACGATGTCGTGGTCGGTGCGGCCGCCGGTTCGGTCGAACCGGAACACCCTGCGAGTACCAGCGCGGTGGCCGAGACCGCGATCGTCAGCGCCGAGGTGCGGTTCACAGGTCGCTCAGCATGGACGTGATGTCGACCGGTTCGGCGGGCGCTCCGTCGGATGCGCCGCCCTCCACTCCCTTGGCCGCGATGGCGTCGAGAGTGGCGAGTCCGGTCTCGTCGATGGTGCCGAATGCTGTGTAGGCGGGCGGCAGTTCGGAATCGCCGTAGACGAGGAAGAACTGGCTGCCGTTGGTACCCGGGCCTGCGTTGGCCATGGCCAACGTTCCGCGCGGGTATGCGATCGGGGTCTGTGCGGCGGGGTCGCCTTCGGCATACGTATCGGTGGGGAATTCGTCGGCGAACTGGTACCCCGGACCACCGGAGCCGGTGCCCGTGGGATCGCCGCACTGCAACACCTGCAGGCCCGCGCCCGTGGTGAGTCGATGGCAGGTGGTGCCGTCGAAGTAGCCCTGATTGGCGAGCGATACGAAGCTGTTGACCGTGCACGGAGCCTCGGGATTGTTCAGCGTCAGACCGATGTTGCCCGCAGACGTGGTCATGCTGTAGCTCAGCGGCTCGTCGCTGGTGGGGACGTTGTCGGTGCGCGGGGGAGTGTTCTCCTTGGCCGCCGGCTGCGTCGCAGCGGGATAGGAGCAGTTCACCGTCTCCGGCAGCGGCTCGGTGCGTCCCGCTGCGATGATCGAATCGGCAGGTGCCGACGTCGACGATTCCTGCGCGGTGCTCGCATCGTCGTCACCGCGCGTCACCACGAACACGACCGAGACGACGGCCACGACCGCGACGACGCCGAGAACGGAACCGACGATCGTCAATTGCTTACGACGCCGCGCTCGCTCGGCGCGGCGTACGAGTTGGCGTTCGAGCTTTCGTTTGGCAGCCTCGCGCCGTTGCTCGTTGCTGGGCAATTCGTGTTCCTCCCGCTTGTCGAAAAACGACCTCGCCCGCTCGCTGCACGGACCGATCGTGTGGTAACCGGCCGAGAATCGGCCAACGCGAGTTTGCCACTGTTGCCTGAGAGCATGCTGGGGGGACCCGACGCGAGCGGCCACACTAAGCTTGCTCGGTACTTCGGCCTCAGCCTTTAGGAGCGTTTGTCTTGCTCGTCACCGGATTCCCCGCAGGCATGTTTCAGACCAACTGTTACATCCTGGCCCAGGACGACGCGTCCGAGTGTGTCGTCGTCGATCCCGGTCAGGACGCCGCGGATCCGCTGATCGACTTCCTGACGCAGTCCTCGCTCACCCCCACCGCAGTACTGCTCACCCACGGTCATCTGGACCACACGTGGTCGGTGGAGCCGATCTGCGCAAAGTACGGCATCCCGGCGTACATCGCACCCGAGGACCGCTACATGCTGGCCGATCCGATCAAGGGAACGGGCCCGACGTTGGCGGCGGTACTGGGCGACCTCGAGTTCCACGAACCGGCCGAGGTGATCGAGCTCACGGACGGTCACCGGCTCGAGCTCGCCGGAATCGAGTTCACGGTGGTGCACACCCCCGGGCACACCCAGGGATCGGTCGTGTTCCTCGCCCATGCAGACGGGCCCGACGGCTCGGTTCCGTTGGCACTGACCGGGGACACCCTCTTCGCGGGATCGATCGGGCGCAGCGACCTGCCCGGCGGCGATCATGATCAGCTCCTGCGATCGATCGCGAGTCGGCTGCTACCGCTGAGTGACGACACGGTGGTGCTCCCGGGGCACGGCGGACAGAGTTCGATAGGCCAGGAGCGTGAGTCCAATCCGTTCCTCGTTGGACTCACCGACCCCGAGCAAGGGAAGCTGTGAACGTGAGCAAGCCGACCGCCTTTTCTGCGCCCAAGGGCGTCCCCGATTACTTCCCCCCGAACTCGGCCGAGTTCGTCGCCGTCCGCGAGGGGCTGCTCGACGCCGCCCGCAACGCCGGCTACGGCCACATCGAACTGCCGATCTTCGAGGACACCGGGCTGTTCGCCCGCGGAGTCGGGGAGTCGACCGATGTGGTGAGCAAGGAGATGTACACCTTCGCCGACCGCGGAGATCGATCGGTGACGCTGCGTCCCGAAGGCACCGCAGGAGTCATGCGCGCGGTGATCGAGCACGGATTGGATCGGGGAGCGCTGCCGGTCAAGCTCGCCTACGCCGGGCCCTTCTTCCGCTACGAACGCCCGCAGGCCGGCCGGTACCGGCAGCTGCAGCAGGTGGGTGTCGAGGCGATCGGCGTCGACGACCCGGCGCTGGACGCCGAGGTCATCGCGGTGGCCGACGCCGGTTTCCGGACCCTCGGGCTCACCGGATTCCGGCTCGAGATCACCTCGCTCGGCGACGACACCTGTCGCCCGCAGTACCGAGAGCTGTTGCAGCAGTTCCTGTTCGCGCTTCCGCTCGACGAGGACACCCGTCGGCGCGCCGAGATCAACCCGCTGCGCGTGCTCGACGACAAGCGCCCTGAGGTGCGCGCGATGACCGCAGACGCACCGCTGATGCTCGATCACCTCTCCGAATCGGCGAAGGAACACTTCGACGAAGTGCTGGCATACCTGGACGTGATGAACGTTCCGTACCTGGTGAACCCGCGGATGGTGCGGGGCCTGGACTACTACACCAAGACGACGTTCGAGTTCGTGCACGACGGGCTCGGCGCACAATCGGGCATCGGCGGCGGCGGACGCTACGACGGGCTGATGGAACAGCTGGGCGGGCAGGCGCTCTCCGGAATCGGGTTCGGCCTCGGCGTCGATCGCACCGTGCTGGCCCTCGCCGCCGAAGGCAAGACCGCGGGCGCGACGTCACGATGCCAGGTCTTCGGCGTTCCGATGGGTGCCGGCGCCAAGCTGGCGATCGTCGACATCGCGGCTCAGCTACGCGAACGAGGAATAGCCGTGGACATGGCCTACGGCAATCGCGGGATCAAGGGTGCCATGAAGGCCGCCGACCGGTCCGGGGCGCGGTTCGCGTTGATGCTCGGTGACCAGGAACTGGCTGCGGAATCGGTTCTGGTGAAAGACCTTTCGAACGGCGAGCAGGACACCGTTCCGATGGCCGACGTGGTCGACGCCCTCGGAGCGCGCCTTGCCCAGTGAGTCCCGGCCCGGTGACTCTCGGTCCAACGCGGGGCCGGTAGCCCTCGACCTGGTCTCGGTGGAGTTCCTGGCACCGCGCCTGCGCAAGATAATGGTCGGGTCGGCCGTGATCGGGATTCTTCTCGCCGTCGTCCTGGCGCTGTTCGCGCCGGTGTGGGTTGCAGTTCTCGTCGGGGTGATCGTCGGCGGTCCCGCAGTGCTGTCGGGTTGGCTCGGTCTGCGCCGACGGGTGTGGCTCGACGGCCCGCAACTGTGCGCGCGAGGGTTGCGCACGCGCCGGCTGAAGATGCCGGAGGTGGTGACGGCCGAACTGACGATTCGAACGGCCGGAATCGATCAGATCTCGCTGCGGCTCTACGACGGGCGTACGCATATCGTCGTTCCTCTTGCGCTCTACACCAGGGACGGGGGCCGTGAGCTGCCGATTCTCGCGTTACGCAGCCTCGCCGACTCGCTGTGGACCACCGAGCTGGTGCCCGCCGCAGCGATCGCATCGGTGCTGGTGGATCAGCTGCGTGCCGAGGCACGCGATGCCGGACTCGATCAGCGGCCGCTCTATCGCGCCGTCGAACTGGTTCGCAGCAAAGGGCGAACTCCGCAGGCGACGCTGACCGACCGCGAGGTTGCGCAGTTGCTCGACTGAACCGAGATCAGGTGACCAGGAAGGCGTCGAGCACGACGTCTTCGGCCGAGCGGGATCCGGACGTGACGACGAGTGCGCGGTTGAGATAGGTGAACTTCGGCACTGCGGTCGACACGCGGAGGGTGCCGCGGAAGTAGTACGTGGCGGGATCGACTTCACGCTCGGGATCGTTCAGAGCTTCGATGACCTCGGCAGGCCCGAACTGAACCCCTCGGTAGTCCAGCGAGAGGTAGCCTCCGGTCGCCAATTCCAGAACGAGGTCGCTGCTGAACTCGGTGCATCCGTCGGGCCGCGTCACGCTGACGACGGTCGATCCGGCTGCGAGAGTCCCCTCGATGTCGGGGCCGGGAGCTGCGCCGCCGAGCACGGTGGTGACGACCCGCTCGCCCGCGGGTACCGAACCGATGTCGATTCCCGGTCCGAGTGTGAGGCCGAGACGCAGAATGGGTTCGAGGGTCGGTGTGTTCGGGGCGGTCACGGCGGTGCACTCCTAGGATCGACTGGGGGCCTACGGTATCGCCTTCCGATGACCACACCCGAGCGGGGATCGGCCGGGGCGAGCCGGCCTTGACACGACATAGAACAAATGTTCGACTGTGTGCATGCGATGGGCGGGCCAGACTCTCGACGCCGCGGACGACGGGGCGCTACCGGGGCTCGAGCGGTCGGGTTTGGTCCGCAGCGTACAGACGCCGGAGTTCGAGGGCATCACCTTCCACGAGGTGCTGTGCAAGAGCGCCCTGAACGAGGTCCCGAGCGAATCGCAGGTGCCCTTCTCGTGGACCGTCAACCCGATGCGCGGATGCTCGCACGCATGTCGATACTGCTTCGCCCGCCCGACGCACGAGTACCTGGATCTGGACTCCGGCAACGACTTCGACTCGCAGATCGTCGTCAAGACCAATGTCGCGGCCGTTCTGCGCAAGGAGCTTTCGCGGCGATCGTGGAAGCGTGAGCCGGTGGCGCTGGGAACCAACACCGACCCCTACCAACGCGCGGAGGGCCGATATCGGTTGATGCCCGGCATCATTCGGGCACTGACCGAATCCGGCACTCCGTTCTCGATTCTGACCAAGGGCACACTCTTGCGACGCGATCTACCTCTGTTGACGTTGGCCGCCCAGCAAGTCGACGTGCACGTGAGCATCAGCCTCGCTATTCACGACGCCGACCTGCAAAAGCAGCTCGAGCCCGGAACCCCAAGTCCGCGAGCGCGATTGGATCTCGTTCGAGCGGTCCGCGACGCCGGACTGGAGTGCGGAGTTCTGGTGGCACCGGTCATTCCGTTTCTCACCGACGGGGCCAAGCAACTGGACGGCCTCATCGGTGCTCTGGCCGAGGCGGGTGCGACGACCGTGACGGCCCTGCCGATGCATCTGCGTTCGAGCACCAAAGATTGGTACATGAGCTGGCTGGTGAAGGAGCACCCCGCGTTGGTGCGGCGGTACCGTCAGCTCTACGGGCACGGGGCGTACGTGACTCCGGAGTACAAGCAGTGGCTACGTGGCCGCATCGATCCGTTGCTCGACAAGTACGGGTTCGCCCCAGAGCAGACCCGCTCGCTGCCCGTCAACGAGCCTGCCGAACCCCGAGCGTCGGTGACCTCGGGGCCGGCCCTCACCTTGTTCTGACTACGTCGTTCTGACTACCTCGGGTTCAGGGATTGTTCAGGTCGCGTGCCGAGAACGTGTCGCAGGCCGCGACCTGCCCGGTCTCGTAGCCCGCGGTGAACCATGCCTGTCGCTGTGCAGACGAACCGTGCGTCCAGCCCTCGGGGTTGACGCTGCCGGTGGATGCCTGCTGAATCCGGTCGTCGCCCACCGACGACGCGGCAGAGAGAGCGTCGTCGATGTCGGTGGTGGTCAGCGGCTCGAGGAACGGAACCCCGGTGTCCGGATCGACCGTGTCGGCTGCGTAGTGCGCCCAGATTCCCGCGTAGCAGTCGGCCTGCAACTCCACCTTGACGCCACCGGACTCGGGTCCCTGGGGATCGGCCTGCGCGCGGCCGATGTCGCCCAGTTGGTTCTGCAGGTGGTGGCCGACCTCGTGGGCCACCACGTACTCCTGCGCCAGTGGGCCGCCGCTGGAGCCGAACTGGTCGACGAGAACCTGGAAGAAGCTCGTGTCGAAGTAGGCGGTGGAATCGGCGGGGCAGTAGAACGGCCCGACGGCGCTGGTGGCGTTGCCGCAGCCGGTGTTGGTTGCTCCCGAGAACAGATTCACGCCGGGCTGAACGTAGGCGACGCCGGTCTGCGCTTGCAGCTGAGATTCCCAGACGGTGTCCAGGCTCGACACCGTGAATCCGATACGGCAGTCGATCTTGCTGTTCGCGTCCGCCTCGGTCTCGCAGCCCTCGAGGGTCCCCGAGGTGCCGGAGTCGACCTGCCCCGCCGAGCTGTCACCGCCACTGATCTGATTGAGAATCGAACCGGGATCTCCGCCGAAGAGCAGCGCGATGACGATGATGATCAGGCCGCCTGCACCGCCGCCGATGGCGAGTTTGCCACCGCGTCCGCCGCCACCGCTGCCGCCGACGGAGACTCGACCCCGCTCCATCCGCGAACCTTCTCTGAAGGTCATGCCCGAGTTCCTCTCCGCCGAGCTCCCACCCTGTGGCGAGAACGCACATCGCTGCTGTCGGCCATAGCTTCGCATGCCGCGTCGCGATCTCGTTTCCTTCTACGGTCATGTGCTCCGTAGGATCGGTGAGCGAAGAACACGATCAGCGGATTTTTCTCGAAAGGACACCCGTGCTGCGCACCCACCTCGCCGGCTCATTACGCCCCGAGCACGTCGACCGAACCGTGACGCTGACGGGATGGGTGGCCCGCCGACGCGATCACGGCGGCGTCATCTTCATCGATCTGCGCGACGCGTCCGGTGTGTCCCAGGTCGTCTTCCGTGAGGGAGCAGCACTCGAGCAGGCCCATCGCCTGCGCGCCGAATACGTCGTGAAGGTCACCGGCAAGGTCGAGGGCCGCCCCGAGGGCAACGCCAACTACGAGATCCCGACCGGTGCGATCGAGGTCGAGGCCTCCGAGATCGAGGTTCTGTCCGAGGCGGCACCGCTGCCGTTCCAGCTCGACGACCAGCCGGGCGAAGAAGCGCGTCTGAAGTACCGCTACCTCGATCTGCGTCGTGAGGGCCCCGGGCATGCCATTCGCCTGCGCTCTCATGTCAACGCCGCCGCCCGCTCTGTGCTCGCGCACCACGAGTTCGTCGAGGTCGAGACTCCGACGCTCACGCGATCCACCCCTGAAGGTGCCCGCGACTTCCTGGTGCCGGCGCGGTTGCAGCCGGGTAGCTTCTACGCTCTGCCGCAGAGCCCGCAGCTGTTCAAGCAGCTGCTCATGGTCGGCGGTATCGAGCGCTACTACCAGATTGCCCGGTGCTACCGAGACGAGGATTTCCGCGCCGACCGTCAGCCGGAGTTCACTCAGCTCGACGTCGAGATGAGCTTCGTCACTCAGGACGACGTCATCCTGTTGGCCGAGGAGATCCTGGCATCGCTGTGGAAGCTCGTCGGGCATCACTTCACGGCTCCGATTCCTCGGATCACCTACGCCGAGGCTATGGGTCGCTACGGTTCGGACAAGCCCGATCTTCGCTTCGAGATCGAACTGATCGAGTGCACGGACTTTTTCTCCGACACCACCTTCCGAGTGTTCCAGGCCCCATACGTCGGTGCGGTCGTCATGCCCGGTGGCGCGAGCCAGCCCCGGAAGCAGCTCGACCGATGGCAGGAATTCGCCAAGCAGCGTGGCCACAAGGGCCTCGCGTACGTTCTCGTCGGTGAGTACGGCACGCTGGGTGGACCGGTTGCCAAGAACCTGACCGACGCCGAGCGCGACGGCCTCGCCGCACACGTCGGCGCGAACAACGGCGATGCGATCTTCTTCTCCGCCGGCCCTGTCAAGGCATCCCGTGGATTGCTCGGTGCCGTGCGCGGCGAGATCGCTCGTAAGCTCGACCTGATCGACCCGAAGGCGTGGGCGTTCGTGTGGGTCGTCGATGCCCCGCTGTTCGAGCCCACGTCCGACGCCACAGCCAGTGGGGACGTGGCCGTCGGATCCGGTGCGTGGACTGCAGTGCACCACGCGTTCACCTCTCCGAAGCCGGAGTCGATGGATACGTTCGACACCGACCCCGGATCTGCTCTGGCCTACGCCTACGACATCGTCTGCAACGGCAACGAGATCGGCGGCGGCAGTATTCGTATCCACCGCAAGGACATTCAGGAACGGGTGTTCGCGATCATGGGTATCGGCAAGGAAGAGGCACAGGAGAAGTTCGGCTTCCTTCTCGATGCCTTCTCGTACGGCGCACCGCCGCACGGCGGCATCGCGTTCGGCTGGGATCGCATCACCGCGCTGCTCGCCGGAGTCGATTCCATCCGAGAGGTCATCGCGTTCCCCAAGTCCGGTGGCGGCATCGACCCGTTGACCGACGCGCCCGCACCGATCACGCCGCAGCAGCGTAAGGAATCGGGCGTCGACTTCAAGCCGGAGAAGAAGGAAGAACCAGCCGAGGCCTAGAAGGTTCGAAACGAATGTCCCCGTAACGCACTGCGCTACGGGGACATTCGTCTGCAGGGGGAGTTTTTTCAGGAGCGGTGGGTCAGCGTGCGGGGGACAGCGGACCGCCGGTCAGGACGCGGTAGGCGTAGTTGGTCGCGATCACCGAGATCGGGATGGTGAACAGCAGACCGAGGCCACACAGCAGAGCGCCGCCGATGTTGATCGCGGCCAACAGAAGTAGCAGCAGCAGCATCGGGCCGAAGTTCTTGACGGTCAGGTCGACACTCGACTTGATGGATTCGATCGCCGACTGGTTGCGATCGATCAGGAACGTCAAGGCGAAGTTCGCGAGGAAGCCGATCGCGATCAGAAGGACCGTTCCGAGGAACGGGATGAAACCGAGCACCACGCTGACGACGGTCCAGATCAACGCCAGGACGGCGATCTGGCCGACGTTGGTGAGTTGAAAGAACCGCCCGAACGACGGTTTCTCGGGAGCACCGGTCTCGTCCAGGGCTCCGCGAACGTACGCGGCGTTGACGAAATACGACACGAACGTGGCGATGGCCGTGACAACGATGGCCACCCCGGATGTCGTGGTCGTGAACGTCGTGTCACCGCTGTCGGCTGCTGCCATCGCCGCGGTGAACGTCGACGCGAAGATCAGAACGAGTCCGATAGCACTGACAGCCCACACGATGGCCGTGATGGCGAGCCACGGGCCGACGTTGTCCTTGACTTGGCAAAGCTGTAGCTCAGCGCGGCACCGACATCCAGGCGACCAGGATTGGGCCCGAGCGGCACCTGCCCGTAGCTCTGGTTGCCGTAGTTTCCGTAATTGCCGGGCGGCGGCGGGTACGCACCGGGAGGTGGTGGATAGCTGCCGGGTGCGCCGCCCTGGGGCGGGTAGTTCCCGGTCGGGGGTGGGTAGCCACCGGGAGGCGGGTAGCCGCCCTGTGGTGGGTAGTTGCCCTGGGGCGGGTAGTTTCCGGGCGGGGGTGGGTAGCCACCGGGAGGCGGGTAGCCGCCCTGTGGTCCCTGTGGTGGGTAGTTGCCCTGGGGCGGGTAGTTTCCGGGCGGGGGCGGGTACTGACCGCCGGCAGGCGGCGGGGTGTCTCCCGTGTTCGGCGGGGGAGTGTTCGGCGTTTCGGGTCGGTCGGGATCGGAACCCTGGCCGGGTCGCGGTTCGTCTGTCGGATCGTCGTTCACGTCGTTCTCCTGGTCTGTGGTCGGGACGCGTGGGGTGGTTCGGAGCACCGAGACCCCGTAACACTGTGAACGCAGACGAGCGGGCCTCCGCCTGATGTCGGAGGTCCGCTCGTGCGTGGACGGGTTGTTACGAAATGCTGATGACCTGGGTTCCGCCGGCGATCTCGTCGTGCTTGCCCTGTTTGGTCGGGCTGGAGTTGATGGTCACCGCAATGACGATGTACGCCACGATCACCAGAACGTTGCCCAGCAGCGGTACCACGTTCAGCAGCATGAACGCGTTGCGCTTGGCTGCCTCGGCTTGAGTGGGCAATCCGCCCGCTGCGCCGAGGGTGCGCAATCCGAGGGCCTGCTTGCCCAGGGTCTGGCCGCGGGAGGACTCGAGCAGCGTGAAGTATGCGAAACCGAGGACGGCGGACACGAGACCCAGGAGGAAAGTTCCGAAGAACCCGCTCGGCAGAATCACGTACAGGATGAACTGGACGACGGCGAGAATCAGCCCGTCCACGAAGCGCGCCGCGAAACGTGATCCGAGGCTGCCGGGCTGCGCGCCGCCGGGCAACTGCGAGCCCAGTCCGAATCCGGCGTTTCCGCCTACCGGCGGCGGTGGGTAGTTGCCCGGGGGCGGATAGTTGCCGGGCGGTGGGTAATTGCCGGGCGGTGGGTAACCGGACGCTGGATTCGTGGGGTACTGGGGTTGGTTCGGATCGGAGCCGTACTGCGGTCCGTTGGGTGGATTGTCGCTCACGAGATTCCCTTTGGTTGCAAAGTGTGGCGTGCGTCGAACGAATACTCGATTCTCGCCGAGCGAACCCCACCACGAAGAGGGTGTCAAGCACTACACACCTGCCCGGTCGGTACATTTCGGACACGATTTCTCGCCGAGCGCACCGGGCCCGGTCCTACTAGGGTTGGGTGTTCTACCCATACCGGGACTATCACGAGGGGCTCGCCGTGGGCATCAAGGTTGCACTCGAACACCGCACCAGCTACCGATTCGACCGCACCGTCAAGATCTTTCCGCACGAAATTCGGCTGCGACCGGCACCGCATTCGCGCACTCCCATCGAGGCGTACTCGCTGAAGATCGAGCCGGCGGAGCATTTCGTCAATTGGCAGCAGGACGTGTTCGGAAACTTCCTCGCTCGGGTGGTCTTCCCCGAGCGAACCGATCACCTGTCGATCACCGTCGGACTGGTCGCAGACATGGCGTCCATCAATCCCCTCGACTTCTTCGTCGAGGAATGGGCCGAGCACTACGGCTTCGCGTACGAAGAGCACGACCTGCCCGACCTCGAGCCGTACCTACGGCCGGTGGACGAGGGCAAGGCCGGATCCGGACCGGGACCGGTTGTCTCGGCCTGGGTGGAGAAGCTGCAGGCGGCTGTCACCGAACGCGGAGAGTCGTTGCGCACCATCGACTTTCTCGTGATGGCAAACCAAGCCGTCATGGGCGACGTCGGGTACTCCGTGCGCATGGAACCCGGAGTGCAGACCCCCGATCTGACCCTGACGTCCGCCGTCGGGTCGTGCCGCGACTCGGCGTGGTTGCTGGTGTCGGTACTGCGTCAGATGGGTCTGGCAGCGCGGTTCGTCTCGGGTTACCTGGTTCAGTTGTCCTCCGACGTCAAGTCGCTGGACGGCCCGTCCGGGCCGGTGGAGGACTTCACCGATCTCCATGCCTGGACCGAGGTCTACCTCCCCGGTGCGGGCTGGGTCGGGATGGATCCGACGTCGGGGCTGTTCGCCGGCGAGGGCCACATTCCGCTGTCGGCCACACCGCACCCGTCGACGGCCGCCGCCATCTCCGGTGCGACGAGCAAGTGCAAGGCCGAACTCGACTTCTCGAACACCGTCGTCCGCGTCCACGAGGATCCGCGAACGACGTTGCCGTACACCGCCGAGCAGTGGGAATCGATCAAGGCCACAGCCGAGAAGATCGACGAGCGGATGCTCGATCAGGACATTCGGTTGACCGTCGGCGGCGAGCCCACGTTCGTCGCGATCGAGAATCAGGAAGCGCCCGAGTGGAACACCACGGCCGACGGCCCGCACAAGCGCAAGCTGGCAAGCGTGCTCGCCGAACGGCTTCGCACCATCTACGCACCGGACGGTCTGGTGCAGCGCAGCCAGGGCAAGTGGTACCCCGGCGAACCTCTGCCGCGGTGGCAGGTGGGACTGTTCTGGCGCACCGACGGTCAAGCTCTGTGGCACGACTCCGATCTGATCGCCGATCCCTGGTTGGCGGAGGACCTGCGCCCGGAGCCGGTGGACAATTCGGCGTCGCAGGCATTGATCGACGAGTTGGTCAAGGCGCTCGGACTGCCCGCCTCACAGGCGCGTCCCGCCTACGAGGACCCGTTGGTGAAACTGTTGGACCTGGTTCGCCAGCCGTACGGTGATCCGCCCGCCGACGACGAGGATCTCGAACCGGGAGCCGATTCCGCTGATGCCAGAAAGAAACTGCTCGAACGGCTCGATGCGAGTACCGACGAGCCTGCGGCATTCGTGCTGCCCATCTCGCGCACCGAGGACGGCTCCGGCTGGGAGAGCTCGGACTGGAAGTTGCGCCGCGGCCGAATAGTGTTGCTGGAGGGCGATTCTCCCGCGGGCCTGCGGCTGCCACTTCGCGCGATCTCCTGGGACGGCGGTCCCGTCGAGAACCCGGCAGACCCCACCGCGCCCAAGCCGGATCTGCCCACACCGCAGCTGACCCAGCAACCGCCGCGTGCGGTGAACCCGGCCGAGTCGCGTTACGCGCAGTTGGTGAACGAGACGTCCGGGGTGGGTGGCACCGCCGTCACCGCACTGGTCGCCGAGGTTCGCGACGGCGTCCTGCACGTGTTCATGCCGCCGATGGATCGGTTGGACGATTTCGTCGATCTCGTCTCGCGGGTCGAGCAGGCGGCGTCGACCATCGACACGCCCGTCGTGATCGAGGGCTACGGTCCGCCGTCCGATCCGCGTATCCAAACCCTCACCGTCACACCGGATCCCGGTGTGATCGAGGTCAACGTGCAACCGACCTCCTCGTGGGCGGAACAGAACGATCTGATGGAGCGTCTCTACCTAGAGGCGCGTCAGTCCCGTTTGAGCACAGAGGGATTCGACAACGACGGCACCACTCGTGGAACGGGCGGTGGAAACCACATCACCCTCGGCGGCGTGACGCCGGTGGATTCACCCGTTCTGCGTCGGCCGGACCTGTTGGTCTCGCTGCTGACGCACTGGCAGCGGCACCCGTCGCTGTCGTACCTGTTCTCGGGCCGCTTCATCGGCACCACGTCGCAGGCTCCCCGCGCCGACGAGGGACGCGAGGAATCGCTCTACGAGCTCGAGGTCGCATTCAGCGAGATCGAGCGACTGACCGGGGCCGACCGATCGGCGTCGCCCTGGGTCGTCGACCGAGCGCTGCGGCACCTGCTCACCGACATCACCGGCAACACGCACCGCGCCGAGTTCTGCATCGACAAGCTCTACAGTCCCGATTCCACTCGCGGACGACTGGGACTGCTCGAACTGCGCGGGTTCGAGATGCCGCCGCACCATCAGATGGCGATGGTGCAGTCGCTGCTCGTGCGATCGATGGTCTCGCGGTTCTGGGACACCCCGCTGAAGGCACCTCTCATCCGGCACGGTGCCAATCTGCACGGTCGGTACATGTTGCCGCACTTCGTCATCAACGATATCGGTCGTGTCGTCGAGGACCTCCGCGAGCACGGCATCGATTTCGACACCAGCTGGCTCGATCCGTTCACCGAGTTCAGATTCCCTCGAATCGGTACCACCGTGGTCGGTGACGCCGAGATCGAGCTGCGGGGTGCGATCGAGCCATGGAACACCCTCGGCGAAGAATCGACATCCTCGGGCACCGCCCGGTACGTGGACTCTTCGGTGGAACGAATCCAAGTTCAGGTCGCCGGAGCCGACGCGGGCCGCTACATGGTGACGTGCAACGGGGTGCCGGTGCCGATGTTGCGGACCGAGCGTCAGGACGTGCAGGTCGCCGGCGTGCGTTATCGCGCTTGGCAGCCGCCGAGCGCTCTGCACCCGACGATCGAGGTGCAGAGTCCACTGCGTTTCGATCTGGTGGAAATGCAGACCGGACGTGCGGTCGGCGGGTGCTCGTACCACGTCGTGCACCCGGGCGGTCGCTCGTACGAGGGGCCTCCGGTCAACTCGGTGGAAGCCGAAGCACGCCGCAACGGCCGCTTCGAGGAGGGCGGGTTCACCTCGGGCAAGGTGGACGTAGCAAGATTGCTCGAGATGCACGCTCGCCAAGCGATCGATGTGTCCGCGCCCGGCATGCTCGACCTGCGCCGGACCGGAGTCATCACGTCCTGACGCGCGATTGCACAGGAGAACGAGTCGACCGGTAGCGATCTCGGTCCGACGCGTATCGGGTGGTTCCGCAGGCAGCGGAGTCACCCGGCGGCGGAGTGTGATCGACCGACGGAAGGAACAACGGCTCGATGGTGCCCGTGGATACCACCCTGAGTGGAGCCGGCAGGAACGACGATGTTTCGGGTGGAGCCGGCAGGAACGAAGACGTTTCGAGTGGTGCTGGGTCGCCGTGGCTCGCGTATCGCGGTCGGCGTGAGGCCGTGACCGGTCGTGCCGATCGGTTCGACGAGATGCTCGATTCCGACGACTCCGTCCGTCCGCACTGGGCGGAGTTGGTCGACGGTATGCGCGAGGCCGGCTCGGGTGCCATGCAGACGTTGCAGTCGCGGGTGAGCCGTTTGGTCGACGACCACGGCATCACCTACAACCCGATTCCGTCGGGTGGCAGCGAGGCGTTGCCCAGTGCTGTTCGGTGGGGGTTGGACAGTGTTCCGTTGGTCGTCGCGGCCGACGAGTGGGACCGTCTGGAAGCAGGTTTGGTTCAGCGGTCGATGTTGCTCGATGCGATGCTCACCGACATCTACGGTGCTCAGGAAACCGTTCGTCGGGGGTTGATTCCGCCGGAGTTGGTCTTCGGCAACCCGGGTTATCTGCGGACGGCGCATGCGATCACCGTTCCGGGGCCGCATCAGCTGTTCATGCATGCCGCCGATGTCGCCCGAGGTTCCGACGGCGAATTCCGGGTCGTCGCCGACCGCACGCAGGCACCGTCGGGAGTGGGCTACGCGCTCGCCGATCGGCGGGTGATGTCGCGCGCGATGCCGGAGTTGTTCCAGGCCAGCAATCCCAGGCCGCTGTCCACGTTCGCTCGGGCGGTTCGTCTGGCGCTTCGCGATGCGGCACCCGCATCGGCGGAGAATCCGGTCGTGGTGGTGCTCAGTCCCGGTTCGCATTCCGAGACGGCATTCGATCAGGCCTATCTCGCAACGGTTCTCGGCTTTCCGCTCGTGGAGAATGCCGATCTCGTGGTCCGCGACGGCTGTCTGTGGATGCGGTCGCTCGGCAAGCTGCGGCGGGTCGATGTGGTGCTGCGCCGGGTCGACGCCGAGTTCGCCGACCCACTCGATCTGCGCCCGGATTCGCATCTGGGAGTCGTCGGTCTGGTCGAAGTGCTGCGGCGCGGGGCCGTGAGCGTGGTGAACACGCTCGGTAGCGGTGTGCTCGAGAACCCGGCTCTGCTTCCGTTGCTTCCGGCGTTGAGCCGTGCCCTGCTGGACGAGGATCTGATTCTCGGTTCGGTACAGACCTACTGGGGTGCCGACCCGGATCAGCTCTCGCACCTCGGAAGCCGGATGCGTTCGCTGGTGCTGCGCTCGACCACCTCACGTCGCACGGTGGTGGGGCACGATCTCACCGACGTCGCCGCGGAGGAGCTGTGGAAGCGAATTCTCGCCGAGCCGTGGAAGTGGACAGGGCAGGAAGTCCCCGAGTTCTCGTTGGCTCCGGTCGGTTCGTCGATCGACGGTGGCTCGGGTTCGCAGTTGTCGGTGGCGCCGGCGCAGGTGGGAATGCGGCTGTTCACGGTTGCGCAGCGGGGCGGGTACACGCCGATGCGCGGCGGCCTGGGGCAGGTGGTGCTCACCGCACCGGTCACCGAACCGCTCATCACGGTGGCGTCGAAGGACGTGTGGGTCAAGTCGGTGGAACGGGTCACCCCGGCGGACTCCGCTCCGCACACCCCGCCCGCCACGGTGGAGGAGTTGCCGCAGTACGCCGCGTCCAACGTCGATGTCGTCAGTTCCCCGCGTGTGCTCGGCGACCTGTTCTGGTTCGGCCGCTACAGCGAGCGTGCCGAGGACATGACTCGATTGCTCATCGCCGCGCGCGAACGCAATCAGGACTATCGCTCGATGCCGTGGCTCGAAGGCAGCGAGAGTCTGCCGATCCTTCTCGAAGCGGTCACGAAGGTCTCGCGGACCTGGCCGGGGTTCCTCGACGAGAAGAACCGCAGTGATGCGAGCGTGGAAATGCGCTCGCTGATGCTCTCGACGGGACGTCTGGGTTCGCTGGCCCAATCGGTGGATCGGATGCAGCAAGCGGCGCGCGCGGTGCGCGACCAGCTCTCGAACGACACCTGGGCGGTGCTGAACCGCATCGACACCGCGCTCGAGGAGCTGGCCGAGTCGCCGGTTCACAACGGTGCGCAATTGGCGTCGTCGCAGTCGAGTGTGTTGCGCGGCTTGCTTGCGCTGGCCGGCCTGGCATCGGAATCGATGGTGCGAGATGCGGGCTGGTACCTGATGGATGCTGGCAAACGGATCGAGCGTGGTCTGCAGCTGACTGCGCTGCTCTCGGCCACGCTGAGCCACGCTCTCACGCCCTCCACCGAACAAGCGGTCATCGATTCGGTGCTTTCCGCGGCCGAGTCCTCGGTGATCTACCGCAGACGCAACAGCGGGCGCGCACGTCCGGCGGCCGTCGCGCAACTGTTGTTGTTCGACGAGGGCAACCCGCGAGCGTTGGTCTACCAGCTCGATCGGCTTCGGGACGACCTGGGTTCGTTGCCCGATGCCTCGGGTACGTCGCGGCCCGAGCAGCTCGTTGAGCAGATGCGGGTGCGGTTGCGGCGCGTTGACCCGGGCGATCTGGAATCGGTCGATGCGAACGGCAGGCGGGTGGAGTTGCTCGAGCTGGTGGACGGCATCCACGACTCGCTCGAGGAATTGTCCCGCGTCGTCCTCGCCACGCACATGTCGTTGCCCGGTGGCACGCAGCCGCTGTGGGGCAGCGCGAACATCCGAACTGCGAACGGGGTGCGGTGATGAGTCGTCGGTACCGAATCAAGCACATCACCACCTACACGTATTCCGACCGGGTCACCTCGTCCTACGGGCGCGGATTCCTCGCGCCGCGCGACATGGACGGGCAGCACTGTCTGGAGAAGTCGGTCACGGTGGAGCCGGCTCCCACCGATCAATCCTTCGGCGTGGACGTCTACGGCAACGAGGACGTGTACTTCCACGTCACGCACGACCACGAGAAGCTGGTGGTCACGGCGGATTCGCTGGTGGAGGTCTATCCCCGTCCGGCGGACGAGACGACCTCGTGGCCGGCGACGGCATCCTGGGAGTCGGCTCGGATGGCGCTGTTCGGTGCGAACGTGCCTGCGGATCCGGCCCGTGCGTCGGCCGTGGAGTTCGCTCTCGATCTGCCGACTCCGGAGATCACCGACGAGGTGCGCGCCTACGCGGCCCCCAGCTTCTGGCCCGGTCGTCCCCTCGCGGACGTCGTCGTGGATCTGACACATCGGATCTTCACCGATTTTCGCTATCTCTCCGGCTCGACGACGGTCTCGACCACCGTTGTCGACGTCCTCGCCGCGAGATCGGGAGTGTGCCAGGACTTCGCTCGCCTTGCGATCGCGTGCTTGCGGTCCCAGGGTCTGGCGGCCCGGTACGTGTCGGGATACCTCGCAACCGAGCCTCCGCCCGGCAAGGAGCGGATGATCGGTGTCGACGCGACCCACGCGTGGGCTGCGGTGTGGATGCCGAACGATCGGTGGCTCGCCTTCGATCCCACCAACGATCAGCTGGTCGACGAGCGATACGCGACCGTGGCGTGGGGACGCGACTACGCCGACGTGCCTCCCCTGCGCGGAGTGATCTACACCGAAGCGGAGGAGAGCACCATCGCCGTATCGGTGGACGTTGCACCGCAGTAGCGAACCCGGCATACTTCGGTGGCTCGGGGGTAACCGACCATCTGGTCGAATCTACGAATGCAACGTGCGAAAAGCCGCAAAACGGACAATCGTTTTCCATTCGTAGTCACCGAGACGGCACAGCAGAACACACCGAACGGGTAGCTTGGATATCGATGACCGCAACACTGGCAGACCCTGTATCAGAGGTAGTAGCAGCAGCCCAGCGACTCCTCACCAAACGCACCGGAGCTCCGGTGACGTTGATCGACCCGGTGAATCTGGGGGGTAGCGGCCAAGCGATCGTGTTGCGAGTCCGAGTGTCCGAGAACCCGTTTCAGCTGCCCCGCACCCTGGTGATCAAGCAGGTCCGGGACCTGCCCGCCGAATCGGAACTGCATGCCGAGCTCGCCGACATCTCCGGTTCCAGCGCCTTCCTGCGCGAGGCAGCGTCGTATCAGTTCGCCAACGCTCTGGCCACGGACAGCAGGCCCGGACCCGAGCTGCATGCGTACGACCTCGACGCGAGACTGCTGGTGCTCAGCGATCTCGGCGACGCCAGTCCCATCACCACTCTGCTGCGCAACTCGGACGAAGCCGCGGTGACCAATTCCTTGATGGCCATGGCGCAGGCGCTCGGCCGCATGCACGCCGCCACCGTCGGCCGTGAGGACGACTTCGCCGCTCTGCTGCGACGGGTGGGACAACCCGACTCCACCGACGGGATCTCCGCCCAGTTACCCGACGCTCTCGCCGAGGTCCCCGGGCTGCTGACCGATCTTCTGGACGTCGGAACGACCCCGGATGCAATTCTCGATCGCGTCTCTCGCAGCGGACGGCTGTTCGCGCATGGCGCCTTCCGCGCCTTCAGCCCGTCCGACCTGTGTCCCGACAACATCATCGTCAACGACGAAGGCGTGCGGTTCCTCGATTACGAGTGGGGCGGATTTCGTGACGCCACCCTCGACATCACCTACGCGTTGGCGTCGTTCCCCGGTTGCCTGTGCAGCTTCGACCTCTCGCATGCTCGCGAGCAGGCGATGATCGACGCGTGGCGCTCGGAAGTGGTGGGCATATGGCCCGCGTTGGCCGACGACACCACGCTGGCGAGCAAGATTCTCGACGCACGTCTGATCTGGGTGTGGCTCAGCACCTACTGGTTCCTGCCCGACGACCACACTCGCATCGCCGCGGCGCGTGCTCACCACCTGTCGGTTCCGCGGTCGCAGGCACTGATCTCGCGGTGGACGGCGCTGGCAGACAGTGCCGCGCGCGTCGGTGAGACCGATATCGCCGACTACGCGACGTCGGTCGCCACCGCTCTGCGCACCAAGTGGGAGCGCTGAGGAAGACGTCGTTCGCGCATCCGCCGGTCGCATCGGTAGCGTTCGACGGGTGAGCGGCGGCATCGGTAGTGACTTATCCGGCGGGGACATCTCGGGAAGCGACGAGTTGGGCGACGACGGACTGTTCGACGCGCCCGCGCCCCCGGAGGCGATGATCGCCGAGTCCCGTCCGGCGTCCACCTACGTCAGGCCCGACGCACCTCTGGCGGTGCGTATGCGTCCGACGAGCCTCGACGAGGTGGTGGGGCAGTCTCATCTGTTGGCTCCGGGCGCACCGCTGCGCCGGCTCGTAGAGGGCTCCGGTGCGTCCTCGGTGATGCTCTACGGTCCACCGGGAACCGGCAAGACGACGCTGGCGTCGCTGATCTCGGGAGCGACCGGACGCAAGTTCGAGGCGCTGTCGGCCCTCTCGGCCGGTGTCAAGGAAGTACGCAACGTCATCGAACTCGCGCGTCGCCGACTGCTCTCGGGCGAGCAGACGGTGTTGTTCATCGACGAGGTGCACCGATTCTCCAAGACGCAGCAGGATGCACTGCTCGCTGCCGTCGAGAATCGGATCGTGTTGTTGGTGGCTGCGACCACGGAGAACCCGTCGTTCTCGGTGGTGTCGCCGCTGCTGTCCCGGTCGTTGGTTCTGCAGTTGCAGCCGCTGGGATCCGAGGACATCGAGTTGTTGCTCACTCGCGCCGCGAACGATCCACGCGGCCTGGACGGTGCAGTGACCATCGCCGAGGACGCGATGGATCACCTGGTGCGTCTCGCGGCCGGCGACGCCCGACGGGCGTTGACGGCACTCGAGGCGGCAGCGGGCGCCGCGAGCGACGGGATGCTCGATCTCGCGACGGTCGAGGCCAGTGTCGACAAGGCCGCCGTGCGCTACGACCGCGACGGAGATCAGCACTACGACGTCATCAGCGCGTTCATCAAGTCGATCAGAGGGTCCGACGTCGACGCAGCCCTGCACTATCTGGCGCGGATGATCACGGCAGGCGAGGACGCGCGGTTCATCGCGCGACGTCTCGTGGTGCACGCCAGCGAGGACATCGGGATGGCCGATCCCACGGCATTGCAGACGGCGACCGCCGCTGCCAGCGCCGTGCAGATGATCGGGATGCCCGAGGCGCGGTTGGCGCTGGCGCAGGCCACGATCCATCTGGCGACTGCGCCCAAGTCCGGTGCCGTGATCGGCGCACTCGGTGCTGCCATGGCCGACGTGGCTGCAGGCAAGTCGGGATCGGTGCCGCCGCATCTACGCGACGGCCACTACAAGGGAGCGCAAGGGTTGGGGAACGCCGTCGGGTATCGGTACCCGCACAGCAGTCCCGGCGGCGTACTGGGGCAGCAGTATCCACCGGACGAACTGGTGGGCGTGAACTATTACGAGCCCACCGAGCACGGTGCCGAGCGGGAAATCGCGACCAGGGTGGGGAAACTGCGCCGCATCATCCGAGGCCGATAGGCCCTCGAGTCGGTGCGGGGTCCGACGACGCTAACCTGTATCCGTGCAGACCCATGAGATCCGCAGGCGTTTCCTCGACCATTTCGTGAAGGCGGGACACACCGAAGTGCCCAGTGCGTCGTTGATCCTCGACGACCCGAATCTGCTGTTCGTCAATGCGGGCATGGTTCCCTTCGTGCCGTTCTTCCTCGGTCAGCAGACACCGCCGTACAAGACGGCGACGAGCGTCCAGAAGTGCGTGCGCACCCTCGACATCGAGAACGTCGGCATCACCACCCGGCACAACACGTTCTTCCAGATGGCAGGAAACTTCTCGTTCGGCGACTACTTCAAGCGGGACGCCATCCGGCATGCCTGGTCTCTGTTGACCGACAGCGTCGAGGACGGCGGATACGGGTTCGATCCCGAGCGGATCTGGGCCACCGCGTATCTCGACGACGACGAGGCGATCGAGCTCTGGAAGGAGATCGCAGGTCTGCCCGACGAGCGAATTCAGCGTCGAGGAATGGCCGACAACTACTGGTCCATGGGCATTCCCGGACCCTGTGGCCCGTGCTCGGAGATCTACTACGACCGAGGACCCGAGTTCGGTGCCGAGGGCGGTCCCGAAGCCGACGAGGATCGGTACATCGAAATCTGGAACCTCGTGTTCATGCAGAACGAACGCGGCAAGGGAATCAGCAAGGACGACTTCGAGATCCTCGGTCCGCTGCCGAAGCAGAACATCGACACCGGCATGGGCGTCGAGCGTGTCGCCTTCCTGCTGCAGGGCGTGGACAACGTCTACGAGACCGACCTCGTCCGACCGGTGATCGCCAAGGCCGAGGAACTTTCGGGACGTGCCTACGGTGCCAACCACGACGACGACGTGCGTTTCCGAGTCATCGCCGATCACGCCCGCACCGCCGCGCTGCTGATCTCCGACGGAGTCAATCCCGGCAACGACGGTCGCGGCTACGTGCTGCGCCGATTGCTGCGCCGCATCGTCCGATCGGCACGCCTGCTCGGCGCACCCGACGAGACCATGGCGCAGTTCGTCACCGTCGTACGAGACACGATGGCCGAGTCGTACCCGAATCTGGTCACCGACTTCGATCGCATTCTGACCGTCGCAGTGGGGGAGGAAACGGCGTTCCTCAAGACCCTCACCTCGGGTTCGCGGCTGTTCGAGGGAGCGGCGGAGGCAGTCAAGGCGTCGGGTGCGAAGAAGATCGGCGGTGCCGAGGCATTCGCGCTGCACGACACCTACGGTTTCCCGATCGATCTGACGCTCGAGATGGCCGCCGAGGCCGGCCTGTCGGTGGACGAGGACGGTTTCCGCTCGCTGATGGCCGAGCAGCGCAACCGGGCCAAGGACGACGCCCGTGCCCGCAAGCACGCACACGCAGACCTCACGGTCTACAAGGATTTCGTCGACGGTTCGCCGACCGAGTTCACCGGATTCGACGAACTCGGTTCCGAGGCAACGGTATTGGCCCTGATCTCCAACGGCGTCCGCGTTCCGACCGCGGTTGCGGGAGACTCGGTGGAGATCATCCTCGACCGCAGCCCGCTCTACGCCGAGTCCGGTGGCCAGATCGCCGACATCGGCACGATCACCGCACCCGGCCTCGGCGTCAAGGTCAACGACGTGCAGAAGATCGCCAAGAAGCTCTGGACGCACAAGTCGGTGGTCGAGTCGGGTCAGATCACCGAGGGCGACACCGTGCACGTCGACGTCGACCACGCGTGGCGCAAGGGCGCGACTCAAGGCCACTCGGGTACCCACATGGTGCACGCGGCACTGCGACAGGTGCTAGGGCCCAACGCGACACAGGCCGGATCGCTCAACAAGCCCGGTTACCTGCGCTTCGATTTCTCGTGGCAGGGTGCGCTGTCCGACGCGCAGCGCGACGACATCGAGAACGTCGCCAACGACGCGGTGGGCTCGGACTTCGCGGTCAACACCATGGTCACCGACCTCGACAGTGCCAAGAAGATGGGCGCCATGGCCCTGTTCGGTGAGAACTACGGCGACGAAGTGCGCGTCGTCGAGATCGGCGGACCGTTCTCGATGGAACTGTGCGGTGGTACACACGTGCAGCACTCGTCGCAGATCGGCCCGGTCACCATTCTCGGTGAATCGTCCGTGGGCTCGGGAGTGCGCCGAGTCGAAGCCTTCGTCGGCCTCGACTCGTACCGCTATCTCGCCAAGGAACGCGCGCTGCTGGCCGGCATCGCGTCCTCGCTCAAGGTGCCGTCCGAGGAGGTTCCGGCCCGCATCGAGACCCTGGTCGAGCGTCTGCGCGCCGCGGAGAAGGAACTCGACGCCGTCAAGGCCGCCGCAGTGCTGGCCTCGGCAGGGGAGTTCGTCGGCAAGGCCGAGCGATTCGGCGACGTGCGAGCGGTCATCGCGCAGGCACCGGACGGCGTCGGCGGCAACGACTTGCGCACCTTGGTCACAGACATCCGAGGACGGCTGGGCGCGGATCCGGCCGTGGTGGTGCTGTTCGGCACCGTGAGCGGCAAGGTCCCGTTCGTGGTCTCGACCAACAAGGCAGCTCAGGACGCCGGTATTGCCGCAGGCGATCTGGTGGGGGCCTTCGGTCCGAGCATCGGTGGGCGGGGCGGCGGCAAGCCCGAGCTGGCTCAGGGGTCGGGATCGGACGTCGCCGGGATTCCAGCCGGTATCGACGCAGCCCGGGCTCGATTGACCGAACTCACCACCCACTGACGATCGTGGTAGCTCAGGGGCGCGGCCCCGATCGGCCAGGAGTCGACGATCCCGGCCGCGGCCGTCGTATCGGCATCGACGTCGGCAGTGTGCGCATCGGTATCGCCTCGAGTGATCCCGACGGTGTACTCGCCACGCCGGTCGAGACCGTGCCGCGATCGAAGATCAAGGGTCCCGACGCCCCGGACGTGGCGCGGGTGGCGGAGATCGTCGCCGAATACGAGGCCGTCGAGATCGTCATCGGGCTTCCTCGGACGCTGCGCGGAGAGCGCGGCAATGCCGTCGACGCAGCCGAGAAATTCGGCCGCTCCCTGCACCGGCGATTGGGTGATGTGCCGATTCGGATGGCCGACGAGCGACTGACTACCGTGAGTGCATCGCGCGCGCTACGGGAGAGTGGAGTGCGGGCCAAGAACCAACGATCGGTGATCGATCAGGCTGCGGCGGTCGCGATACTGCAGGGCTGGCTCGACGAGCGCCGTGCCGTATCGGATCGTGCAGCGAACAATTCAGGATCGACGGAGGTCGACGAGTGAACTACGAAGGGTCCGATCGGGACCGGCGAGATGCGCGCTCGGACGAGGCGCACACCGACCCGATCGGCTATCGCGTGGACGAGGGCAGCGAGTTCCACCGCACTGTGCACGGCCCGCCGCAGCGTCAGGAGCCGCATCCCCGGTCCTCTCGTGACGCAGATCGGGAGCCCGAGCACGAGGCCGAGCGCGGAGCGTTGCCACAGGAGGTCGGCCGCAGCCGCGCCGCGACCCGGAAGGACCGAGCTGCCTCCAGCCGCAAGCGCCGCGGCCGCCTGGTCGCTCTGGTGCTCGGGCTCGTACTGGTCGTGGCCGTTGCGGGAGGAGCGTATTTCGCAGTGAACAAGTTCGGCAATCGCACGACACCGAACGCCGACTTCACCGCGGGCTCACCGGGGGACGGCGTGGTGATTCAGGTTCATCCCAACGACACCGCGCAACAGATCGGTACCCAGACAGCGGACAAGGGTGTGGTCGCCAGTTCGGGAGCCTTCCTCGAAGCGGCGCTCCTGAACAATGCCATCACTTCGGTTCAACCCGGTTTCTATCTGCTCGCCAGCAACGTGCCTGCCTCGCAGGCCGTGAACGAACTCGTCGACCCCGCCTCCCGGGTGGGCAACATGGTGATCTCGGAGGGCCGTCAGCTGCACGACGCGCGCGACGTGAACACCGGTGCCGTCAAGAAGGGCATCTACACCCTGATCTCCGAGGCCAGCTGCGTGGACCGAACCGGCAGTGGAACCCCCACCTGCGTGAGCTACGACGACCTCAATGTGGCCGGAGCCGTGGACGACCCGGCCGCCTTGGGCGTGCCCGACTGGGCCACCGATCGCGTCGAGGGAGTCCCGGACCGCGATCGCCAGCTCGAAGGCCTGATCGCCGCAGGAACCTGGGACTTCGATCCCAGCGCGGCTCCGACCGACATTCTGAAGCAGCTGGTGTCCGAGAGCGCGACCCGCTACGAGGACACCGGAATCCTCACCGCAGGTGCCAACTCCGGGCTGACTCCGTACGACACCCTCGTCGCCGCGTCGCTCGTCGAGCGGGAGTCGCTGCCGCAGGATTTCAGCAAGGTGGCCCGGGTGATCCTCAATCGCCTCGCGGTGCCGCAGAAGCTCGAGTTCGACTCGACGGTCAACTATTCGCTCGACACGACCGAGGTGGCCACCACCGACGCCGACCGCGCCCGCGTCACCCCGTGGAACACCTATGCCAGCGAAGGGCTGCCGGCAACTCCTATCTCCTCGCCCAGTATCGGTGCGGTGCAGGCGGTCGAGATGCCCGCCGACGGTGACTGGCTGTACTTCGTGACCATCAACCAGGCGGGTGAAACCCTGTTCACCCGCAGCTACGAGGAACACTTGGCGAACATCACCAAGGTCGAGGGTGGCTTCCTCGACAGCGGCCGCTGACGTGCGCGCCGCTGTACTCGGAAGCCCTGTCGAACACTCGAAGTCGCCGGTGCTTCACTGTGCCGCGTACCGCGCGCTCGGCCTCGCCGACTGGACCTACGAGCGCATCGACTGCACCGGTGAGCAGCTGCCCGGCCTGCTCGACGGTTTCGGCCCCGAATGGGTCGGCGTGTCGGTCACCATGCCGGGCAAGGTCGCGGCTCTGGCGTACGCGACCGAGCGCACCGCGCGGGCAGTTCTGGCCGGCTCGGCGAACACCCTGGTCCGCACCGAGTCGGGCTGGCGCGCCGATTGCACGGACGTCGACGGAATCGTGGGCGCACTGCGCGACGCCGGGATCGAGACCCTGTCCGGTCGCACCGTGACGGTGGTCGGCGCAGGAGGAACGTCGAGGCCGGCGATCGTGGCGCTGGCCGGACTCGGAGCAACTGCGGTCACTGTCGTCGCGCGGTCGGCCGACCGCGCCCGAGACACACTGGACTGCGCCGTCGCCGCGGGGATGCGCGCGGAGTTCGTGGACATGACCGACCCTCGGCTCGCCACCGTCGCAGCGGAGTCCGCTGTGCTCGTCAGCACCGTGCCCGCGGCCGGGGCCGCGGACATCGCGTCGGATCTCGCCCAGGCGCCCCTGGTCCTCGACGCCATCTACGATCCGTGGCCGACGCCCCTCGCAACTGCCGTGGACGCAGCCGGTGGAACCGTCATCAGCGGATTGTCGATGCTGCTCAATCAGGCGTACGGGCAGGTGGAGCAGTTCACCGGCAGGCCCGCACCGCGAGCGATCATGCGGAACGCACTGTTCACCGCGTTGTGAGTTCGAGCCGGCAGTAGTCCACGGGCCGGAGTAGTCCACGGGCCGCGAATTGTCCACAGGGTTCGAGTTGTCCACAGGGCAATCTCCCACCTGGGCTTTCGTCACAGTCGATCGCTGCCGTGGTGCCACCCTTCGCTCATGATTGTCGTGTGTGGTGCGGTCGTGGTCGGTGCCGTTGTGGGGCTGGCGATGCGCCGATGTTTGGTCCGATGGAGCCCTCGGCTCCTGCCGCTGCTGTCTGCGATCGGTACCGGATGGGTCTGGTGGCGATTCGGCGGTACCGAATACGCGGTTCCGTTGTGCGTGACGACGTGGTGGTTCGCCGCACTCAGCGCGGTCGACCTGCAGCGACGCCGGTTGCCGAACGCCTTGACCGTCCCCGGGGCGCTCGTGGTGACGATCGCGCTCGTTCTCACCGGCTCGCCGAGGGCACTGCTGGGCGGTGCTCTGTTGTTCGCGATCTACCTCGTCGTTCACCTTCTCGCGCCCGCGGCGTTCGGAGCGGGGGACGTCAAACTCGCCTGGTCGGTCGGCTCGATCGCGTGCGTCGGCGGCGGGGGAGGATGGGCGATCGCCGCGCTGTCGGCACCGGTGGCAACTGCCGTGGTGGGGTCGATCGCCGCGGCGTTGGGGCACAGGCGAGCCCGCATCCCGCACGGCCCGTCCATGTGCGCGGCCACCCTGCTGGCATCCGCGGCGTCCCTGGCGTGAAAAGATGTTCGAGTGCTGCGCTGGATAACTGCCGGAGAATCCCACGGACCCGCTCTCGTCGCCATTCTCGAAGGAATGGTCGCGGGAGTAGAGGTGACCTCGGACGACATTGCCTCTCAACTCGCTCGCCGTCGCCTCGGCTACGGCCGAGGTGCCCGCATGAAGTTCGAGGCCGACAAAGTGACCCTCACCGGCGGTGTCCGACACGGACGCACGATGGGTGGTCCGGTCGCGATCGAGGTCGGCAACACCGAGTGGCCCAAGTGGGAGCAGGTGATGTCGGCCGATCCCGTCGACGAGGCAGTGCTCGCGGATCTCGCGCGCAACTCCCCGTTGACGCGGCCGCGGCCCGGCCACGCCGACTTCTCCGGGATGCTCAAGTACGGCTTCGACGACGCTCGCCCGGTGCTCGAACGCGCCAGCGCGCGTGAGACAGCCGCCCGGGTCGCCATCGGCACCGTCGCCCGCCTGTTCCTGAAGCAGGCGTTCGGAGTGGATGTCGTCTCCCACGTGATCTCCATCGGGGCATCCGACCCCTATGTCGGACCGCCGCCCGCTGGCGCGGACCTCGACGCCATCGACGCATCTCCGGTGCGCGCCTTCGACAAGGCCGCCGAAGAATCGATGATCGCCGAGATCGAAGCAGCGAAGAAGGACGGTGACACCCTCGGCGGCGTCGTCGAGGTCGTGGTCCACGGTCTGCCCGTCGGGCTCGGGTCGTTCGTCTCCGGAGAACGCAAGCTCGACGCAAGACTCGCCGCGGCACTGATGGGAATCCAGGCCATCAAGGGGGTCGAGATCGGGGACGGCTTCGAGACCGCGCGTCGACGCGGAAGCGTCGCTCACGACGAGATCAAGCCCGGTCCGGACGGTGTGTTGCGCTCGACCAACCGGGCAGGCGGCATCGAGGGCGGTATGACCAACGGTGAGGCACTGCGAGTGCGGGCGGCGATGAAGCCCATCTCGACGGTTCCGCGCGCGTTGGCAACGGTCGACATGACGACCGGCGACGAGGCCGTGGCCATTCATCAGCGCTCGGATGTCTGCGCTGTTCCGGCTGCCGGTGTCGTGGCCGAGACGATGGTCGCCCTGGTCGTCGCGCAGGCAGCGTTGGAGAAGTTCGGTGGGGACTCGCTGGCGGAGACGACGAGCAACGTCGACCACTACGTGAAGGGCACCGCCGCCCGACCTCCACGATGACCCCGTACGCGGTCCTCGTCGGACCGCCGGGAGCAGGCAAGTCGACGATCGGTCGGCGGCTGGCACAGGCTCTCGACCTGGACCTGTTCGACACCGATGTGGCCATCGAGCGAGACACCGGTCGTACGATCGCCGATATCTTCTCGCACGACGGAGAGCCGGCCTTTCGGCAGATCGAGGAGCGGATAGTCGCGGGTGCTCTGGCCTCGCACGACGGGATCGTCTCCCTCGGTGGTGGTGCTGTGCTGTCGCCCGCGACCCGCGCCCTACTGTCCGGGCACACCGTGGTGTATCTGGAAATCAGTGTGGCCGAAGGGCTTCGGCGTACCGGTGCGAACACGGTTCGGCCGTTGCTCGCCGGTCCTGATCCGCGTGCGAAGTACCAGGAACTGATGCGCCATCGGCGACCTCTCTATCGATCGGTGGCCACGGTGCGCGTGCGTACCGACAGTCGCAGCCCCGCTCGGGTCGTGGGCCAGTTGGTGTCCAAGCTGACCGCCATCGCCCCTGTTCCCGGGCGCGGTGCGAACGAGAAAAACCCCCAGTAGATGAAGGTGATTCGATGACAGAGCCAGTGCGCGTCCAGGTCGAGACTGCCAACCCGTATCCGGTGATCATCGGCCGAGGTCTGTTGACGGATCTCGTCGACCAGCTCGCCGGAACGGCCACCGTGGCGATCTTCCACCAGCCTCCGCTGGCAGAGACCGCGGAAGCAGTGCGAGCGGCGTTGGCGGACAAGGGAATCGACGCTCATCGCATCGAGATTCCGGACGCCGAGGACGGCAAGGATCTGGCCGTGGCCGGGTTCTGCTGGGAGGTTCTCGGCCGAATCGGTCTCACTCGCAGCGACGCCATCGTCAGTCTGGGCGGCGGAGCGGCGACGGACCTGGCCGGATTCGTGGCCGCGACCTGGATGCGCGGAGTTCGTATCGTCCACGTCCCAACGACGCTGCTGGCCATGGTCGACGCGGCCGTGGGCGGCAAGACCGGCATCAACACCGATGCCGGCAAGAACCTCGTCGGCTCCTTCCACGAACCGGCCGCCGTGTTGATCGATCTGGCCACGCTCGAGACCGTCCCGAAGAACGAGATCGTCTCGGGCCTGGCCGAGGTGATCAAGACCGGTTTCATCGCCGATCCGAAGATTCTGGACATCATCGAAGCCGATCCTGCCGCGGCGCTGGATCCGACCGGCGACGTGCTACCGGAGTTGATTCGGCGCTCCGTCGAGGTCAAGGCGAAGGTCGTGGCGGCCGATCTGCGTGAGTCGAACCTGCGCGAGATTCTCAACTACGGGCACACGCTTGCGCACGCTATCGAGCGGCGGGAACAGTACCGCTGGCGTCACGGCGCCGCGGTGTCGGTCGGTCTGGTGTTCGCGGCCGAGCTGGGACGTCTGGCCGGACGCCTGGACGACGCCACTGCCGACCGCCACCGTTCGATTCTCGAATCGGTCGGCTTGCCGGTCACCTACGACGAGCACGCGTTCTCGGATCTGCTGAAGGGCATGCAGACGGACAAGAAGAACCGGGCCGGGTTGCTGCGGTTCGTGGTTCTGGACGGTCTGGCCAAGCCCGGCCGTCTCGAGGGGCCGGATCCGGCACTGCTCGTCGCCGCATTCTCCGCGGTCGGCCGCGAGGCCCCGGCCGCAGGTGGGTCGGCCATCATGTTGTGACGCCGTCGGCCCGTCTCGGGGCCTGACGACAACGGGCGGTGATCGACGCGTACAGCGTCGATCACCGCCCGTAGGTCGATGTAGGGGAGTCAGGAACCGTCGGCGCTGCCGTGGCGGCCGCGTTTGTCCAGCCGCGGCTTGCCGTCCGCGTCCACTGCCGAGAACACCTCGGTGTCGGCGTCGCCGTGCTCGGGAGCCCACTGCGTTTCGGTCCGAGTGGGTTCGGTCCGCGTCGCCTCTGCCTGACCCGAACGGTTCTCCTGGCCGGCGTTGACCAGCTGGCGGTCGTGCGCGCGTTCGGCGTCCGAGGTGGCCAACTTCTTCTTGGCCTCGCGGTTGACGATCTGTCGTCCCACGAACACCGCGACGCTCGCGCCGATGAAGATGGTGAGAATCGTGAACGCGGCTCCGGACGTGAGCTCGAAGACCAGACCGTTCTGACCCAGGCTGAAATCGACGAAGAAGTCGACGATCCAGCTCAGGAGACCACCGAGGAGTCCACCGACCACAGCGGCTTTGAGCCAGACCATGGTGAGGTCCTCGCCCTCCTCGGGGTCGGGATGCTTGCGCCGGTCGCGGATTCCATCGATGCCGGCCCACACGATGATGACGAGCAGCACGAGGGCGTATGCCACCCAGCGCAGTGCCGATCCGCTCAGCGGCCACATCGACACTGCTGCCCCCAGCAGCAGTCGAACGACGACGTTGACCAATCCCATACTTATGCCACGCACTGCCCACCCAGTCATGCGGCACAGCATATCCGCACGTCGAAGTTTGTGTGTCGGGGCCCACAAGTTCGACGAGCCGGTCGAGGGAGGGGGAGCCTGTGGGGCGACCGGTAATGTCGGGCTCATGCCTGCCGATTTCGGTGCCCGTCGTGGTGCCCTACGAGAACTGTTGGCCGCCGACGGACTCGATTCGATGCTGATCACCGATCTTCTCAACGTGCGATATCTGACTGGATTCACCGGGTCCAACGCCGCGCTACTGGTCTCGGTGGCCGATTCGGCCGGTGACGAGGATCGGACGGTCATCTGCACAGACGGTCGGTACGTCACCCAGGTGGCCGAGCAGGTGCCGGATCTTCGGGCCGAGATCGACCGGGCGTCGGCGATACACCTGCTTCGATCGGGCGTGTCGGGTAGCGGCGGCCGGATCGGTTTCGAGAGTCATGTGGTGACCGTCGACGCCCATCGCGCGTGGTCCGAGCTCGACGGTGCTGCGGAGTTGGTGCGTGCACCGGGTGTCGTGGAGTCGTTGCGCATGGTCAAGGACGAGTTCGAGGTGGGGTTGCTCCGGGACGCCTACCGCGCCGCCGACGAGGCCCTGGCTCGATTGATCGATGGGGGCGGTATCCGGGCAGGCCGGACCGAGCGTGAGGTCGCCCGCGAGCTGGAATCGGCGATGCTCGACCACGGTGCCGATGCCATCTCGTTCGAGACCATCGTTGCGGCGGGTGCCAACTCGGCGGTCCCGCACCACCGGCCCACCGATGCGGTGTTGGCCGACGGCGACTTCGTCAAGCTCGACTTCGGTGCACTCGTCGGCGGCTACCACTCGGACATGACTCGAACCTTCGTCATCGGCACTCCCGCGCAGTGGCAGCGCGATCTGTACGAGCTGGTGCAGCGGTCGCAGACTGCCGGTCGCGAAGCCCTGGCACCGGGAGTGACCACCGCCTCGGTCGACGCCGCGTCACGCTCGGTGATCGAGGACGCAGGGTACGGGGAGTACTTCCTCCACGGGCTCGGCCATGGCGTCGGCCTGGAAATCCACGAAGCGCCGGGAATCGCGAAGACGAGCACCGGTACACTGCTGAGCGGTGCAGCGGTCACCGTCGAGCCGGGTGTCTACTTCTCCGGTCGCGGCGGCGTTCGGATCGAGGACACACTCGTCGTTCGCGACGGGGGTCCGGAACTGCTCACCCTGACAAGCAAGGAACTCACGTCCGTCTAGCGCACGGGCGGGAGCGAATCCCGCACGTGACCGACGGCGCGTCACGCGCACAAACGATTGAGGAGACGCGAAGCAAGTGGCTTCCACCAGCGATTTCAAGAACGGACTGGTTCTCAACCTGGAGAACCAGCTGTGGTCGATCATCGAATTCCAGCACGTCAAGCCCGGTAAGGGACCCGCATTCGTGCGGACCAAGCTCAAGAACGTGCTCTCGGGCAAGGTCGTCGACAAGACGTTCAACGCCGGTGTGAAGGTCGAGACCGCAACGGTCGACCGCCGCGACATGACGTACCTCTACCACGACGGCAGCGACTACGTGTTCATGGACGCCGACACATACGACCAGCTCTCGATCGGTGAGGCCACCGTCGGTGACGGCGCACGCTTCCTGCTCGAGAACCTGCGCGTTCAGGTCGCCATGCACGAGGGCGTTCCGCTGTACGTCGAGCTCCCCGTCACCGTCGAGCTCGAGGTCAAGCACACCGATCCCGGCCTGCAGGGCGATCGCTCCACCGGCGGCACCAAGCCGGCGACCCTCGAGACCGGAGCCGAGATCTCGGTGCCGCTGTTCATCAACACCGGCGACAAGCTCAAGGTCGACTCACGTGACGGAAACTACCTCGGGCGTGTGAACTCCTAACGTGTCATCGAAGAAGTCGACATCCTCCGCCTCGCAGAACGGTGCTCCCGGTGCGAAGAAGCTGGGTGCGCGTCACAAGGCCCGCAAGCGGGCGGTGGATTTCTTGTTCGAGGCGGAGGCGCGCAACGTCGACCCGGTGAACCTGACCACCGAGCGCATCGAACTCGCACGCGGCGACGACACGATTGCTCCCGTCAGTGAATACACCTCGACCTTGGTCGAGGGCGTAGCCGAGAATCTCGATCGCCTCGACGGCGTGATCGCCGATCACCTCAAGGACTGGACGCTCACTCGTCTGCCTGCAGTGGACAGGGCCATCCTGCGCGTTGCGGTGTGGGAGTTGTTCCACGCCACCGACGTCCCACCGGTCGTCGCCGTCGACGAAGCCGTCGAGCTGGCCAAACAGCTGTCCACCGACGATTCGCCCGGCTTCGTCAACGGCGTGCTGGGTCAGATCGTCCTGGTCGCGCCCCAGGTACGCGCCGCGGCCGCGGCCGTCTCGAGTCGTACGCAGTCCGATGCGTCCGGTGAAGCGTCGGTCGACGCCGAGCAGTGAGCGCACGGTCGACGCACGTGTGACCGAACGCTCTGCGAGCCTGCTGGTCTCGGTTCGCAGAGCGTTGCTAGGCTCTACGCAGTTCTTGTCAGACATCCTTTAACGATCCGTCCAGAGAGGCGGAGAAGGAGGTCGTAGTTTGCCTGCGCCCGAAAGCTCGTCCGCGAACCCCGCCGTTCGCGAATTGCTGTCCTCGGCCGATGTGGGACGCACCATCTCCCGCATGGCCCATCAGATCATCGAGAAGACGGCCCTCGACGCCGCGGACTCGCCGCGGGTGGTGCTACTGGGTATCCCCACGCGTGGGACCACGCTGGCAGAACGACTCGCAGAACGTATCGAGGCATTTTCGGGCGTGCGGCCTCCGCTCGGGTCCCTCGACATCACTCTCTACCGCGACGATCTACGGAACAAGCCGCACCGACCACTCGAGCGCACCTCGGTGCCCACAGGCGGCGTCGACGACGCACTGGTCGTACTCGTCGACGACGTACTGTTCTCCGGGCGAACCGTACGGTCCGCGCTCGACGCACTGCGTGACCTCGGTCGCCCCCGTGCGGTGCAGCTGGCGGTCCTCATAGACCGCGGCCATCGCGAACTTCCGCTTCGTGCGGACTACGTCGGCAAGAACGTCCCCACAGCGCGCACCGAGGACGTGTCGGTGCTGCTCTCCGAACACGACGGCCGCGACGGCGTCAGCCTGTCCGAGGGAGGATCCGCTCGATGAAGCACTTGCTCTCGGTCGCCGACCTGACGGCCGAATCGGCCACCGAGATACTCGACGAAGCCGAACGATTCGAGCAGGCGCTTCTCGGCCGCGAGGTCAAGAAACTACCGACACTGCGCGGACGCACCATCATGACGGTGTTCTTCGAGAACTCGACGCGCACCCGCGTCTCGTTCGAGGTCGCAGGCAAGTGGATGAGCGCCGATGTCATCAACGTCAGCGCCAGCAGCTCGTCGGTGTCGAAGGGGGAGTCGCTCCGCGACACCGCGATGACGTTGCGCGCTGCCGGTGCCGACGCCCTCATCGTCCGACACCCGGCATCGGGTGCTGCACACCAGATCGCCCAGTGGACCGCCGATCAAGGAGCCGGCCTCGACGGTGGTTCCGCGGGCTCCACTCCTGGAGGGGGTCCTGCGGTGATCAATGCCGGCGACGGTACGCACGAACACCCCACCCAGGCCCTGCTCGACGCCTTGACGGTTCGGCAACGACTCGGCGACATCGCCGGCCGTCGGGTGGCGATCGTCGGCGACATCCTGCACAGCCGGGTGGCGCGCTCGAATGCGATCCTGCTGGCCAAGCTCGGTGCCGAGGTGGTGCTGATCGCACCACCGACCCTGCTGCCCGTCGGAGTGACCGGCTGGCCGGTGCGGGTCTCGCACGACATCGACGCCGAACTGCCCGGTCTGGACGCGGTGCTGATGCTCAGAGTGCAGGCCGAGCGAATGAACGGCGGGTTCTTCCCCTCCGCTCGTGAGTACTCGATCACATACGGGCTCTCGCAGCGCCGGCTCGACCTGCTGCCCGAGCACGCCGTCGTCCTGCACCCGGGCCCGATGCTTCGCGGTATGGAGATCGCGTCCTCGGTGGCCGATTCTCCGAAAACTGCAGTCCTGCAACAGGTTACGAATGGAGTTCACGTGCGGATGGCGGTGCTGTTCCGATTGCTGGTCGGTTCGGACGGGGGTGCGTCGTGAACGCACCTGCGACCTCCGTCCTACTCCGCGGCGTGCTGCTGTTCGGCGAGGGCCCCGAAACCGACGTTCTGATCACCGGCGAAGAGATCGCCGGAATCGGTTCGGACCTCGACGCCGACGGTGCCGAAGTGGTCGATGCCCGCGGCCAGATTCTGCTGCCCGGATTCGTCGACATGCACACGCACCTGCGCGAGCCCGGCCGCGAGGACACCGAAACGATCGAATCCGGTTCGGCAGCAGCGGCTCTCGGCGGCTACACCGCGGTGTTCGCGATGGCGAACACCGATCCGGTTGCCGACTCGGTGGTGGTCACCGATCACGTCTGGCGTCGGGGACAGGAAGTCGGCCTCGTCGACGTCCACCCGGTCGGTGCGATCACCGTCGGTCTGAAGGGCAAGCAGCTCGCCGAGATGGCCACGATGGCAGCGGGAATCGGCCGGGTGAAGATGTTCTCGGACGACGGCCACTGCGTCGACGATCCACTGATCATGCGTCGGGCGTTGGAGTATTCCAGTTCGCTCGGTGTTCTCATCGCTCAGCACGCCGAGGAGCCCAGGCTCACCGTCGGTGCCGTCGCACACGAGGGGCCCACCGCGGCGCGGCTCGGACTGGCCGGTTGGCCACGCGCGGCCGAGGAATCGATCGTCGCTCGCGACGCCCTGCTCGCCCGAGACGCGGGTGCACGGGTGCACATCTGCCATGCGTCCACCGCGGGCACCGTCGAGTTGATGAAGTGGGCTCGTGGACAGGGCATTTCGATCACTGCCGAGGTCACCCCGCATCATCTGTTGCTGGACGATTCGCGTCTGGAAACGTACGACGCGATCAACAAAGTGAATCCACCACTGCGCGAGAAGTCCGATGTCGACGCCCTCCGTCGAGGGCTCGCGGACGGTGTGATCGATTGTGTGGCAACCGATCATGCTCCGCATGCCGAACAGGACAAGTGCTGTGAGTTCTCGATAGCCCGTCCCGGGATGCTCGGGCTGGAAACCGCACTGTCCATCGTCGTCGACACGATGGTGACTCCTGGACTGCTCGATTGGCGCGGCGTGGCGCGGGTGATGAGCGAGCGTCCCGCCCAGATCGTCGGATTGGCCGATCAGGGACGGCCCATCGAGGTCGGCGAGATCGCCAACCTCACGCTGGTGGACCCGAATGCGAGTTGGACCGTCTCGGGCAAGAAGCTGGCCAGCGTCGCGCACAACACGCCGTTCGAGGACATGACCTTCTCCTCGAGGGTGACCACGACCGTGTTGCGCGGACGAATCACCGTCCGCGACGGCGCAGTAGCAAACAGAGGTTCAGTGGCGAACAGGGCAGGGGAGTAGAGCCGTGGACAGAGTTCTCATCGTCATCGGGTTCATCCTGTTCTGGGCGCTGATGATCGCGCTGATCTTCTGGGGTTGGCGAGGACGGCAGAAGCGCCAGGAAGAGCGAATCGGTGACTTCCCCGCCGTGCCCGAGAACCTGGGTGCCACTCACATCGAGCCCAGCACCGGCCTGTACGTCGGCAGCACCATCGCGCCGAGCTGGCAGGACCGCATCGCCGTCGGCGACATCGGCCACCGCGCCACCGGTGAACTGTCGCGATACGAGAAGGGCATTCTGCTCGATCGAGACGGTGAATCTCCCATCTGGATTCCGGCGGAATCGATCCGCGCGATTCGCACCGAACGCGGGTTGGCGGGCAAGGTCATGACCAAGGACGGGCTCCTGGTCATTCGCTGGGAGCTCCCGACGGGGACCGAGATAGACACCGGCTTCCGGGCCGACGACAAGCAGATCTACCCGGTGTGGACAGCGAGTTCCACCGGAGAAACCAAGGAGGAAACCGCGTGAGCAGCGCAGTTCTTGTTCTGGAGGACGGCCGGACATTCCGCGGCACCACTTTCGGCGCACAGGGGCGCACCCTCGGGGAGGCCGTGTTCTGCACCGGAATGACCGGGTACCAGGAGACCCTCACCGACCCGAGCTATCACCGACAGATCGTCGTCGCGACCGCGCCGCAGATCGGTAACACCGGCTGGAACCAAGAGGACGGTGAAGCCGCCAGCGCCCAGGATCCGAACAAGATCTGGGTCGCCGGCTACGTCGTGCGAGATCCGGCGCGCCGCACCTCGAGTTGGCGCTCGACCGGAACTCTGCAGGATCAGCTCGAGGCCCAGAACGTGGTGGGCATCGCCGGAATCGACACACGCGCCCTGGTACGGCACCTGCGCACCCGCGGCTCGATGCGAGCGGGAGTGTTCTCCGGCGACGCGCTCGGCACCTCGGAGGAGATGCTAGAGCAGGTGGTCGGTCAGCCGTCCATGCTCGGTGCCGACCTCGCCGGTGAAGTGACCACCGGAGCCGGCTACACCATCGAGCCGTCCGGTGATGCTCGGTTCACCGTCGTCGCAGTCGATCTCGGTATCAAGACCAACACTCCGCGGATGTTCGCCGAGCGCGGTATCCGCGTGCACGTGGTGCCGTCGAACACCACCATCGAGCAGGTTCTGGAACTGAACCCGGACGGTGTCTTCCTCTCCAACGGACCGGGCGACCCGGCCACGGCGGACACCAGCGTCGCGTTGACCAGGCAGGTACTCGAACGTGAGCTGCCGCTGTTCGGTATCTGCTTCGGAAATCAGATCTTCGGGCGGGCACTGGGCCGTGGCACCTACAAGATGAAGTTCGGACACCGCGGCATCAACATCCCGGTCATCGAGCACACCACCGGACGCATCGCGATCACCGCGCAGAACCACGGATTCGCACTCGAGGGCGAAGCGGGCGAGGAGTTCGACACCGACTTCGGCCGCGCCCGGATCAGCCACACCTGCGCCAACGACGGCACCGTCGAAGGCGTCGAACTGATCAGTGGAAGCGCCTTCTCCGTGCAGTACCACCCCGAGGCCGCGGCCGGTCCACACGACGCCGCCTACCTCTTCGACCGTTTCACCAGCGTCCTTCAGGAGAAGAAGTAATGCCACGCCGCACAGACCTGAACCACGTCCTGGTCATCGGATCCGGCCCGATCGTCATCGGTCAGGCCTGTGAGTTCGACTACTCCGGCACCCAGGCCTGCCGAGTGCTGCGCGAGGAGGGACTGCGCGTCAGCCTCGTCAACTCCAACCCCGCGACGATCATGACCGACCCCGAGTTCGCCGACGCCACCTACGTCGAGCCGATCACCGCGGAATTCATCGAGAAGATCTTCGCCCGCGAGGCCGATCAGGGTCACCCCATCCAGGCCGTGCTCGCCACGCTCGGTGGGCAGACAGCACTCAATGCCGCTGTCGCACTGCACGATCAGGGCATTCTCACCAAGTACGGCGTCGAGCTGATCGGTGCCGACTTCGACGCCATCCAGCGCGGCGAGGATCGCCAGAAGTTCAAGGACATCGTGGCCAAGGTCGGTGGCGAATCCGCCAAGTCGGCCGTCTGCTACACGATGGACGAGGTCCGTGCGACCGTTGCCGAGCTCGGCTTCCCGGTTGTCGTCCGGCCGTCGTTCACGATGGGTGGTCTGGGTTCGGGACTGGCATACAACGACGAGGATCTGACCCGGATCGCCGGCGGCGGGCTGGCCGCCTCGCCCACGGCGAACGTCCTCATCGAGGAGTCCATCCTCGGCTGGAAGGAATACGAGCTCGAGCTCATGCGCGACGGCCGCGACAATGTGGTCATCGTGTGCTCCATCGAGAACGTGGACCCAGTTGGCGTGCACACCGGCGACTCGGTGACCGTCGCCCCGGCCATGACGCTGACCGACCGCGAGTACCAGAAGATGCGCGACCTCTCCATCGACATCCTGCGTGAGGTGGGCGTCGACACCGGTGGCTGCAACATCCAGTTCGCGATGGATCCTGCGGACGGCCGCCTCGTCGTCATCGAGATGAACCCCCGCGTGTCGCGCTCGTCGGCACTGGCATCGAAGGCAACCGGTTACCCGATCGCGAAGATGGCCGCCAAGCTGGCCATCGGCTACACCCTCGACGAGATCGTCAACGACATCACCCGCGAGACCCCGGCCTGCTTCGAGCCGACCCTGGACTACGTGGTCGTCAAGGCACCGCGGTTCGCGTTCGAGAAGTTCCCCGGTGCCGACGGCACGCTGACCACGACGATGAAGTCCGTCGGTGAGGCGATGTCCATCGGCCGCAACTTCACCGAGGCATTCGGCAAGGTGATGCGCTCGCTCGAAACCAAGCGCGCGGGGTACTGGACCGGCCCCGAGGTCGAGGCCGAGAGCCTCGACGCTCTGCTGAAGGACCTGTCCGTTCCTCAGGACGGTCGGATGTACGGGATCGAGAAGGCCTTCGCGATGGGCGCCACCCTCGAGCAGCTCTTCGAGGCCACCAAGATCGACCCCTGGTTCCTCGATCAGTTCCAGCAGATCCACGAACTCGGCGTCCAGGTCCGCGAGGCGGCCGAATTCGACGAGGCGCTGCTGCGTCAGGCGAAGTACCACGGACTGTCCGACCGCCAGATCGCCGCTCTGCGTCCCGAACTCGGCGGTGAGGACGGTGTGCGTGCGCTGCGTACCGAGCTCGGTGTGCATCCGGTCTACAAGACGGTCGACACCTGCGCCGCAGAGTTCGAGGCCAAGACGCCTTACCACTACGGCACCTACGAACTCGACCCCGACGCCGAATCCGAGGTGGCCCCGCAGCCGGACCGCCCCAAGGTGCTCATCCTGGGCTCGGGTCCCAACCGCATCGGTCAGGGCATCGAATTCGACTACAGCTGTGTGCACGCGGCGCAGACACTGTCTGAGGCCGGGTACGAGACGGTGATGGTCAACTGCAACCCGGAAACCGTCTCCACCGACTACGACACCGCCGACCGCCTGTACTTCGAGCCACTGACCTTCGAGGACGTCCTCGAGGTGTACCGGGCCGAGGCCGCGTCGGGCACGGTGCGGGGCGTCATCGTCCAGCTCGGCGGTCAGACCCCGCTCGGACTGGCCAAGCGACTGAAGGCCGCGGGTGTCCCGATCGTCGGAACGTCGCCCGAGGCCATCGATCTCGCCGAGGACCGGGGCGAGTTCGGCAAGGTGCTCGACGCAGCCGGATTGCCGGCAGCGAAGTACGGCACAGCAACGACGTTCGACGGAGCCCGTGAGATCGCCGCCGGAATCGGTTACCCGGTGCTGGTGCGCCCGTCCTACGTGCTCGGCGGACGCGGCATGGAGATCGTGTACGACGAGGCATCGCTGGCCACGTACATCTCCAACGCGACGGAGATCTCGGACGACCGTCCGGTGCTGGTCGACCGGTTCCTCGAAGACGCAGTCGAAATCGACGTCGACGCACTGTGCGACGGCACCGAGGTCTACATCGGCGGCATCATGGAACACATCGAGGAGGCCGGTATCCACTCCGGCGACTCGGCCTGTGCGTTGCCGCCGATCACGCTGGGCAAGACCGACATCGAGAACGTCCGACGGTCCACCGAGGCGCTCGCGAAGGGCATCGGCGTACGCGGTCTGCTCAACGTGCAGTACGCACTCAAGGACGACATCCTGTACGTCCTCGAAGCCAATCCTCGCGCGAGCCGCACGGTTCCGTTCGTGTCCAAGGCGACGGCAGTGCAGCTCGCGAAGGCCTGCGCTCGCGTCATGCTCGGGGAGAGCATCGCCGAACTCCGGACCGCGGGAATCCTGCCCGAGACCGGAGACGGTGGCACCGTCCCGGCCGGATCCCCGATCGCCGTCAAGGAAGCGGTGTTGCCCTTCAACCGGTTCCGCCGCGCGGACGGGACCGGAGTGGACACCTTGCTGAGCCCGGAGATGAAGTCCACCGGTGAGGTGATGGGAATCGACTTCGATTTCGGTACCGCGTTCGCCAAGAGTCAGACTGCCGCGTACGGCTCGTTGCCTGCGGGTGGCGCGGTGTTCGTATCGGTGGCCAACAAGGACAAGCGATCACTGATCTTCCCGGTGAAGCGACTGGCGGATCTGGGCTTCACGATCTTGGCGACCGAAGGAACCGCAGATGTGTTGCGGCGCAACGGAATCAAATGCGAGCAGGTCTACAAGCAGTCCGGTGAGGACGTGCCCGCAGGGGAGCGGACCATCGTCGACCGGATTCTCGCCGGTGACATCGCCATGGTGATCAACACCCCGTACGGCAACTCCGGCCCCCGCGTCGACGGGTACGAGATCCGCAGCGCGGCAGTGGCGCAGAACATTCCGTGCATCACCACGGTGCAGGGTGCATCGGCAGCGGTGCAGGGCATCGAAGCCGGCATCGCCGGAGGAATCGGTGTTCGCTCGTTGCAGGACCTGCACGCCGGTCTGAAGCAGGGGCTGGGAGTGGAGTGAGCCATCACACCTGGTCGGATCGGTTGCGCGCCGCGGTTGCGGCCCGTGGTCGACTGTGCGTCGGAATCGATCCGCACCCGGCGCTGCTCGCGGCGTGGGACCTGCCTCGCTCGGCGGACGGTCTCGAGGTGTTCGCCGAGCTGTGCGTCGAGGCGTACGTCGGCGAGGTGGCCATCGTCAAGCCTCAGGTGGCGTTCTTCGAGGCGTACGGATCTGCCGGGTATGCGGTGCTCGAACGCACTGTGAGTGTTCTTCGGGATGCGGGCACCCTGGTGATCTCCGATGCGAAGCGCGGCGACATCGGAACCACGATGGATGCGTACGCGCAGGCCTGGCTGGAACCCGATTCTCCGTTGTCCTCGGATGCAGTGACGGTGTCGCCGTACCTGGGCTTCGATTCACTGGGGGATACCGTCGATCGAGCGGTGCGACACCGGCGCGGTCTGTTCGTGCTGGCTCGGACCTCGAATGCGGAGGGCTCGGCCCTGCAGCAGGCGGCGACCTCGGACGGCGAGTCGGTGGCTCAGTCGATCGTCGACGCGGCGGGGAAGCGCAACCGCGTCGACGCCGACACGGTGGGCTTGGTCGTCGGTGCCACTCGTGATCACGGTCTCGACCTGTCGAACTACACCGGACCCATCCTCGCGCCGGGTCTGGGAGCGCAGGGAGCAACGGTTGCAGATCTTGCGGAGATCTTCCGCGATTCGCGTGAGCTGTTGCTTCCCAACTCCTCTCGGGGTGTCCTGGCGGCAGGCCCGTCGGTGACGGCATTGCGCGACGCAGCGACGCGGTTGCGCGACGAGATCGAAGCCGGTCTCGCATAGTCGACGCTGCCGCGCTCCGGCATTCGGGGGCGGGTTAGCGGTGAGCGGCAGTCGTCGGTACGGTCGCTAGCGCTGCCGACGAACAGTGCGGATCGCCGGTGCGGAGCGCCGATGAACGTCGTCCGTGGCAGTGGAACATCGATGGTCGACGTGCCGACAGTGATCGTGCACGTCGTATCGCCCAGAACGAGAAGACGGAGGAACCGACAGTGGCCCTTCCCCAGTTGACGCCCGAGCAGCGTGCCGCTGCCCTCGAGAAGGCAGCGATCGCCAGGAAGGCGCGCGCCGAGCTCAAGGAGCGCCTCAAGCGCGGCGGCACCGATCTCAAGCAGGTGCTCACAGATGCCGAGACGGACGAGATTCTCGGAAAGATGAAGGTCTCCGCGTTGCTCGAGGCCCTGCCGAAGGTGGGCAAGGTCAAGGCCGCGGAGCTGATGACGGAATTGGAGATCGCGCCCACCCGTCGACTGCGCGGTCTCGGAGATCGGCAGCGCAAGGCGCTGTTGACGAAGTTCGATTTCGAGGCCTGACGACGGTGAGTGACACTGCGGCGACATCGGTCCCGGAGATCGAGCGCGGCCGGTTGGTGGTGTTGTCCGGCCCCTCCGGCGTCGGCAAGTCCAGTGTCGTTCGGCTCGTGCGTGCTGCGCTGCCCGAGTTGGTGTTCAGCGTGTCGGTCACGACGCGAGCACCGCGGCCCGGTGAGGTGGACGGTCAGGATTACCACTTCGTGTCGGCCGATGAGTTCGATCGGATGATCGCCGACGACGAGTTGCTCGAGTGGGCGAGCATTCACGGAGGTCTGCAGCGGTCGGGGACTCCGGCCGCACCGGTGGAGGCCGCGCTGGAGGCGGGTAGCCCAGTGTTGCTCGAGCTCGATCTGGCCGGTGCCCGTGCCGTGCGGGTGTCCAAGCCCGAGGCGATGCTGGTGTTCATGGCTCCACCGACGTGGGACGACCTCGTCTCTCGTCTGGTCGGGCGCGCGACCGAGGAGAGCGCGGCCACCGCCCGGAGATTGGAGACCGCACGGGTGGAACTGGCCGCACAGGACGAGTTCGACACGGTGGTTGTCAATACCGATGTCGACCATTCGTGCGAACAGTTGGTATCCTTGTTGGTCGGTAGGTCGTCGGTCGGCAACAGCTGACCATTTTCACGGCGCACGAGGCCCCGACCAGCTAGTTCGTAGCACCAACGATGCAATTTCAGGAGATCATCAGTGAGCAGCATTTCAGCGGCCGTTTCCGACTTCGACGGACGCAGCGCTCTGCCGGCCTACGACACGCCGCTCGGCATCACCAATCCGCCCATCGACGAGCTGCTCGCCCGCACCTCGTCCAAGTACGCCCTCGTGATCTACGCAGCCAAGCGTGCCCGCCAGATCAACGACTACTACAACCAGCTCGGTGACGGCATCCTCGAGTACGTGGGACCGCTGGTCGAGCCGGGTCTGCAGGAGAAGCCGCTGTCGATCGCTCTCCGCGAGATCCACGCAGACCTGCTCGAGCACACCGAAGGCGAATAAGAACCTCACAGAGGACATCTGACTTGCACGTTGTCGTCGGAGTCGGCGGAGGTATCGCCGCCTACAAGAGTTGTTCGCTCATCCGCAGTTTCACCGAGAGCGGGCACCAGGTCCGGGTGATCCCGACCGCATCCGCCCTGGAGTTCGTCGGGCGCGCGACATTCGAGGCGTTGTCCGGCCAACCGGTACACACCGGCGTCTTCGCGGACGTGCCAGAGGTCCCGCATGTGCGACTGGGTCAGGAGGCAGACCTCGTCGTCGTCGCCCCCGCCACCGCGGACCTCATGGCCCGCATCGCCGGGGGACGTGCGGACGATCTTCTGACGGCCACCCTGCTCACGGCGCGGTGCCCGGTGGTCCTGGCCCCGGCGATGCACACCGAGATGTGGGAGCACCCCGCGACGGTCGCCAACGTCGGGACCCTTCGTTCTCGCGGAACACACGTGATCGAACCGGCATCGGGGCGTCTGACCGGGCGAGACACCGGGTCGGGTCGGCTACCGGAGCCGGACGAGATCTTCGCGCTCTCCATGCTGGTGACCGAGCGAGGGGATGCGCTCCCTCGAGATCTCGAAGGACGCCGTGTTCTGGTCTCTGCCGGGGGCACTCGCGAGCCTCTCGATCCGGTTCGTTTTCTGGGCAACCGAAGCTCGGGCAAGCAGGGATATGCGCTTGCGCGAGTGGCAGCGCAACGCGGAGCCCAGGTGACGTTGGTCGCCGGGTACACCAGCGACCTCGACGCCCCGGCCGCGGTCGAGGTGGTGCACGTCAAGACGGCGTCGGACATGCAGGAGGCCGTTCGCAAACTTGCCGTCGGTGTCGACGCCGTGGTGATGGCGGCCGCGGTCGCCGACTTCCGCCCCGAATCCATCGCGGGCAGCAAGATCAAGAAGGGGGCCGACGAACCGTCGTCGATCCCGCTGGTCCGCAACGACGACATACTCGCCGGCCTCGTATCGGCTCGCCGCGACGGTGAGCTCGAACCGTCGACGGTCATCGTCGGATTCGCCGCCGAGACCGGGGACGCGAACGGAGACGTGCTGACGTACGCGCGGGCCAAGCTCGAACGCAAGGGCTGCGACCTGCTCGTGGTCAACGCCGTCGGGGACGGCAAGGCGTTCGAGGTCGACCACAACGACGGCTGGCTGCTCGGTTCCGACGGTTCCGAAGCGGCGCTCGGCGAGGGCTCGAAAGCACTCCTCGCGAGCCGCGTGCTGGATTCTGTGGCGCAGATGCTCGATGCGCGGAGTACTCGACCGAGGTCGAATTCGTGACGATGCCGAGAGTGCACGATCGATGTCGTACCGGCTACCGTGCTGGGCACCACGTGTAGTGCCGTAGAGGTTTGCGCGGCTCCGGCAGGGGCGATAACACCGAAGGAACGTCAATTTTCGTGGAGTGCCCGACCGGCGCGAGGCGTCGGGTCGGGCAGGAACATGCGTCGAGAGGAAGTCCGTGAGCAAGTCCGGTAGTCGGCTTTTCACCAGCGAGTCCGTCACAGAGGGTCACCCCGACAAGATCTGTGACGCCATCAGCGATTCCATTCTCGATGCTCTGCTGACGGAGGATCCGCGTGCCCGTGTGGCCGTGGAGACTCTGGTCACGACCGGCCAGGTGCATGTCGCGGGTGAGGTCAACACCACCGCATACGCCGACATCCCCAAGATCGTGCGCGAGAAGGTGCTCGAGATCGGGTACGACTCGTCGGCCAAGGGGTTCGACGGAAATTCGTGCGGTGTCAACGTCGCGATCGGCGCGCAGTCTCCCGAGATCGCTCAGGGCGTCGATCACTCGCACGAGGCCCGAGTCGAGGGACTGTCCGACGACGAGATCGACCGTCAGGGCGCGGGGGATCAGGGGTTGATGTTCGGCTACGCCAACACCGACACCCCCGAGCTGATGCCGCTGCCGATCGCGTTGGCGCACCGGCTCTCTCGGCGACTGACCGAGGTCCGCAAGAGCGGAGTGCTGCCGTACCTGCGTCCGGACGGCAAGACGCAGGTGACGATCGAATACGACGGTGACAATGCCGTTCGCCTCGACACCGTCGTGATCTCGACTCAGCACGCAGCCGACATCGATCTCGACAACCTGCTCACCCCCGACATTCGGGAGAAGGTGCTGGGCTCGGTGCTCGCCGAGTTGGACGTGCCGACACTGGACACGTCCAACGTGCGTCTGTTGGTCAATCCCACCGGAAAGTTCGTCCTCGGTGGACCGATGGGCGACGCCGGACTGACCGGCCGCAAGATCATCGTCGACACCTACGGCGGCATGGCACGGCACGGTGGCGGTGCGTTCTCCGGCAAGGACCCGTCCAAGGTGGACCGCAGTGCTGCGTACGCGATGCGCTGGGTCGCGAAGAACGCTGTTGCTGCCGGTCTCGCCGATCGCATCGAGGTCCAGGTGGCGTACGCCATCGGCAAGGCGGCACCGGTCGGGTTGTTCGTCGAGACGTTCGGCACCGAGAAGACCGATCCCGCGCGCATTCAGGCGGCGATCAGCGAGGTGTTCGACCTGCGTCCCGGTGCCATCATTCGTGATCTGGACCTGCTGCGACCGATCTACGCGCCCACCGCGGCGTACGGTCACTTCGGCCGCACCGACATCGATCTTCCGTGGGAGTCCACCGACCGCGCCGGCAAGCTCCGGGAGGCTGCCGGACTCTGAGTTCGGTTTCGACCGTTCTGCACGTACCCTGCTCGCACCGACTCGGTGCTCCGACATCGAGTGTGGGGTGAGAATCGAGGAGGAGGTGCGGTGGCGGGCGTAGCGCGGGTGGCGGCGTCGGATCTCCCGATCGCGCGCATTCTTCCGATGTTGCCGCTGCCGCATCTCGACCGCGAGTTCGACTACCTCGTGCCCGAAGAGGTGAGCAATGATGCTCAGCCGGGTGTCCGAGTTCGGGTGCGGTTCGCGGGCCGGCTGGTCGACGGTTTCGTGCTGGCCAGACTGGCCGAGACCGAGCATTCCGGCAAGCTCGGCTGGCTCGATCGGGTGGTGTCCGCGGAGCAGGTTCTGACTCCGGAGATCGCTGAACTGGCCGCGGCGGTGGCCGATCGATACGCCGGGACCAGGGCGGACGTGCTGCGGCTGGCGATCCCGGCTCGCCACGCCCGAGTCGAGGCGGAACAGACACCCGCCGTCGAGCCCCCGGCCGAGCCGGACATCGACCGGGCAGCCTGGTCGGCCTACACCCACGGCTCGAACTTCCTCGAGGCGTTGGCGTCGGGACGCGTACCGCGCGCGGTATGGCAGGCGTTGCCCGGTGAGCTGTGGCCGATGCGGTTGGCGGAGGCCGCCGCCGTGACCGTGGCCGGCGGTCGGTCTGCGGTGGTCGTGGTGCCCGATCAGCGAGACCTCGATCGTCTGGAGACGGCCTGTACGGCTCTGCTCGGTGCCGACCGGGTGGTGGCGCTGTCGGCCGGTTTGGGCCCGGCGAAGCGGTATCGGCAATGGTTGCGTGGTCTGCGATCGGGCCCGGTCGTCGTGGTGGGGACACGAAGCGCCGTGTTCGCTCCGGTGTTTACTCTCGGCATGATCGCCATCTGGGACGACGGTGACGACAGTTTCGCCGAGCCCCGTTCGCCGTATCCGCATGCCCGAGAAGTGGCGTTGCTGCGAGCGCACGTCTCCGCAGCCGCGGTGGTCATCGGCGGACATGCGCGGACTGCGGAGGCGGAAGCTCTCGTGGATTCCGGTTGGGCACACGACCTGGTGGCTCCACGTGAGCTTGTCCGTGAGCGTCAACCCCACGTGGTGGCCTTGGCCGACTCGGACCATGCGCTCGCGCGGGATCCGGCAGCCCGTGTCGCCCGGTTGCCCGCGATCGCGTTCGAGGCGGCGCGGGCCGCGCTGAAGGCCGATTCGCCTGTGCTGGTTCAGGTTCCGCGCGGGGGCTATGTGCCGTCACTGGCGTGCGCGAAGTGTCGACATCCGGCTCGGTGTCGCCGGTGCAACGGTCCGTTGGCGCTGCCGTCGGCCCCGGGGAGCGACGGAGCAGGGAGTCCGACGTGCTCGTGGTGCGGCATCGCAGACACCGCGCATCGGTGCACGGTATGCGGATCGCGCAACCTGCGTGCGGTCGTGATCGGCGCGGGCCGCACCGCCGAGGAACTCGGACGGGCATTTCCCGGTGTACCGGTTCACAACTCGGGAGGCGCCGCCGTGCTCGACGCCGTCCGACCCGGTGCCGGTCTCGTCGTGTCCACCGTCGGTGCCGAGCCGACGGTCGACGGTGGATACGGTGCGGCTCTCTTGCTGGACGGCTGGGCCCTGCTCGGCCGGGCAGACCTGCGCGCGGCCGAGGAGACACTGCGTCGGTGGATGACCGCCGCCGCTTTGGTTCGGCCGGGCACGGCAGGCGGCCGAGTGGTCGTCGTCGCCGAGTCCGAGATACCCACTGTGCAGGCACTGGTTCGCTGGGACCCGCTGTGGCACGCCAGAAGTCAGTTGGACGAACGAGTGGAGGTACGGTTCCCGCCCGCCGTGCACGTTGCGGCCGTCGACGGAACCACCGATGCGATCTCCGCGCTGGTCGAGAGCGCAGATCTGCCCGAGTCGGTGGAAATACTCGGTCCGGTCGATCTGCCGGACGGCCAACGGGCACCGGCGGGCGGTGGTGAGGACGCACGTCCCGGTGATGTGCAGCGGTTGTTGATACGCGTGCCGCGCAGCACCGGGGCGGCGTTGGCGCGGGCACTGGCCACCGCGCAGGCATCGCGCAGTGCCAAGAAACTCGGCGGCGGAGTGCGGGTCCAGATAGACCCGATTCGAATCGGCTGATTCCGCCGTCCCGGCTCGACGTGGCCTAGGGTTGCCTCGGGGCGGCGCACGGGGCACCGATGAAAGGTGGGTCGGGGACATGAAGAGAAGGCAGCTCTTTCGCCGTGCGACAACAGGTTTGGCAGTGGTGATCGGTGCCCGTCTGGCCGCACCTGCCACCGCCGACGCCCTGCCCGGTACCGGCTCGGCGCAGCCACCGACACCGGTCGTTCCGTTGGATCGACTGCTACGAATCGTGTCCCTGTCGCACATCAACGATCCGGCGCTCACCCCTATCTTTCCCGGCGATCCCGAATTCTCGCTAGAGACGGCGTTCACCGTCGCAGACGACGGCTTCTACCTCCAGTACGTCAAGGAGGGCGAGCACACCGGCACGCACTGGGGCGCACCCGCGCACTTCCAGGAAGGTGGCCTGACCGCCGACCAGCTCGATCCAAAGGATCTGTTTCTGCCCGCGGTGAAGATCGACATTCGTGATCGGGCGGCGGCCGACGCCGACTACGCCGTAACCGTGGCCGACCTGCAGAACTGGGAAGCAGTCAACGGTGCCATTCCACCAGGGGCGGCTGTCGTTCTGTGGACCGGATGGGCGTCACGCTGGGGGACCGATGCGTACGCCAACGCGGACGCGGACGGTGTGACGCACCAACCCGGGTTCTCTCCGGAGGCAGCACAGTGGTTGATCGACACGGGCAGGCTAGCCGAAAGAGGTGCCCTCGGCACCGACACCTTCGGGCCCGATCTGGGCAACGACGACACCTATCCGGTGTCGGTCAAGCTCTACGACCGGCGTCGGATCAGCCTGGAGAACCTGACCAATCTGGAGTCGATTCCGACCACGGGTGCCTACGTTCTGGTCGGCGGCCCGATCAACCGAGCCGGATCCGGTTCACCTGCAACCATTTTCGGCCTGGTCCCCAGGGTCGCCTGATCGGAGGTGCTCGGCACCGCGGTGAGTGCACCCGCGGTGTCGTAGGCGTAGATGCCGGCCTTGCCCTCGCGTTTGGCCTCGTACATCGCTCGATCGGCCAGCCGCATCAGCTCGTCCTCGTCGGCGGTGTCGGAGCCGGCCACGGTCGTGGTGTCGTGGGGTGTGCGGTCGAGCTGACCGATCTGCACCACGCCCACGCACACGCCGACCGACACCGAATGGCCGTCGATCTCGTGGGCGGTCCGCATCGTCTCGGCGATGCGGACCGCCGTCGCGCGACCGGCATCGAGGTCGGCGTACACCAGGGCGGTGAACTCGTCGCCGCCGAAGCGCGCCACTACTCCGTCCACGACGCATCGGTCGAGGCGGCGTGCAAGTTCGATCAGTAGTCGGTCGCCGCCACCATGTCCGAATCTGTCGTTGACGCTCTTGAAGTCGTCGAGGTCGATCAGGAGCAGGACGGCGCGGCCCCGGCCCGCTCGGGCGTCGTGCACCGCCGCTCGAAGGTGCTCGTCGAACGACGACCGGTTGAGCAATCCGGTCAGCCCGTCGTGATGCGCGCGGTACGTCAACTCGGCCTGCGCCCGAGTCAGGCTGCGCAGCAGATTGTCGTTCTGAACCAGGGTGATCACCTGGCGAACGAGTGAGAGCAACACCACTGCAACCCCGAGTACCACCACGGTCGAGTCCAGCTCCCCGGTCTGCACACGCAGTATCGCCAACACGATCCCGATCGCACCCATGAGTGCGTACGGCAACAGCAATTGCGTTCTCGCGCCGGTGACGGCCTCGGTGCAGTCCGACTCGGTGGGCTGCGATCCGTACAGCGACGAGCCGTGTGTCGACGAGTCACGCGGTGCCGGGTTGTCGTCCACGGTCCTCGGGGCAGCGGCCGCGAGGGCGATGAGCGCTGTGCCTGCGATGAATCCGCCGTCGGTCAGAACCGGCATGAAGTCCGCACCGGTGGCGACGAGATACGCATAGATGCTGTCGGATATCGCCATCATCAGGATTCCGGCGCCGAGCAGGGTGAGCTGCGTCCGATATCGCGCGGCGATCCTCGGGATCACGGCGAGCAGCACGATCATGGCCACGAGTACCAGGTCGGTGATGGGGTACATGATCGCCACCAGGAACTCGATCGATTCGGATTCCGACGAATGCACGACCGCGCCGAGCACGGTTGCCCAGGAGAGAACGAAGAGCGACCCGACGACGACGGCCCCGTCGAGCAACGACATCACCCAGACATGGCGTGCACTCGAGGCAGCCCGCCAGGGCGACGGGCCGACGAAGGCCAGCAGGGCAGGCACGGCGAGGATCGGGAAGAGAAAGAATCCGACGTCGGCGACGGACGCGGTCGGCAGCGGCATGCCGAGAACGGATCGATAGAAGGCCCAGACCGCCATGCCTGCACTCCAGCAGGCCATTCCGGCGGCCATCAGAACGCGCCACTGCCGTTCGGTGCCCGTTCTTCTCGACGCCGTCCGCCAGCAGACGATCGTCGCCGTGATACCTCCCGCGAGCTGTGCGACGTCGTCGATCAGTACGGAGGTTCGTTGGCCGAGAACGTTGGAGCCGGCGAGCAGGACGATGACGAGGACGCATCCGAGCACGACGGTCACGCGTCGCCTCGTCGATCCGGCCACACGGCCTCCCTCGTTGGTGCGCGAGCGCGGTTGCGCGAGCGCGGTAGAGCCGGCCGCTGTTTCGGTCTGTTGGACGAGAGCTCGTACCGACCGCGTCATCCTAGCGAGCGTGAGCCGTCCGGGGCGCGTTCCTCGCAGTCGGGAAACGTGGAGGTTGCCTCTGGACCTTGCCAAAGATCTATTGTCGATATATCGTCGACATGTCAATCGATACGAAGGAGCAAGACATGAATTACGCAATCGAAGGATTCGCACACGAATTCGGACGTCGCGCAGGAGCACGTCGACACATGCGTGGCGCGCCGTTCCAGATGTGGGTCGCGCAGAGTGAGGACCGCGGCCCGTCGGACGATCACGGTCCACGAGAGCGCGGCCGCGGCAGGAGAGGTCACGGTGAACGGAGCAGGCACGGTGCCGGTGGGCCGTTCGGACGGGGACCGGAAGGCATGCGCCCCGGTTTCGGTCCCGGTGGTTTCGGGCCGAACGCAGATTTCGGTCGAGGTCGCGGTCGGGGAGGGCGAGGGCGTCGCGGGGACGTGCGCGCTGCAATCCTCCTGCTGCTCGAGGAACGTCCGATGCACGGATACGAACTGATCCAGCAGATCGCCGAGAAGAGCAACGGCACCTGGAAGCCGAGTCCTGGCTCCATCTACCCGGCCCTGTCGCAACTCGAAGACGAGGGCCTGGTCCTCATCGACAAGGTGGCCGGCCGCAAGACCGCTGCACTGACCGACGAGGGTCGAACGCACATCGAGGCCCATCGTGCCGACCTGGGCAGCCCGTGGGACGACGTGGCAGAGTCCGTCGGAGTCGACGCCCGGGATCTGCGGGCGCTGATCGGCCAGTTGATGGGCGCAGCCGGTCAGGTTGCCGGAGTGGGCACACCGAAACAGGTGGAGCAGGCCGCCGAGATTCTCACTCAAGCCCGCAGGGCGCTGTATCGGATACTTGCCGAGGACGGTTCGACCGATCGAGATCCCGACGACACGGTCGACGCCCCCGACGCGCCGTGACCGGCAGGTGCGGAATCGTCCGCAGTGCTCGCGACTCCCTAGGATGGACACCCGAGATCCTTTCGTCCATCCCAGGGAGTTGCTCGAGTGCGCGTCGTCTTTGCCGGTACACCGGAGCCCGCGGTCCCGTCGCTGCGGGCACTGCTCGAGTCCGAACGCCACGAGGTGATCGCCGTGGTGACTCGGCCCGACGCCGCTGCCGGTAGAGGTCGCAAGACGATGCGGTCACCGGTCGGGCAGCTGGCCGACGAGCACGAAATCCCTGTGTTCACGCCCGCGAAGCCCTCGGATCCGGATTTCGTCTCACAGCTCACCGAACTCGCACCCGACGTGTGTCCGGTGGTCGCTTACGGGGCACTGCTGCCGCAGCCGGTGCTGGACATCCCTCGCTTCGGCTGGATCAATCTGCACTTCTCGTTGCTGCCCGCATGGCGAGGTGCCGCGCCGGTACAGGCCGCCATCGCCGCAGGCGACGAGATCACCGGTGCCTCCACCTTCCTGCTCGACGCGGGAATGGACACCGGCCCGGTACTCGGCGTCGTCACCGAGCGGGTACGCGCAACCGACACGACAGGGGACCTGCTCACCCGGCTGGCGTCGAGCGGAGCGGACCTACTCGCTGCCACCCTCGACGCGATCGAGGACGGGACGGCATCGGCGCATCCGCAGCCCGAGGACGGGATCTCCTACGCGAGCAAGGTCAGCGTCGACGCCGCACGCATCGACTGGACGCGGTCTGCTGCATTCGTCGATCGGCACATCAGATCGGTCACCCCCGCACCTGGCGCATGGACGACGATCGGTGAACTCCGCGTCAAGATCTCACCGGTTCAGCACTCCGAGGACACGCTCGCGCCAGGTTCGATCGAGGTGCGCAAGTCCGGCGTGCACGTCGGAACAGGTACGACGGCAGTGGTTCTCGGCGAAGTTCAACCGCAGGGCAAGAAGCTCATGAAGGCACTCGACTGGGCGCGCGGCGCTCGGCTGGACGATACGGCGGTAGCGCGATGACAGAACCCGACAGGCCTCGAAAGCGCGAGTCGAGTCCGGCCCGAAAGACCACCAAGAAGTCGCCCGGTGCGCGTGGTCCGAAGGGAAACCGGCCCCCGCAGGGCGGGGGACCTCGTGCCGTCGACGCGATAGATCCGGCCCGTCGCGCGGCCAGGGACGTGCTGAAGGCCGTTCGCGAGCGGGATGCCTACGCCAACCTCGTGCTGCCCGGTTTGCTGCGAGAGCGCAAGCTGGACTCACGCGACGCGGCACTGGCCACCGAACTCGCGTACGGCGCGTCCCGAGCGCGTGGTGTGCTCGACGCCGTGATCGCCCACGCCGCCGGTCGGCCCGCCGCCGAGATCGACGGACCACTACTCGACATTCTGCGGCTCGGCTCGTACCAACTGCTGCGTACCCGGGTGGCTCCTCACGCCGCCGTCGCCACGTCGGTCGACCTGGCTCGGTCCGAATTCGGTTCCGGCAAAGCAGGTTTCGTCAACGCCGTATTGCGGCGCGTGTCCGAACGCACGGCGGCGCAGTGGGTCGACGAACTTGCGCCCGAGGCGGGGGCCGATCCCGTCGGTCACCTGGCGTTCGAGTACGCGCATCCCAAGTGGATCGCGCAGGCCTTCGCCGATGCACTCGGTGCCGACGCCGGTGAACTCGCCGCTGTCCTCGAGGCCGACGACGCGCGCCCCTCGGTGCATCTGGTCGCCCGGCCCGGTGAGATCTCCGCCGAAGAACTGGCGCTGATCACCGGGGGAGAAGAGGGGCCCTATTCGCCGTACGCCGTGCACCTCGACGGCGGTGATCCCGGCAAGATCGACGCCGTCCGTGACGGGTTGGCCGGAGTGCAGGACGAAGGCAGTCAACTCGTCGGCCGGGCGCTCACTCTGGCGCCGCTCGTCGGCGAGGACGGTGGCCGGTGGCTGGACCTGTGCGCCGGACCGGGCGGTAAAGCTGCCCTGATCGGTGCCATCGCCGAGATCGACGGTGCCATAGTCGACGCGGTCGAACCGACCCCGCACCGAGCCGATCTGGTGTCGAAGACGACGAAGGATCTCCCGGTGACGGTGCACACCGTCGACGGTCGAGCGTCCGGACTCGACGGCGGCTACGACCGAGTGCTCGTCGATGCGCCGTGCACCGGACTCGGTGCCCTGCGCCGCAGGCCCGAAGCACGCTGGCGTCGACAACCTTCCGACGTGGCGGCGCTCGTGACGCTGCAGAAAGAACTGCTGGCAGCGGCAATAGAGCTGGTTCGCCCCGGTGGAGTGGTGCTGTACTCGACCTGCTCGCCGCATCTGTCCGAAACCACGGCCGTCGTCGCCGACGCGATCCGCCGCTACGGCGTCGAGCCGCTCGATACCCGTGAGCTGGTGCCGGGCGTGCCACAACTCGGTGACGGTACGTCCGTGCAACTGTGGCCGCACCGACACGGCACGGACGCGATGTTCATGGCGGCGCTGCGTAAACCGATGTGACCAGCAAACCGATGTGACCGGAAAGCCGATGTCATCAGTCGCCGGCCAGGAACGTCTCGGCCACGGTTCTCGGGGCGTAGACGAGCCACCCGTCGACGATCAGTTCTCGCAGTTCGTCGTCGCCGGTGTTGTCGATGTCGACCAGAACGGCGGCGAACCCGTCGAAGTGCGGGATGGTGAAGCACGTCCGCGGGTGGGCTGCGAGGATGGCTTCCTTTTCGTTCAGATCAGCGGTGCGGACGGCGAGGATCGGCCCGCTGGGCGGGATCTGGCTGCCGAATCGCTTCAGATCGGCCTTGCTGAACGGCCGAATCCATGCGAACACGTTCTTGCCCACCGACCACGCCGGATGGCCGTACCGAACACCCTCGGTGACCTCGGGCAACTCGGCGATCACCGTCGCCGCGTAATCCATGGTGGTCATGGGCGAACGATACCGGCTGGGCTAGGCTCGTCAATCGTGGTTTCCCCGATGATTGCCCCCTCGATCCTGTCCGCTGATTTCGCTCGTCTGGCTGCCGAAGCCGAGGCGGTGGCCGGAGCCGACTGGCTGCACGTCGACGTCATGGACGCGCACTTCGTGCCGAACCTCACCCTGGGTCTGCCGGTAGTGGAGAGCTTGCTGAAGGCGACGAACATCCCCCTCGACTGCCACCTGATGATCGAGGACCCGGCCCGCTGGGCTCCGCCCTACGCCGAGGCCGGGGCGTACAACGTCACTTTTCACGCCGAGGCAACCGACGACCCGTCAGCCGTGGCACGCGATATCCGCGCCGCGGGTGCGAAAGCGGGCCTGTCCGTCAAGCCCGGAACACCCATCGAGCCGTACCTCGAGATCCTGCGCGACTTCGACACCCTGCTGGTGATGAGCGTGGAGCCGGGCTTCGGCGGACAGTCGTTCATGCCCGAGGTGCTCTCCAAAGCAAAAGCTGTTCGGGCACTTGTCGATTCCGGTGATCTCCGTCTGATAGTGGAAATCGACGGCGGCATCAACTCCGACACGATCGAGCAGGCCGCGGAGGCCGGAATCGACTGTTTCGTGGCCGGATCTGCCGTCTACAACACCGCCGACCCCGCGGTCGCCGTGCGCGACCTCCGTGCCCGCGCCGCCCGCGCATCACACCACCTGTCGTAATGAACGGCCGGGGCGCAGCACTGTCCGTCGCGGACGCCATGGCCCTCGCCGTCGAGGCATCCGAAGCCGCCCGGGGCATCAGCAGTCCCAACCCCCCGGTCGGCGCGGTGATCCTCGATGCCGACGGCATCGTCGTCGGCATCGGTTCGACTCGCCCGCCCGGCGGACCACACGCCGAGATCGTCGCGTTGGCCGAGGCCGGGGACCGAGCTCGCGGCGGTACCGCGGTGGTGACCCTCGAACCCTGCAACCACACCGGCCGCACCGGACCGTGCTCACAGGCCCTGATCGATGCAGGCATCGCGGCGGTCGTGCACGCCGTGGCCGATCCGAATCCGCTCGCATCGGGCGGCGGGGCAGCTCTGCGAGGGGCGGGCATTCGCGTCGAACAGGGGACCGGCGAGACCGAGGTGCGGCAGGGTCCGCTGCGAGCCTGGTTGCACAAGCAACGCACCGGGCGGCCGCACGTGACGTGGAAGTATGCCGCCACCCTGGACGGCCGTAGCGCGGCGGCGGACGGCACGAGCCAGTGGATCACCGGACCGCAGTCCCGGGCGCACGTCCACGCCGAACGGGCCAAGCTCGACGCCATCGTGGTGGGAACCGGCACCGTACTGGCCGACGACCCGCGCCTGACCGCACGACGTCCCGACGGGACCCTTGCACCCCACCAACCGGTGCGCGTCGTCGTCGGATCGCGGCCGACACCCCCGACCGCGGCAATCCGTGGATCCGACGCACCCACGGTGTTCCTCGACACACACGATCCCGCCGCCGTCATCGATGCTCTGCACGAGCACACCGACATCCAGCTCGAAGGCGGTCCGACGTTGGCCGGAGCGTTCCTCGCCGCCGGGCTCGTGGACCGCGTCGTGGCGTACGTCGCGCCGGCCGTGTTGGGCAGCGGGCCCGCAGCGGTGGAGAATGCGGGTATCGGAACAATTGCCGACGCAATTCGGTTCCGCACGGAGACAGTCACCATGATCGGCAACGACATTCTGATCGGCGTCGTGCCCGAAGGAGCGAAGTAGATGTTCACCGGAATTGTCGAAGAGCTCGGCGAGATCGTGGCCAAGGACGAACTTCCCGACGCCGCGCGGTTCACCGTCCGCGGACCGGTGGTGACCTCGGATGCAGGCCACGGCGACTCCATCGCCGTGAACGGCGTCTGCCTGACCGTCGTCGAGGTACTGCCCGACGGCGGATTCACCGCCGACGTCATGCAGGAAACTCTGAACCGCTCGAGCCTCGGTGCCCTCGATGTGGGCAGCCGCGTCAACCTCGAGCGGGCAGCCGCGCTCGGCAGCCGCCTCGGTGGGCACCTGGTGCAGGGCCATGTGGACGGCACCGGGACCATCATCGGCCGGTCCCCGTCGGAGAACTGGACGGTCGTGCGCATCGCACTGCCCACCTCGGTCGCACGCTACGTCGTCGAGAAGGGCTCGATCACCGTCGACGGCGTCTCGCTCACCGTCTCCGGGCTCGGTGCCGACGACGGTGCGCACTGGTTCGAGATCTCCCTGATCCCCACCACCCTCGACCTGACCACTCTCGGCACGGCCGAGGTCGGAACGCCGGTCAACCTCGAAGTCGACGTCATCGCCAAGTACGTGGAGCGGCTGCAGACGATCGACGCACAGTAAGTACTGTTGACGTGCACGCAATCGATGGTGCATCGGAGAATTTCCAGGGCGCTGAGCCAGGCCCGAGACGTATGGAGCACACCGTGGTGACCAGGTTCGACAGTATCGAGCGCGCAGTTGCGGACATCGCTGCGGGCAAAGCAGTGGTGGTCGTCGACGACGAGGACCGCGAGAACGAAGGCGACCTCATCTTCGCCGCCGAGAAGGCCACCCCCGAACTGGTCGCCTTCATGGTCCGCTACACCTCCGGTTACCTCTGCGTTCCGCTCTCCGGTGAGGACTGCGACCGGCTCGGCCTGCCACCGATGTTCGCCACCAATCAGGACAAGCACGGCACCGCGTACACCGTCACCGTCGACGCCCGCGAAGGCATCGGCACCGGAATCTCGGCATCCGACCGGGCGGCCACGATGCGACTGCTCGCCGATCCCGACACCGGAGCCAACGACTTCACCCGGCCGGGCCACGTCGTACCCCTGCGCGCCAAGGACGGCGGAGTGCTGCGTCGCCCCGGCCACACCGAGGCGGCCGTCGACCTCGCCCGCATGGCAGACCTGAGGCCTGCAGGCGTCATCTGCGAAATCGTCAGCCAGAAGGACGAGGGCGCGATGGCACAGACCGACGAACTGCGCGTCTTCGCCGACGAACACGACCTCGCTCTCATCTCCATCGCCGACCTCATCGCCTGGCGTCGCAAGCACGAGAAGCACGTCGTCCGCGTCGCCGACGCCCGAATCCCCACCAGCCACGGCACCTTCCGCGCCGTCGGCTACCAGAGCATCTACGACGAGGTCGAACACGTCGCGCTCGTCCGCGGCGACATCGCGGGCCCCGACGGAGACGGCAACGACGTGCTCGTTCGAGTGCACTCCGAATGCCTCACCGGCGACGTGTTCGGATCACTGCGCTGCGACTGCGGACCACAGCTCGACGCGGCGCTGGAAATGGTCGCCGCCGAGGACCGCGGCATCGTGCTGTACATGCGCGGACACGAAGGTCGCGGCATCGGTCTGCTGCACAAGCTCCAGGCCTACCAACTCCAGGACGCAGGCTCCGACACCGTCGACGCCAACCTGCAGCTCGGACTCCCCGCCGACTCGCGCGACTACGGAATCGGTGCCCAGATCCTCGTCGACCTCGGCGTGTCCTCGATGCGGCTGCTGACCAACAACCCCGCCAAACGAGTGGGACTCGACGGCTACGGGCTGCACGTGACCGAGCGAGTGCCGATGCCGTTGCGCGCCAACGCCGAGAACCTCACCTACCTGCGCACCAAGCGCGACCGCATGGGCCACGACCTCACCGGGCTCGACGACTTCGAAAATGGTCATTCCGCAGGCTCCACTCCCGCCCACGAGAATGGGGCCACATCATGAGCGGCGAAGGCGAACCCACCCTGCAGTTGGCAGGCGCGAGTGATCTCAAGCTGGCGATCGTGGCCGGTCAATGGCACCAGAAGATCTCCCAGGCGCTGCTCGACGGTGCACTTCGCAAAGCCGAGTCGGCGGGGATCGAGGACGTCACGGTCATCCGTGTCGCCGGAGCCATCGAACTGCCCGTCGTCGCGCAGGCGCTGGCCCGCAACCACGACGCCGTCGTCGCCCTCGGTGTCGTTATCCGTGGCGGCACACCACATTTCGAGTACGTGTGCGACGCCGTGACGGCCGGGCTGACGCGTGTCTCGCTCGACGAGGGCACTCCGGTCACCAACGGTGTGCTCACCACCAACGACGAGCAGCAGGCGCTCGATCGCGCCGGACTGCCCGGTTCGTTCGAGGACAAGGGCGCTCAGGCCACGGCGGCCGCGATCGACACCGCGCTGACTCTCAAGCACCTTCGCCAACCCTGGACGAATCAGGAGTTCACGTGACCGGCAGCGCACCGTCCGCCGAGTGGGACATGGTGGTGAAGTCGCGTAAGTCGGCCCGCTACGCCATCGCGACCGCGGTACTGCTCGTGGTGGCGCACTCGACCGTCGCCGTCCTGCTGCGAGTGTCGCCGACCGGGGTGTACTTCAGGACCGCCGACCAGCTCGCGATGGCGGGAATCGGAGTCCTTCTGGGAGGTCTGGCGCTCGTGCTGACGCGCCCGCGCATTCGCGTCGGGCCGGCCGGTGTCGCGGTACGGAACCTGTTGTCGGAGCGTCTCATCGAATGGGATCTGGTGCGTGGCCTGTCTTTCCCGGACGGCGCTATGTGGGCCAGAGTCGACATTCCCGACGACGAATTCATCAATGTGATGGCCATCCAGTCCAACGATCGTGACCACGCGGTCGCGGCGGTGAGACAGTTCCGCACCCTCGAACGCAAGTACGCGCCCGCCGCCTCCGTTCCGGACATCGAGGTCGATCGGGACTGACGTCGGACCTCCGCACCACAGCTGAGCTGCGGATGCGGAGAACGTCGGACCCGACGGCTAACGTGGTTGCCGTGTCCGACCCCGCTACCTACCGCCCGGCCACCGGAACCATCCCGGTGGAGCCGGGGGTGTACAAATTCCGCGATCCGCACGGTCGCGTCGTCTACGTAGGAAAGGCCAAAAGCCTCCGCAGTCGGCTCAATTCCTACTTCGCCGACATCGCCTCGCTGCATCCTCGCACCCGCCAGATGGTGACCACCGCGGCTTCGGTGGAGTGGACCGTGGTGACCACCGAAGTCGAGGCCCTGCAGCTCGAGTACAACTGGATCAAGGAATTCGATCCGCGGTTCAACGTCCGCTACCGCGACGACAAGAGCTATCCGATGCTCGCGGTGACGATGAACGAGGAATACCCGCGGTTGTTCGTCTACCGCGGACCGAGGCGCAAGGGCGTGCGGTATTTCGGCCCCTACGCGCACGCGTGGGCCATTCGGGAGACGCTGGATCTTCTGTTGCGGGTGTTCCCCGCGCGCACGTGCTCGACCGGAGTGTTGAAGCGCCACAATCAGATCGGCAGGCCCTGCCTGCTGGGTTACATCGACAAGTGCTCGGCACCGTGTGTCGGCCGAGTCAGCGCCGACGAGCATCGGCGCACCGTCGAGGACTTCTGTGACTTCCTGGCCGGTAAGACGGACAAGCTCGTTCGTCAGCTCGAGAAGAAGATGCAGGCTGCGTCCGAGGACCTCGATTTCGAGACCGCCGCGCGTCTGCGAGACGACGTCGGTGCGCTGCGTCGAGCATTGGAGAAGCAGGCGGTTGTGCTCGGCGACGGCACCGACGCCGATCTCGTCGCCTTCGCCACCGATGCCCTGGAAGCGGCAGTTCAGGTATTCCACGTCCGCGGCGGCCGTGTGCGAGGGCAACGCGGCTGGGTGGTGGAGAAGGCAGGCGAGGTGATCGAACGCCAGGACGAGGCCGATCTGCCCGCTCTGGTCGAACAGTTCCTGACGCAGTTCTACGGCGAGCAGGCCGCCCTGTCCGCACAGGCACCGGGCGGCGACGACGGCGGATCCAATGCCGTCCCGAGGGAAGTACTGGTTCCGGTCCTGCCGGACAACGCCGACGAGGTTCAGGTCTGGCTCAGTGAACTCCGGGGCTCGAACGTGACCCTGCGCGTTCCGCAACGCGGCGACAAGAAGGCGTTGGCCGAGACCGTCGAGCGCAACGCCAAGGAGGCCCTGCAGCAGCACAAGCTCAAGCGTGCAGGCGACTTCACGTCCAGATCGGCTGCGCTGCAGGGTATTCAGGAGGCGCTGGATCTGGATTCCGCACCACTGCGTATCGAGTGCATCGACATCTCCCACGTGCAGGGAACCGACGTGGTGGCCTCGCTCGTCGTCTTCGAGGACGGACTGCCCCGCAAGAGCGACTACCGCCACTACGCGATCAAGGAAGCGGCAGGCGACGGGCATTCCGACGACGTGGCGAGCATCGCCGAGGTGACTCGTCGCCGATTCCTGCGACACTCGGCCGACGGCTCGGCCGAGGGAACAGGGGGCGATCTGGCCCCCGAAGCGGCCTTGGATCCGCAGACCGGCAGACCACGAAAGTTCGCGTATCCACCCAACCTCTTCGTCGTCGACGGCGGTGCCCCTCAGGTGGCCGCCGCCGCAGCGGTACTGGACGAGCTCGGCGTGACCGACGTCGCTGTGGTCGGTCTGGCGAAGCGTCTCGAGGAAGTATGGGTTCCGGGGGAGGAGGATCCGGTCATCCTGCCGCGCACGAGCGAATCGCTCTATCTGCTGCAACGGGTCCGAGACGAAGCGCACCGGTTTGCGATCACGTTCCATCGCAGCAAGCGATCACGGCGGATGACGGCGTCGGCCCTCGATTCGGTTCGCGGACTCGGTGAGTCGCGTCGAACAGCGTTGGTGGCACACTTCGGTTCGGTCGCCAACCTCAAGCGTGCGACGGTCGCGGAGATTGTCGAGGTTCCGGGAATCGGAGAGACCACGGCCAAGTCGGTGCTGGCCGCGCTGGGTTCCGACACGGACGACGCCGATGTAGGCGATGATGGCAACGCAAGTGCAACGACATCGGGCGAGAACACGGCGGAACATGCGATCGCACCGCGTGTGGAATCGGCGGGACAGGCTTCGTAGTGAGCGAACACCAGACACAGAGACATCCACCGTCCGAAGAACACCTCGAGCAGTCCATCGAGGGGGAGTCGCAGCACGACGAGATCGAAGTGGCGTTGGTCACCGGGGTGTCCGGTGCAGGATTGCGCACTGCGGCCAAGATTCTCGAGGATCTCGGCTGGTACGTCGCCGACAACCTACCGCCGGAGCTCATCTCCAAGATGGTGGATCTCGGACGCGAGTCCAAGCCCAGAATCGAGCGTCTGGCACTGGTGATGGACGTTCGAAGCCGCCTGTTCACCGGCGATCTGGGCTGGGTGGTGAAAGAACTCGACTCCAAGGGCGTGCGCAACAGAGTGCTCTTCCTGGACGCGTCCGACGCAGTGCTGATCCGTCGATTCGAGTCCAACCGGCGTAGCCATCCCCTGCAGAACGACGGTCAGGACGGAACACTGACCGAGGGCATCACCGCCGAACGGTTGCGACTCGCTCAGGTGAAGGCAGCTGCGGATCTCACGGTGGACACCACGTCCCTGTCCGTGCATCAACTCCGGCGCAAGATCGAGACGGTGTTCGGTGCGGCCGAGACCACAGGAGTGGGCGTCACCGTGCAGTCTTTCGGCTTCAAGTACGGCCTGCCGATGGACGCCGACCTGGTCTGCGACGTGCGCTTTCTGCCCAACCCACATTGGGTGCCCGAGCTGCGCGAACATACCGGCCAGGACGCGGACGTTCGCGATTACGTGTTGGGGCAGGACGGGGCACGCGATTACCTGCAGACGTACACGCACCTGCTGAATCTGACCATCGAGGGATACGTGCGGGAAGGCAAGAGGTACATGACGGTGGCCGTTGGCTGCACCGGAGGGAAGCATCGAAGTGTCGCGATGACCGAGGCACTGGCGGCAATTCTCGCCGACCAGGGTGATGTGTCGGTGCGCGTGCTGCATCGGGATCTGGGTCGCGAATGAGCGAGGTCGACACCGAGGTACCGGCAGCGGGCCCCAGGATCGTCGCGCTCGGCGGCGGGCACGGCCTGTACGCCACGCTGTCGGCGGCCCGGCTGCTCGGTCCCGACGTCACCGCCATCGTCACGGTCGCCGACGACGGGGGATCCTCGGGGCGTCTGCGGGCCGAGCTCGGCGTCATTCCGCCCGGAGACCTGCGCATGGCACTGGCTGCGCTGGCACGATCGGACGAGAGGACGCAGCTCTGGACGGACGTCCTGCAGCACCGCTTCGGCGGCACGGGCGCTCTGGCCGGACATTCGGTGGGCAACCTCATCCTCGCCGGCCTCACCGAAGTACTGGGCGATCCGATCGCCGCACTCGACGAGATGGTGCGGATGCTCGGAATCGACGGACGGGTGCTTCCGATGTCGCCGATCGCACTCGACATCGAGGCCGACGTCTCCGGTCTCGAGGACGACCCACGCGTGAGCCGCGTCATTCGCGGACAGGTTGCGGTGGCGACGACTCCGGGCAAGGTTCGCCGCGTTCGACTGCTGCCACCCGAGCCGCCTGCCTCGGCGGATGCACTCGCTGCGATCGAGAAGGCCGACCTCGTGGTGCTCGGACCGGGATCGTGGTTCTCCAGCGTCATCCCGCACGTGTTGGTGCCCGATCAGCTCGCCGCGCTCGCTCGCACCAGCGCGCCGAAGGTACTGGTGTTGAACCTCGCACCGGAGCTGGGGGAGACCACCGGATTCTCCGCCGAGCGCCATGTCCACGTACTCTCCCAACACGCACCGGATTTGGGAATCGACTACGTGTTGGTCGATTCCGCCTCGGTCCCGGAAGGCAGCAACCGCGAGCACGTGGCGCGGGCAGCGGCCCGGCTCGGTGCCGAGGTCGTCTACGTCGACGTTGCCGAAAACGGCACCCACGCACATCATTACGGCAAGCTTGCTGCGGCTCTCGGTTCCATCGTGTCGTCCACCGACGGCACCGCACCGACTACCGCACGCAGAGAGGGGATCACTTCGTGGCCATGACAGCGGAGGTCAAGGACGAGCTGAGCAGGCTCACCGTCAGTCAGGTCAGTTGCCGCAAGGCCGAGGTGTCCGCACTCCTGCGATTCGCCGGCGGATTGCACATCGTGGCAGGCCGAGTGGTGGTCGAGGCAGAGGTGGACCTCGGGTCCATTGCGAGACGGCTGCGTCGGGAGATCTTCGAGCTGTACGGCTACTCCTCCGACGTGCACATGCTCGGAGCGGGCGGGCTCCGCAAGACTTCTCGCTACGTGGTGCGCGTGGCCAAGGACGGCGAGGCACTGGCGCGGCAGACCGGCCTGTTGGACCTGCGCGGTCGCCCGGTTCGCGGGTTGCCCGCCCAGGTGGTCGGCGGCACGGTGGGGGACTCCGAGGCGGCATGGCGGGGCGCATTCCTGGCGCACGGTTCACTCACCGAGCCGGGTCGGTCCTCGGCTCTGGAGATCAGCTGTCCGGGACCCGAGGCAGCTCTCGCGCTCGTCGGAGCCGCTCGACGCCTCGGCGTGGCCGCCAAGGCACGCGAGGTCCGCGGCACCGATCGAGTGGTCGTCCGCGACGGCGAGGCGATCGGGGCACTGCTCACCCGCATGGGCGCACAGGACACCCGGTTGATCTGGGAAGAACGACGGATGCGACGCGAGGTCAGGGCCACCGCGAACCGGCTCGCCAACTTCGACGACGCCAACCTGCGCCGCTCGGCCAGGGCCGCCGTCGCCGCCGCAGCGCGCGTCGAGCGGGCCCTGCACATCCTCGGCGAGGATGTGCCGGATCATCTGGCCGCCGCGGGCTCGCTCCGAGTGCAGCATCGCCAGGCGTCGCTCGAGGAACTCGGCCAGTTGGCCGACCCGCCGATGACCAAGGACGCTGTGGCAGGCCGAATTCGACGCCTGCTGTCCATGGCCGACCGCAAGGCGAAGGAAACCGGAATTCCGGACACCGAGTCCGCCGTCACCGCCGAGTTGCTCGACGAGGCATGACCGGCCCGATCACGTGATGCGCGCGCTCTGCCTGCGCGCACACTAGGGTGGGAACCGCGTGTGGCACCCCGCACGCAGGCACAATCAAACATCTGTTTTCACAACTTTTAGGAGCGAACAGTGACGATCCGGGTAGGCGTCAACGGCTTCGGCCGCATCGGGCGTAACTTCTTCAGGGCTGTCGATGCGCAGAAGGCGCTCGGTACCACCGACATCGAAATCGTTGCTGTCAACGACCTGACCGACAACGCATCGCTCGCACACCTGCTCAAGTACGACTCGATCCTGGGTCGCTTGCCGCACGATGTCTCGCTCGAGGGCGAGGACACCATCGTCGTCGGTGGCCAGAAGATCAAGGCGCTGTCGCTGCGTGAGGGCCCGTCCGCACTTCCGTGGGGTGACCTGGGTGTCGACGTCGTCGTCGAGTCCACCGGCATCTTCACCGACGCTGCGAAGGCACAGGGCCACATCGACGCCGGTGCCAAGAAGGTCATCATCTCCGCGCCCGCCAAGGGCGAGGACATCACCATCGTGATGGGCGTCAACGACGACAAGTACGACGGCAGCCAGAACATCATCTCCAACGCGTCGTGCACCACCAACTGCCTCGGCCCCATCGCCAAGGTTCTCGACGACGAGTTCGGCATCGTCTCGGGTCTGATGACCACCATTCACGCGTACACGCAGGACCAGAACCTGCAGGACGGGCCGCACAGCGATCTGCGTCGCGCCCGCGCCGCAGCCCTGAACGTGGTGCCGACCGGCACCGGCGCGGCCAAGGCCATCGGCCTGGTTCTCCCGCAGCTGCTCGGCAAGCTCGACGGCTACGCGCTTCGGGTACCGATCCCCACCGGCTCGGTCACCGACCTGACTGCGCTGTTGAAGAAGAAGGCCAGCGCCGACGACATCAACGCCGCCATGAAGGCCGCAGCCGAGGGCCCCCTCAAGGGCATCCTGAAGTACAACACCGATCCGATCGTCTCCTCGGACATCGTCACCGACCCGCACTCGTCGATCTTCGACGCGCCGCTGACGAAGGTCATCGACGACCAGGTCAAGATCGTCTCCTGGTACGACAACGAGTGGGGCTACTCCAACCGCCTCGCCGACCTCATCGGTCTCGTCGGCAAGTCCCTCTGACACCGATGGCTGTCAAGACACTGCAGGATCTGCTCGATGCCGGTGTCGAAGGCCGTGGCGTCCTCGTGCGATCGGACTTCAATGTCCCGCTCGAGGACGGCACGATCACCGACCCCGGCCGCATCCAGGCGTCGATCCCGACTCTTCGGGCACTGGTCGAGGCGGGTGCCAAGGTCATCGTGACCGCGCACCTCGGTCGTCCCGACGGCAAGCCGGACGCGAAGTACAGCCTGGCTCCGGTCGCAGCGAAGCTCGGCGAACTGCTGGGCCGTCACGTTCAGCTCGCGGGCGACGTGGTGGGTCAGGACGCCGAGGCTCGGGCCGAGGGTCTGACCGACGGCGACGTGCTGCTGCTCGAGAACATTCGCTTCGATCCGCGCGAGACCAGCAAGGACGAGTCCGAGCGAGCTGCTCTGGCTCGTGAGCTCGTTGCTCTGGCCGGCGACGACGCAGCATTCGTCTCCGACGGATTCGGCGTCGTGCACCGTAAGCAGGCATCGGTCTACGACGTGGCGCAGTTGCTGCCGCACTACGCGGGCACTCTCGTCGCTGCCGAGGTCGAGGTACTGGCCAAGCTCACCGAGGACGCCGCGCGTCCGTACGCGGTGGTGCTCGGCGGCTCCAAGGTCTCGGACAAGCTGGGCGTCATCGAGGCGTTGGCCCCCAAGGTCGACACCCTCGTCATCGGCGGCGGTATGGCGTTCACTTTCCTTGCCGCGCAGGGGTATTCGGTCGGCAACTCGCTGTTGCAGGAGGATCAGATCGGGGTCTGCAAGGACCTGCTCGAGCGTTTCGGCGACGTGATCCACCTGCCCGTCGACATCGTCGTCGGAGACAAGTTCGCGGCGGACGCCGAGGCGAAGACCGTGAAGGCATCCGAGATTCCGGACGGCTGGATGGGTCTGGACATCGGACCCGATTCGGGCAGCCGCTTCGCTGTTGTCCTCTCGAATGCCAAGACCGTCTTCTGGAACGGACCGGCCGGAGTGTTCGAGTTCGCCAAGTTCTCGGCCGGCACCAAGGGCATCGCCGAAGCGATCATCGGAGCCACCGAGAAGGGCGCGTTCAGCGTCGTCGGTGGCGGCGACTCGGCCGCGGCGGTACGCACCCTGGGACTGCCCGACGACGGCTTCTCGCACATCTCCACCGGCGGCGGTGCATCCCTCGAATACCTCGAAGGCAAGCAGCTCCCCGGCCTATCCGTCCTGGAGGCGTAACGCATGGCACGTAAGCCGCTCATCGCGGGCAACTGGAAGATGAACCTCAACCACCTCGAGGCCATCTCGCTGGTGCAGAAGATCGCATTCTCGTTGCCCGAGAAGTACTTCGACAAGGTCGACGTGACGGTGATCCCGCCGTTCACCGACATCCGCAGCGTGCAGACCCTGGTCGAGGGCGACAAACTGCTGCTCACCTACGGTGCACAGGACGTCTCGTCCGAGGACAAGGGTGCCTTCACCGGCGAGATCAGCGGATCGATGTTGGCCAAGCTGGGGTGCACCTTCGTCGTCGTCGGTCACTCCGAGCGACGCACGCTGCACAGCGAGGACGACGCCGTCGTGCTCGCCAAGACGAAGGCGGCCCTGAAGAACGGGCTCACTCCGATCGTGTGCATCGGCGAGGGTCTGAACATCCGTGAGGCCGGCGAGCACGTGGCCTACAACGTGGCACAGCTGCGCGGGTCGCTCGAAGGACTGTCGGCCGACGACATCTCCAAGGTCGTCATCGCCTACGAGCCGGTATGGGCCATCGGTACCGGCCGGGTCGCGTCGGCGTCGGACGCTCAGGAAGTGTGCGGTGCCATTCGTGAGGAACTGAAGGCGCTGTCCTCGGACGAGGTCGCCGCGGGCGTGCGAGTGCTCTACGGCGGCTCGGTCAACGCGAAGAACGTCGGCGAGATCGTCGGACAGCCCGATGTCGACGGTGCCCTCGTCGGTGGCGCCTCGCTCAAGGCGGACGAGTTCGCCACGTTGTCGGCCATCGCCGCAGGTGGACCCCTGCCCTGATCGGCCATCGGCAACGCTGTACCGAACGGTTTTCGGACACCTCGCTTCGGCGGGGTGTCCGAAGCCGTTCGCGGGGCCAGGTAGGCTGCTGAAGGCATCGAATCGAGTTTGAGGTGGACATGGATCTGTTTCTGGATATTCTGCTGGTCGTCACCAGCCTGGCACTGATCTTGCTGATCCTGCTGCATCGCGGCAAGGGCGGCGGATTGTCCAGCCTGTTCGGTGGCGGAGTGCAGTCCAGCCTCTCCGGTTCCACCGTTGTCGAGAAGAACCTCGATCGCCTCACGGTCTTCACCGGCATCATCTGGCTCATCGCCATCCTCGGTATCGGTCTGGAGATCAAATACACCTGATCGGATTCGGCTCCGAGTGCGAGTTGGTGACGGAGCGACGATACTGGGTGGATGAGCGAATCCTCCTACGAGTCAGTCGGTTCCCCAGCCTTCGTCCCACCGACAGCTCAGGGTCGGGAGTTGACAGAGCCTCTCCGTGAGGACATCCGCTATCTGGGCGGCATCCTGGGTGAGATCATTCGCGAGCACGAGGGCGACGACGTCTTCGAGCTGATCGAGTCGGCTCGCGTCGAATCCTTCGCGGTACGCAGGTCGGAGATAGAACGCGACGATTCCGTCGGTCGCTACACCGACGTCGAAGTGGCACAGGCAGTTCCACTGATTCGCGCGTTCAGTCACTTCTCGCTGCTGGCCAATCTTGCCGAGGACCTGCACCGCGAACGTCGTCGAGCGATTCACCTCGACCGCGAGGACCCGCCACAGGACAGCAGTCTCGACGCCACCTGGCTCAAGATCGATGCCGCAGCACCGTCGCGTGAGCAGGTGGCCGCGGCCCTGACAGATGCGTTGGTCGCGCCGGTGATCACCGCGCACCCAACCGAAACACGTCGACGCACCGTGTTCGATGTGCAGTCGAAGATCACCGAGCTGATGCGGCGCCGCGATGTCGCCGCTGCGGCACGTGAGGGCAAGGCCGCCACTGCGGCGAAGGAACTGGCCGCCATCGACGTGCAGATCCGCAGGCAAGTACTGACCCTGTGGGAGACGGCTCTGATTCGGTTGTCGCGGTTGAGGATTCAGGACGAAATCGAAGTCGGCCTCCGGTACTTCGAGTCCTCCCTGTTCGATGTCATGCCGGCGTTGAACGCCGACGTGCGGGCAGCGCTGCGGGCACGGTGGCCCGAGGACGATCTACTGCCTCGCCCCATTCTCCGGCCCGGTTCCTGGATCGGCGGCGACCGCGACGGCAATCCGAACGTGACCGCAGAGGTGGTCCACACCGCAACCCATCAAGCGGGATACGTGGCGTTCGAGCATTACCTCGACGAATTGGTCGCGCTGGAGAAGGAATTGTCGATGTCCGCGCGTCTGGTGGATGTCACCGAGGATCTCAAGGCTCTGGCCGGCGCATCGACCGAGCCGGACGACCGTCGATCGGACGAGCCGTATCGCGTCGCCGTCGCCGGTATCCGGGCGCGGCTCACGGCCACCGCCCGGGCGGTGCTCGACGCGGTGCCGGTCTCCGGGATCGACCTCGGTGCGCAGAAGTACGCCGGTCCGCAAGACGTTCTCGACGACCTCGACGTCATCGATCGGGCTCTGCGGGCCGACGGGGATGCATTGATCGCCGATGATCGTCTGCTCCGGCTTCGGCAGTCGGTCGAGACGTTCGGATTCCATCTGCAGGCGTTGGACATGAGGCAGAACTCCGAGACACACGAAGAGGTGGTCGCCGAGCTGTTGGCCTGGGCCGGTGTCCACTCCGATTACATGTCCCTCGGGGAGGACGAGCGGGTCGCGGTTCTGTCGCAGGATCTTGCGACCAGGCGGCCGCTGGTCGGCCCCAACGCGCAACTGAGTGAGCTCGCCACCAAGGAACTGGGCATCGTCAGGGCCGCCAAGGAGGCCATCGACCACCTGGGCCCCGACACCATCCAGAACTACGTCATCAGCATGTGTCAGTCGGTCAGTGACATGCTCGAAGCGGCGTTGCTGCTCAAGGAAGCGGGCATCTTCGACCCCGGCACCGACGGCTCGGCACCCACGTCGACGGTGGGTGTCGTGCCACTGTTCGAGACCATCGAGGATCTGCAGCAGGGTGCCGCGACCCTGCTCGCCACGCTCGACGTTCCGATCTATCGCGCGCTGGTCGCTGGGCGCGGCATGAACCAGGAAGTCATGCTGGGGTATTCGGACTCGAACAAGGACGGTGGATACCTCGCGGCGAACTGGGCGCTGTACCGCGCCGAGCTGGATCTGCTCGAGGCCTCACGCAAGACGGGTATTCGCTTGCGGCTGTTCCACGGTCGAGGCGGTACGGTCGGCCGCGGCGGCGGTCCCAGCTACGACGCGATCCTGGCGCAGCCGCCCGGAGTGGTACAGGGATCGTTGCGGCTCACCGAGCAGGGCGAGATCATCGCGGCGAAATACGCCGAGCCGTCCATAGCGCGCCGAAACCTCGAGTCTCTGGTCGCGGGAACTCTCGAATCGACTCTGCTGGATGTGGAGGGTCTCGGAGACGGCGCAGAAGCCGCATACGACATCCTGGACGACCTCGCCGCGAAGGCGCGTGCGGCCTACGGCCGGCTGGTGCACGAGGAGCCCGGTTTCGTCGAGTACTTCCGAACGTCGACGCCGGTAGCCGAGGTCGGTGAGCTGAACATCGGCTCCCGTCCGGCATCGAGAAAGCCGACGAACTCGGTGTACGACCTGCGTGCCATTCCTTGGGTGATGTCGTGGAGTCAGTGCCGCGTGATGCTGCCCGGCTGGTACGGCACCGGTTCGGCATTCGAGGAGTGGGTCGGCGACGACGAATCCAAACTCGAGGTGCTGACCGAGCTGTACCGAAAGTGGCCGTTCTTCCAGACCGTTCTGTCCAACCTCGCGCAGGTCATGGCGAAATCGGATCTGGGCATCGCGGCTCGGTACGCGGAGTTGGTTCCCGACGCGGACCTGCGCGCGCGGATCTTCGGGATGATCGAAGCCGAACATGCCACGACGGTGCGGATGTACCTGAAGATCACCGGTCACAGTCGCCTGCTCGAAGACAACCCGTCGCTCGAGCGCTCGGTGCACAATCGCTTCCCGTACCTCGAGCCACTGAATCAGATGCAGGTCGAGATGCTGCGTCGATACCGCAACGGTGACGACGACGAACGGGTCAAGCGAGGAATTCTGCTGACGATGAACGGTCTCGCGACGGCGCTGCGCAACAGCGGTTAGCCACGCACGAGGGGCGAGGAACCGGTTGTCGGTCGATCGCGTCCAACGAGGTATGACGCAGTGCAGCAGTTCGATCGATACCTGGAGAGACGGATCCGCCTACCGCATGAGCAGTAGGCGGATCGGTCGTTCGATATCAGGATATGCCCGGAGCGTCGGCGACTACGACTGCGAGCGGCCCGGATGTGACCCCGACGCTGCCGACCCCGATTAGTCGGGTGGGATCAGACGGTGTCCAGCTTGGACGCAGCGCCTGCATCGACGAACCAGACCGTCGATTCGGTGCCGAGCGCGCCTGCCGACGGGACGTCGTCGGAATCGGCTCCGCCCACCGCAGCGGCGACGGCGTCGGCTTTGTTCGCTCCCGAGACGAGCAACCACACGTGCTGTGCGCGGCGAACCGCAGGCAGCGTCAGTGTGATGCGCACCGGCGGGGGCTTGGGGGAGTCCTCGACCGCCACGACGAAGCGGTGCTGCTCACGCACTGCATCGGTGTGGGGGAAGAGTGAATTGATATGGCCTTCGCCGCCCATTCCGAGGAGATGGACGTCGAACCGGGGCGTCGGCTCACCCTCCGATCCGGAATGCAGGATCTGTGCGTACGTTGCGGCGGCCACCTCGGGGTCGCTTCCGTGTGGTCCGTCGGATGCGGCCATCCGGAACACCCGATCCGGGTGAACATCGACGTGATCGAGGAGCGCTTCCGAGGCCTGGACCTCGTTGCGTTCGGGATCACCCGAGGGCAGGAAGCGTTCGTCGCCGAAGTAGATGTCGACCTTGCCCCAGTCGATCGATCCGGAGTCCTCACGTAGCGCTTCCAGCAGCGCGATTCCGGTGCCACCACCGGTGAGCACCACCGATGCGAAGCCACGCTCGGCCTGCGCGGCCGTGACCACGTCGACGAAGCGAGATCGTGCAGCGTCGACCAGGGCCTGCGCGTCCAAGTACTGGAGTACCGATGTCTTACTCATAGCTCACTTTCGACAGTCCGTGCAGGGCGAGTTCGTAGATCTCGTCCGTGTCGAGTCTGCGCAGTTCCTCGGCGAGGCACTCGCGAGTGTTGCGACGCGCCAGTGCGACCTCCGCGTCGGGCTGACCGGTGCGTCGCAGGGTTGCGGTCTTGCCGGTCTGCGGACGCGTCAGCGAGATGCTGCTGTTCTCTCTGATCAGCTCCACCTTCAGCTCACCCGCACGGCGGTGGACCGGCACGTCGAGTTTGGCGGCCAGCCAACCTGCCAGGATGTCGAGTGCGGGTTCCTCGGCCAGTCCGGACACCGTGGCCGAGACGACCGCCTCGAACGGAGCCTGGTCGAGCGCGGTGGCCAACAGGCCGCGCCAGTACGTGATGCGACTCCAGGAGAGATCGGTGTCGCCCTCGGTGTAGCTGCTGAGCCGACCCTTGATCGTCGCCGTGGTGTCGGGCGAGTTCGTGGCATCGGTGATCCGGCGAATTGCCAAGCGTCCCAGCGGATCCTTCGCCGGAACGGTCGGTGCCTCGTCCGGCCACCACGCCACGATCGGGGTATCGGGCAGCAGGAACGGGATCACCACACTGTGCTCGTGATCGGCGAGTTCGCCGTTCAGGCGCAACACCACGACCTCCGATGCACCGGCGTCTCCGCCCACACGGATCTGTGCGTCGAGGCTCGATTCGGCGGATCGGTCTCCGTGGATGAGCACGATGACGCGGCACGGATGCTCGCGGCTGGCCTCGTTCGCTGCGTCGATCGCCCGTTCGGCCTTGGCCGGATCACGGCTGGCGACGATCAGTGTCAGCACCCGGCCGATGGTCACCGCACCGCCTGCTTCGCGCACCTCCACCAACTTCTTGCCGACCTCGGCCGTCGTCGTGGCGGGGATGTCGACAATCACGGTCTTCTCCATTCGCGTCCGGTGCGGTGCATCATCTCGTCACCCGAGGAAGGCCCCCAGGTACCGGCTTCGTACGGCTCCGCGGTGCCGCCGGAAGCCCAGAATTCCAGAATGGGGTCGAGGATCTTCCACGACAGTTCCACTTCGGCATTGACCGGGAACAGCGACGGCTCACCGAGCAGCACGTCGAGGATGAGGCGTTCGTACGCCTCGGGCGAGGATTCGGTGAACGCCTGGCCGTAGCTGAAGTCCATGCTGACGTCGCGCACCTGCATGCTCGAGCCCGGCACCTTGGAGCCGAACCGCATCGTCACGCCCTCGTCGGGCTGGACTCGGATCACCAACGCGTTCTGACCGAGTTCCTCGGTCATCGTGGCGTCGAACGGTAGGTGCGGAGCGCGTTTGAACACCATTGCGATCTCGGTGACCCGACGCCCGAGTGCCTTGCCGGTCCGAAGGTAGAACGGCACCCCACCCCAGCGTCGCGTATCCACCTCCAGGGTGATGGCGGCGTAGGTTTCGGTGTTCGACTCGGAGTCGAAGCCCTCTTCCTCCTTGAGGCCCTTCACTTTCTGGCTGCCCTGCCACCCCGCGGCATACTGACCGCGCGCCGAGGTTCGATCGAGTGGCTCGGCGAGTTTGGTGGCCGAGAGCACCTTGATCTTCTCCGATTGCAGCTCCTTGGGGTTGAAGCTGACCGGCTCCTCCATCGCAGTGATGGCGAGAAGCTGCAGAAGGTGGTTCTGGATGACGTCGCGGGCGGCACCGATTCCGTCGTAATACCCTGCGCGACCGCCCAATCCGATGTCCTCGGCCATCGTGATCTGAACGTGGTCGACGTAATGCGCATTCCAGATCGGATCGAACAGCTGGTTGGCGAAGCGCAGTGCCAGGATGTTCTGCACCGTCTCCTTGCCGAGATAGTGGTCGATACGAAACACGGTGTCCTCGGGGAACACTCGGTTCACGACCGCGTTGAGCTCTTTCGCACTCTGCAGATCGTGTCCGAACGGCTTCTCGATGACGACGCGTCGCCAATTGCCGTCCTTGCTCTGCGCCAGGCCCGAGCGCGACAGCTGCTCGAGGACTACCGGGAACGCGCTCGGCGGGATGGACAGATAGAAGGCGTGATTCCCGCCGGTGCCGCGGGTCTCGTCGAGTTCGGTCAGCGTCCGTGACAGCTCGTCGAACGCGGCGTCGTCGTCGAAAGAGCCTTGGACGAACCGGAATCCTTCGGCGAGGGTGTTCCACACCTCCTCGCTGAACGGTGTTCGCGCGTGATCGCGCACTGAATCGTGCACGATCTTGGCGAAGTCCTGGTTCTGCCATTCCCGTCGGGCAAATCCGACCAGGGCGAAACCGGGGGGTAGCAGCCCCCGGTTCGCCAGGTCGTACACCGCAGGCATGAGCTTCTTACGCGCGAGATCGCCGGTCACCCCGAAGATGACCATGCTGCACGGGCCCGCGATACGGGGGAGCCGCTTGTCTCGGGCGTCGCGGAGAGGGTTGAGCCAGTCCGCGGAGTGGAGAGGTTCGGTTTCTGCGGTGGGCACAGTCGGTCAGCTCTTCTGACCTGCTTGGCGAAGCTGCTCGCCGGTGGCCTCGAGCAACTCGTTCCAGGCAGCCTCGAACTTCTGGACGCCTTCGTTCTCCAACGTCAGGAAGACATCGGAGATGTCGATACCGAGCGCCGAGATGCGGTCGAAGATTTCCTGGGATTCCGGTCCCTTGCCCGAGACCGTGTCGCCGACGATCTCGCCGTGATCGGCAACCGCGTCCATGGTCTTCTCCGGCATCGTGTTCACCGTGTTCGGCGAGACGAGCTCGGTGACGTACATGGTGTCGGGGTAGGCGTCGGACTTGACGCCGGTCGAGGCCCACAGCGGACGCTGCGGACGTGCGCCACTGCCGACGAGCTCGCGGAACCGAGGAGCGACCTCGAAGATCTGCTGGTACGCCACGTATGCGAGACGAGCATTGGCCAGCGCGGCCTTGCCCTTGAGCGCCTCGGCATCGGGAGTGCCGATCGCATCGAGCCGGGAATCGATCTCGCTGTCCACGCGGGAGACGAAGAACGACGCGACCGAGTGGATCTTGTCGAGGTCGTGACCGGCCGCGCGGGCCTTCTCGAGACCCTCGAGGTATGCGTTCATCACCAGCTCGTAGCGCTCGACGGAGAAGATCAGCGTGACGTTGACGCTGATGCCCTCGCCGATCACCTTGGCGATAGCGGGAATTCCTGCCTCGGTGGCCGGAATCTTGATGAGCAGGTTCGGGCGGTCGACGATCTTCCACAGCTCGACGGCCTGCTCGTACGTCTTGTCGGCGTCGTGGGCCATGCGGGGATCGACCTCGATCGACACCCGGCCGTCGACGCCTGCACTCGCCTCGTACTGAGGCATCAGGATGTCGCATGCTTCCCGGACGTCGTCCGTGGTGACCGTGCGGATCGTGGTCTCGACGTCGGCACCTTCACCGGCGAGCTTGTTCACCTGCTCGTCGTAAGCCTCGCCCGTGCTCAGGGCCGCCTGGAAGATCGACGGGTTGGTGGTCACTCCGACGACGCTCTTGGTGTCGATCAGGTCCTTGAGGTTGCCCGAGCGGATGCGGTCGCGGGACAGGTCGTCCAGCCATACCGAGATGCCGGCGGCGGAGAGCTCTGCAAGATTCTTGTTCTGGGTCATGAATTATCCCTTCACATTGGTGATGGAGCGCTGTGCGGCTGCGGTGACGGCCTCTGCCGTGAAGCCGAACTCGCGGAAAAGTGTTGCAGCGTCGGCAGATTCGCCGTAGTGCTCGAGCGAGATGATCTCGCCGAAGCCGCCGACGATCTTCCACCACGGCATCGCGATGCCGGCCTCGATCGACACCCGGGCCTTGACGGTGGGCGGGATCACCTGGTCGCGGTAGTTCTGATCCTGGCTCTCGAACCACTCGACGCACGGCATCGAGACGACGCGGGCGGCGATGCCCTGCGCCTCGAGCTGCTTCTGCGCCTCCACGGCGTACTGCAGCTCGGAGCCGGTGCCGATCAGGACGACGTCCGGGGTCGCCTTGGACGACTCGACGAGAATGTATCCACCCTTCGAGACGCCCTCGTAGCTGGTGCCCTCGAGAATCGGGATGCCCTGACGCGTCAGCGCGAGACCGACGGGTCCGCTGCTGCTGGACTTGGCCATCACGGCCTGCCATGCGAATGCGGTTTCGTTGGCGTCACCGGGGCGTACCACCGACAGGTTGGGGATGGCCCGCAGCGCGGCGAGATGCTCGACCGGCTGGTGCGTCGGGCCGTCCTCGCCGAGGCCGATGGAGTCGTGCGTCCACACGTAGATGGGGTCGATGTCCATCAACGACGCCAGTCGAACGGCCGGCCGCATGTAGTCGCTGAACTGCATGAACGTTCCGCCGTAGGCACGGGTCGGGCCGTGCATGACGATGCCGGACAGGATGGCACCCATCGCGTGCTCACGGATGCCGAAGTGCAGCGTGCGGCCGTACGGCTCGGCGTCCCAGTCGTCGGTGGAGATCGACGTGGGGCCGAAGGACTTCGCACCCTTGATCGTGGTGTTGTTGCTGCCGGCCAGGTCGGCGGAGCCGCCCCACAGCTCCGGGAGGACAGGTCCGACGGCGTTGAGAACCTCGCCCGACGCCGCACGGGTCGCGACGGCCTTGCTGCCGGGCTCCCAGGTGGGCAGAACGTCGGTCCAGTTCTCGGGCAACGTGCCCTGGGTCAGGCGGTCCAGTAGCTTCTTGCGCTCGGGCTCGCGCGCGGCCCAGGCGTCGAATTCGACGGTCCACTCGGCGTGGGCCTTACGGCCGCGTTCCTGCAGCTTGCGGGTGTGGCCGATGACCTCGTCGGTGACCTCGAACGTCTTGGCGGGGTCGAAATCGAGTGCCTGCTTGACCTTCGCGATCTCCTCGTCGCCCAGTGCGGCACCGTGAACAGCACCGGTGTTCATCATGGTGGGGGCCGGGAAACCGATGATGGTGCGCAGGACGATGATCGACGGCTTGTCGGTGACAGCCTTGGCAGCCTCGACGGCTTCTTCGATGGCAGTGACGTTCTCGCCGCCCTCGACCACCTGCACGTGCCAGCCGTAGGCCTCGTAGCGCGCGGCCGTGTTCTCGGACAGGGCGATGTCGGTGGAGTGCTCGATCGAGATCTTGTTGTCGTCGTAGAACAGGATCAGGTTGCCGAGCTGCTGTGTACCGGCCAGCGACGACGCCTCGGACGTGACGCCTTCTTCGATGTCGCCGTCGGAGGCGATCACGTAGATGAAGTGGTCGAACGGACTCTCGCCGAGTGCAGGCTCGGGATCGAACAGGCCACGCTCGCGGCGCGCCGCCATGGCCATACCCACGGCGGAGGCGAGTCCCTGACCGAGCGGACCGGTGGTGATCTCGACGCCGTCGGTGTGGCGGAACTCGGGGTGCCCGGGAGTCTTGGACTTGTAGGTGCGCAGCGCCTCGATGTCGGCGAGCTCGAGTCCGAAGCCGCCCAAGTAGAGCTGCAGGTACAGCGTCAGGCTCGAGTGACCGCACGAGAGGACGAATCGGTCGCGGCCGATCCAGTGCGTGTCGGTGGGATCGTGGCGCATGGTGCGCTGAAAGAGGGTGTAGGCGAGAGGGGCCAGGCTCATCGCGGTTCCGGGGTGGCCGTTGCCGACCTTCTGCACTGCGTCCGCTGCCAGAACACGAACGGTGTCGACCGCTCGGGTGTCCAGGTCCGTCCAGTCGCTCGGGTGGTGCGCCGTGGTGAGGACGTCAATATCGTCTGTGATCGACACGAGCAGAAATCTCCTGACATTCGTTCGAGTTGTGGCTCCGAGGAATCGTCGCTCGGCGACCTCTGCGATGCGCCTGGGTGGAGCGCGCACGCAGTCGGTGCCGAAGGACGTCCCCCACCAGCCTAGTTCCGTCCGACCCTACTGTCGTGCCTTCCCCCGGGCGATTGCGCACGGGTTACTCGTAGGCGACGTATTCCTCACTTTGGGTGCCCTGCGAATTGGAGGTGCAAACCCAGCCGTCTACCATCGGTCGTAGTAGGCGTACGTTCGTCGGCTGCCGCGGTAGTGAACGCGGGGGTCGGCGCGTGCGCGAAGGCGCCGAAGTGTCGCCATCGAGAGTCAACCCGCGTGCCGGTGGCATGCGAGCAAGTGGCCGAGCGCCAGAGAACGACAGTCGTGCGAGGAGACGCAGTGCGAATTGGGCAGCAGCCGGGCGGACACGGTTTCGCCGGCGGCCCCGGATTCGGAGCAGACGACGAGGGTGAGCCCACGCAGGCCGCGCCGGCGACGTCCGCCCCGCGCAGAGCATTCGCACTCTTTCTTGCGTATGTCGCGCTCACGAAGCCCCGGGTCATCGAACTCCTCCTCGTCACGACCATTCCGGCGATGCTGCTGGCCGACCGAGGAAACGTCGATCCCTGGCTGATCCTCACCACACTCTTCGGCGGAATGCTGGCCGCAGCCAGCGCCAACACTCTGAACATGGTCGTCGACGCAGACATCGACAAGGTGATGAAGCGCACCGAGAAGCGCCCACTCGCGCGCGGTGCCATGCCCGTCTCGCACGCCCTGATCTTCGGGCTCGTCCTGGGCGTGTTCTCGTTCTTCTGGCTGTGGGCCACCACGAATCTGCTCAGCGGTGTGCTCGCCGTCGTGACGATCTGCTTCTACATTTTCGTCTACACGCTCGTGCTCAAACGGCGCACCTCGCAGAACGTGGTGTGGGGCGGCGCGGCCGGATGTATGCCGGTGATGATCGGTTGGTCCGCCGTGACCGGCACGATCGGGTGGCAGGCGCTGGTCATGTTCCTGGTGATCTTCCTGTGGACACCGCCGCACACCTGGGCGCTCATGCTCCGCTACAAGGAGGACTACCAGGCCGCCAACGTGCCGATGCTGCCTGCTGTCGCCTCGGAAACGAAGGTCACCAAGCACATCGTGCTCTACGCGTGGGCCACGGTTGCCGCAACGCTCGCGTTGGCCCCGGGCTCGGGCATCGTCTACGCAGCCGTCGCTGTGGCCTCGGGAGTGTGGTTCCTCGTCGTGGCCCACCGTCTCTACGCAGGCGTGCGAGCGGGAACTCCGGTCAAGCCGCTCAAGCTGTTCATTCTCTCGAACGAATACCTGGCACTGGTGTTCTGCGGCTTGGCCGTCGACTCCGTTCTGGGCTGGCAGACGCTCGCTCAGATCCTTTCCTGAGCGAGCCGTCCGGCACAGTCGGCGTCAGGGAACCAGCACGATGGACCCCATCGTATTGCGTGACTCCAAATCGATGTGGGCCTGAGCAGCATCCTCCAGCGCGTACTGCGCACCGATCTCGACCGTCAGAGCTCCGCTGGCCATCGCTGCGAACACATCTCCGGCGCGCCACTCCAGCTCGGCCCGGTTTCGGATGTGATGTGCGAGCGTGGGCCGGGTCAGGAACAGGGAGCCCGCGCCGTTCAGGCGCTGTGGATCCATGGGCGGGACGGGACCGCTCGCGGCACCGAACAGAGCCAGTGTCCCTCTGATCCGAAGCGACGCAAGACTCGCCTCGAACGTGTCGGCGCCCACGCCGTCGTACACCGCATGGACACCCTCGCCGTCGGTGATCTCACGCACGCGGGCGGCGATGTCGTCCTCGTAGCGCAACACGTGGGCGGCACCGGCCTGCGTCGACCGCTCGGCCTTGGCATCCGTGGAGACCGTGGTGATCACGTTCACGCCCTTCGCCACCGCCATCTGCGTCAACAACAGTCCGACGCCACCTGCGCCTGCGTGTACCAGCACTGTGTCGCCCCGCTGGGCAGGATAGGTGGACTCGATCAGGTAATGCGCAGTCATGCCCTGGAGCAGCGCCGAGGCGGCCTGATCGGCCGGAACGCCGTCGGGAACCGCGATGGCCGACGAAGCGTCCACCAGGACGTATTCGGCGTAGCTGCCGGGTGCTGCGGCCCAGGCGACGCGAGCTCCCGGAGCAAAGTCCGTGACATCCGACCCGACCTGATCGATCACTCCGGACCCTTCGTCGCCGGGAACGTAGGGGAGTGCGCGCGGATACAGGCCGCGCCGAAAGTACGTATCGATGTAGTTGATGCCGATGGCGTCCGTCCTGACCAGGAGTTGAGCAGGTCCTGGCGTCGGTATCGGAACATCGACGACGTTCATGACCTCGGGTCCGCCGGTGTTGTCTATTCGAATGGCACGCATGAAGACCGTTCTACACCGGCGCGTCGCACCCGGTGGCACGGATCCGCTCGATGCACGCACGCGGGCGAAGTTACCGATCAGTAACGACTCGACGGGTCGATGCGGGAATTGCGAACGGTCTCGGTATCGTGTCGGCATGGCTACCGAAATCGACAGTGCGGGCATCGAGAAGAACGAGTCGAACGACGTTCCCAAGGGAACGCTCGCGGCGGTGAAGAGCTTCCTCGCCGACCACGGCAACTCTGCCGACGTGGTGATTCAGCCGGTCGGTCGCGCCGGGACTCGGCTCACCATGGTCGGTGCCGACGGAGTTCTGGGGGACCAGGTGGTGGCGAGTACCGCCATCGCCCGCGCGATCGTCGACGGTCTCGACCAGTTGACCGAGGCCGAATGGGACCGCGAGTTGACCAGTTCGGTCAATCCGGCACCCGGACACCACGAGAAGATGGCCGGGTGGGTAGCCCATCAGAAGAAGTTTCCGAAGGCGCGTAACCAGGCGATCGTCTGAGCGGAGACAAGTCGCAAAACTTGTTCGATCAGGCGGGAACCATCTGGGCACCCGGTGCGTCGAAGTCAGTGGAGGGGCAGTCGGCCATCTGAGGGGGAGGTCGGCTGCCCCTCCACCCTGTTCGAAGATCGATCGATCGTCACGAGTGAACTGCGACGTCCTCGGTGGTCTCGATCTTGTCGGCCGCGGCCGGGCCGCGAGTTCGGCAGGCCGCCCAGACGGCTGCGGTTGCGGCGGTACACGCGCCCGCACCGGCCACATGGAAGGCGACGAGTACGGCCGGAACTCCGGTGAAGTACTGGACCAATCCGATCAGAGACTGTGCCAACACCAGGACGATCAGGACATTGAGTCGAAACGTGACCGTCTTGGGCGCACGAACGGCATACAGGGCGAAAGCCAGTCCGACGAGCAACGCCAGGTAGCCGACGAGGAACTGCGAGTGCGCGTGCACCAGCGTCACGATCTCGATACCGAGGCGCGGTACTGGTTCCTCGATGCTCTTGTCGCCTGCGTGCGGACCGGCTCCGGTCACCATGGTGCCCGCGATCAGCACACCCGCCAGAGCAATCCCGGACAGTCCCGTCAGCGCTCGCAGAGCACCGGGCACCGTCGGCGTCGACTCCGATGCCGCATCGCTCTCGCCCACCTTGGCGTACAGCAGCGTGGCCAGCCAGACCATCGCCATCGAGACGACGAGGTGAACGGCGACGGTCCACCACAGCAGTCCGGTCAGCACGGTGAATCCGCCGATAACGGCCTGCACGACGGTACCGAGTGGCATCAGCCATGCGAAGAACAGCACTCCGCGACGACGCCGCGCCCTGGTGACTGCGATCACGACAGCGGCGGCCGCGAGAACGACGACGAACGTGAGCAGGCGGTTACCGAACTCGACGGCCTGATGCAATATCGGTACCTCGGACACCCCGACGGGAGTGAAACTACCGGGGAAGCACTGCGGCCAGGTGGGGCAGCCGAGACCGGATCCGGTGACGCGAACGACTGCACCGGTGACGGCGATGCCGCCCTGCGTCAGGATTGCGATGAAAGCCAGAATTCGCTGCACACGAAGCGACGGCAGTGGCAGGAGATCGACGACGCGCAGGAATACGCCATAGAGCTTCCGTAGGAGGTAAGGCACTCCACGATGGTAAACGCCGATCAACTACACAGCGTCGTTGGGTAGCGAGCGTGACTCAGGTGAACTTGAACGTGCGCACGGCGAGCGTGCTGCACACCGCAGCCCACACCAGCAGGACGACCACACCGAACACGTCGAACGACGACGCCACACCCCTGCTCAGTGCCTCGCCCAGTGCGCCGGACGGAACGATGCGCGCCACGTTCTGCAGGCCCTGCGGGATCTGGTCGTCCACGAACACCACGCTGCCGACGCCCAGCATCACGAACCAGGCGATGTTCGCCAGCGCCAACACGATCTCGGCGCGCAGGGTGCCGCCCAGCAGCAACCCCATGGACGCGAAGGTGACGGTTCCCAGAGCGATGATGACGGCACCGAGCAACAGCCCCGTCGCGCTCGGGCGCCATCCGAGAGCGACGCCGATCGAGCCGAGCAGAATCGTCTGCAGGACCACCACGATCACCACGGCGGCGGATTTGCCGCCGATGATGCCGCACCGCGGAAGTGGTGTCGCCCCGAGCCGCTTGAGAGCGCCGTAGCGGCGATCGAAGCCGACGGCGATCGCCTGACCGGTGAACGCCGTCGACATGATGGCAACCATCATCACAGCCGGAACCACTCGGGCAACGCGGTCGACGCCGAGCTCGCCGAAGGGCAGCAGGGTCAATCCGATCAGCAACGTGATCGGGATGAACATCGTCAGCAGCAACTGTTCACCGTTGCGCAGCAACAACTTCAGCTCGAGGCGGGTCTGCGCGAGCAACATACGTGCAGCCGACGCGGGCTGCGGGCGAGGCGCGAACAGACCTGTCTCGAATCGGTTGTCGGCGAGCCGGGCTTCTCTGCGCACGGTCACTTCCTCAATTCTCTGCCGGTCAGTTCGAGGAACACGTCCTCGAGGCGGCGCTGGTCGACCTGCAGTTCGGTCGCCAACACGTCCTGCTGTGCACACCAGGACGTGACGATCACCAGGATCTGCGGCTCGATCACACCGGCGACCACATAGGAACCGGGCGTCGGTTCCGACGGTACGTACCCCGGGGGAAGAGCCGCGTCGAGCATGGAGAGTTCGAGTCCAGGGGGTGCGGTGAAGCGCAGTTGGCCCTCGGCACCCTGCTTGGTCAGCTCCGAGGGAGTGCCCGAGGCGACGACGCGACCGTTGTCGATGATCGTCAGCCGGTCTGCGAGCTGCTCGGCCTCGTCCATCAGATGTGTCGTGAGCAGAACGCCGACTCCGTCGCGGCGCAGGGCGTCGATCAGCTCCCACACGAGCAGCCGGGCCTGGGCGTCGAGCCCGGCGGTCGGTTCGTCGAGGAACACCAGTTCGGGTCGTCCGACGATGGCGCACGCCAGGGCGAGCCGCTGCTGCTGCCCACCGGAGAGTCGCCGGTACGGGGTGCGGACGGCCGAGGTGAGGCCGAGGCAGTCGAGCAGCCATGCCGGATCGAGGGGGTCGGCCGAGTACGAGGCGACGAGTTGGAGCATCTCGCCGGCTTTGGAACCGGGGTACGCACCTCCGCCCTGGAGCATGACCCCGATGCGTGGCCGCAGCTGCGCCGACTGCGCGACGGGGTCGAGTCCGAGGACTCGGACCGAGCCGCCGTCGGGTACGACGAATCCTTCGCACATCTCGACGGTGGTGGTTTTTCCGGCACCGTTGGGGCCCAGCAGTGCGAGAACCTCGCCGGGGCCGATGTTCAGGCTGAGTCCGTCGACGGCACTGACACCGTCGTACGACTTGCGTACGTCGGTCAGCTGTACGACAGGTTGCGTCGCGTCGGACGTCCCGGAGATCACGAGGACTCAGCGTATTCGTCTGCGCTGCGGTCGCGTGCCGGTGGTCCGGTGCGGGTGGGCCACGGCATTCGGTTTCGCGTGAACAGGTAGAGCACCGCGATCGTCAGGATGGTCATGACTGCGGCCTGCACGATCTGGAACGGCTGATACTCACTGCCGTTCGGCATCAGGATCACACTCACCAACGACGAGAAGGCGATGGCCGGACGCCGGAACGAGGAAGTGGTGGCCCATGCCGCGAGCGGAATCACCGCCCACAGCAGGTACCAGGGTTGGACCACGGGGAACAACAGGACGACGGCACCGAGCGCGACGCCGAGTGCGCCGACCGGATGCAGACGGCCGCGCAGAACGGCGATGAGCATGCGGACGACGATGATTCCCGCGACGACGGCAGCGATCGGGCGAGTGAGACCCAACACAGCGGTGGTGTGGTCGCCGAGGCCGAGGAGTACGCCGACGAATCCGGTGCCCAGCCCGAGAATCGTGGGAATCGACATCCAGCTGCGCACCACGCCGGCGGTCCCCAGAGTGTTGATCCAGCCGAAGCCGAGCCCACTGCCCAGGCTCACCGCGACTTGGACCGCGACGGCTATGGAGCCGAGCAGGATTGCGGCGTACACCACGGATCTGAGGGTCCCGCCCCACCTCCTCGACAGGGCCATTCCCACGAAGCCGAGCGCGATGAGCGAGGGGATCTTGATCGAAGACGACAGTGCGATCAAGCCTGCACCGCCGACGAGGAACGCGATATCGCTGTTGCGGAGGGGACCCGAGCGCTCGATCGCGCGAAGCGCCAGTTCGGTACCGGCCAGCATCAGCCCGATCATCAGGGCCTCGTTGTGGATACCGGCCACCAGATGGAAGAGCAGCAACGGATTCGCGGCACCGAGCCACAGTGCCGTCACCGACGCAACCCCGCAGCGTCGGGCGAGGCGGGGCAGCGACCAGACGATCAACGCCACGCCCGCCAATGCGAGCAGGCGATGCAGAAAGATGCCGGCGACGATGTTCTCGCCGGTCAGGTACGTGATGCCACGCCCCATCCACAGGAACAGCGGGCCGTAGGGTGCCGGGGTCTCCCGCCAGATGTTGGGAACCGTTCGGGTCAGTACGTTGTCGGCCCCGAGTGCATCGACCGGACCGACCTCGTACGGGTCGAGTCCGCGTGCGGTGATCTCGCTCTGAGCCAGGTACGAGTAGACGTCGCGCGAGAACATCGGCGGTGCCACGCACAACGGCAGGATCCACAGCAGCAACGTGCGGTCCATCTGGGAGCGGGTGAGTCGCCGCGGGGTCGCTCCCGATCGCAAGCGTCCCAACGCGAATCTTCCCAGCAGCAACCACGCGAGCACCACGATGACGGTTCCGGTCATCGTGACGGTCAGTGCGGTGGTCGCCATCCGGGACGGCAGGCTCAGGAGTCGGACGCCTGCGATCGGGTTCTGCAGCACCGGCTGCGCGCCCGCGCCGAGTGCTCCGATCGCCATCAGCAGTGCGCCCGCGGCACCGAAACGGCGGATGTTCCTGAGCTGGTTCGTCTCCGCCGGATTCAGCCCCGGTGCCTCCTGCTCGTCTCCGTGCAGGGTGGCGACCACCCCGCCCGGAGGCGTGGGCTCGAGGCCGATGACTCGACGTGCCGGGGCCACGACGAACCTGTGGACGAATGCAGCCGGCGCGGACTTCGATGTGCCGGACACCGGGGGAGAACCGGGACCGCCCGCGGAAGGTGAGCTCTCGAAACTGGGCTCACTGTCGGTCGATGGCACAGTGGGAGCGTAGCGGGGCACTCGGTCACCACCTGCACGGTGCTCCACCCGACGACATGTGCATCGGCCACCGCGCTGGGTGAGTAGCCCGCATAGGGCACCCTTGCTGGACCGAGTACAGCAATTCCGTCACACTGGTGTTGTGAAAACAACCGAGAGCTCGCTCGTGCGTCCGGGAAGTGTCGAGTCGTCGGCCTCCGGCGCAGGCGTTTCGTCGGTGCGACTCACGTCGGCGCCCGAGGGGCAGACGCGGAGCGCAGTGGTCACGCTGCTGCTGGAGGAAGGCCCCATCACCGCCTCCGACATCGGCACTCGACTGGGGTTGAGCGCGGCGGGTGTCCGACGTCACCTGGACGCACTCATCGACGCGGGCGAGGCCCGCATCACAACCCCCGCAGGTGCCCGGCAACGGGGCCGAGGCCGACCGGCGAAGCACTTCCAGCTCACCGCAGCCGGGCGTAACCGTCTCGGCCACACCTACGACGATCTTGCCGGTGCCGCCATGCGGCAGTTACGCAAGATCGGCGGGGACGCGGCCATCGAGACATTCGCGCGGCAACGCGTCAACACCATCGTGGCCGACGTGGAGCCGGCCACGGGTTCCGATGCGCATGCCGTGGAGGACGCTGCCGACCGGATCGCCGACGCGTTCAGCGCGGCGGGCTTTTCTGCCACCACCCGTCAGGTGGGCAACGGTGTGCAGATCTGCCAGCACCACTGCCCGGTGTCGCACGTCGCCTCCGAGTTTCCGGAGCTGTGCGAGGCCGAGCAGACCGCGTTCGCCGAGATCCTCGGCACGCACGTGCAGCGTTTGGCGACCATCGCCAACGGCAATTGCGCATGCACGACGCACGTACCGCTGTCACCGACGCGGTACTCGAACACCAATAGTTCCGACAAGAAGACTCCCGACGCGCAGCTCCGTGTCGGAGAACGCCCACGCCTCCGGAAGGAGCCCGCATGACCGTCACACCAGACCAGGTGACACCCACCGCGCCGCTGACCCAGGACGAGACCATCGCCTCGCTCGGCACCTACGGATACGGCTGGGCCGACTCGGACGTAGCCGGTGAGAGTGCCAAGCGCGGTCTTTCCGAGGCCGTCGTTCGGGACATCTCGCAGAAGAAGAGTGAGCCCGAGTGGATGCTCGAGGCGCGCCTGAAGGCGCTCAAGACGTTCGAGCGCAAGCCGATGCCGAACTGGGGTTCCAACCTCGACGGCATCGATTTCGACAACATCAAGTACTTCGTGCGCTCCAGCGAGAAGCAGGCTGCCACGTGGGAAGACCTGCCGGAAGACATCAAGAACACGTACGACAAGCTCGGCATCCCCGAGGCGGAGAAGCAGCGCCTCGTCTCCGGTGTCGCTGCTCAGTACGAGTCCGAGGTGGTCTACCACTCGATCCGTGAGGATCTCGAGGCCCAGGGAGTGTTGTTCCTCGACACCGACACCGCCCTGAAGGAGCAGCCGGAGCTGTTCCGGGAGTACTTCGGCACCGTCATCCCCGCAGGCGACAACAAGTTCTCCGCATTGAACACCGCGGTGTGGTCCGGTGGATCCTTCATCTACATCCCGCCGGGCGTCCACGTGGACATCCCGCTGCAGGCCTACTTCCGGATCAACACCGAGAACATGGGTCAGTTCGAGCGCACGCTGATCATCGTCGACGAGGGTGCCTACGTGCACTACGTCGAGGGCTGCACCGCACCGATCTACAAGTCGGATTCGCTGCACTCCGCCGTGGTCGAGATCATCGTCAAGAAGGGTGGTCGGTGCCGCTACACGACCATCCAGAACTGGTCGAACAACGTCTACAACCTCGTCACCAAGCGTGCCAAGGCCGAGGCGGGCGCAACCATGGAGTGGGTCGACGGCAACATCGGCTCCAAGGTCACCATGAAGTACCCGGCCGTGTGGATGACCGGTGAGTACGCCAAGGGTGAGGTTCTCTCGGTCGCGTTCGCAGGCCCGGACCAGCACCAGGACACCGGCTCGAAGATGCTGCACCTGGCACCGCACACGTCCTCGAACATCGTCAGCAAGTCCGTCGCTCGCGGCGGTGGCCGGACGTCGTACCGCGGTCTGATCCAGATCAACAAGGGTGCACACGGTTCGCGCTCGACGGTCAAGTGCGACGCATTGCTCGTCGACACGATCAGTCGTTCCGACACGTACCCGTACGTCGACATCCGCGAGGACGACGTGTCGATGGGCCACGAGGCCACCGTCTCGAAGGTCAGCGACGATCAGTTGTTCTACCTGATGAGCCGCGGCATGACCGAGGACGAGGCCATGGCGATGGTCGTGCGCGGCTTCGTCGAGCCGATCGCTCGCGAACTGCCGATGGAATACGCGCTCGAGCTCAACCGGCTCATCGAGCTGCAGATGGAAGGGTCGGTCGGATAAGTGAACAACCCCCTCACCGGAGTCATGGGTGCTGTGGCATCCGAGAATCCAGAGTCGGCCAAGGAAGACAAGTCGAAGCTCGTCGAGAACAAGGGCGCTCAGTTCACGTCCTACGACGTGAATGCGTTCGAGATCCCGTCCGGCCGTGACGAGCAGTGGCGTTTCACACCGCTGCGTCGGCTGCGCGGCTTGCACGACGGTTCCGCTGTCGCCGACGGGGCCGCTCGGGTCACCGTCGGCGCCCCGGAGTCGGTGGTCGTGGAGACCGTCGGCCGCGACGACGAGCGACTGGGCAAGGCCGGTGTCCCGGCCGATCGTATTGCCGCGCAGGCATTCTCGGCGTTCACCGAGGCCACGATCGTCTCCGTGCCGAACGAGGTCGAGGTGGCCGATCCGATCGAGATCACCGTCGACGGTCCCGGTGTCGACCACGTCGCCTACGGCCACGTGCAGATCAGGCTCGGCACGTTCGCTCGCGCCACCGTCGTGATCGACCAGCGGGGTAGCGGAACGTACGCCGAGAACGTCGAGTTCGTTCTCGGCGACAGCTCGCAGTTGCACGTCGTACTGATCCAGGACTGGCAGTCCGACGCCGTGCACGTCGCAGCACACCACGCCATGCTCGGACGCGACGCCGTGCTGCGGCACTACAACGTCAGTCTCGGCGGCGATCTGGTGCGCATCAGCCCGACCGTGCGCTACAGCGCACCCGGCGGCGACGCGAACATGCTCGGTGTGTATTTCGCCGACGCAGGCCAGCACCTCGAGCAGCGACTGCTCGTCGACCATTCGGCACCGCATTGCAAGTCCAACGTGATGTACAAGGGCGCGCTGCAGGGCGAAACCGGACCCGGAACCGTCGACGCGCACACCGTGTGGATCGGAGATGTTCTGATCCGAGCCGAGGCCGAGGGCACCGAGACCTACGAGCTCAACCGGAACCTGGTCCTGACCGACGGCGCTCGCGCCGACTCGGTGCCGAACCTCGAGATCGAGACCGGGGAGATCGTCGGAGCAGGCCACGCCAGCGCCACCGGCCGTTTCGACGACGAGCAGCTGTTCTACCTGCGCGCTCGTGGCATCTCGGAGGAGGTTGCTCGTCGACTCGTCGTCCGCGGCTTCTTCCACGAGATCATCGACAAGATTCCGGTCCCCGCCGTACGCGAGCGTCTCGACGCCGCCATCGAGACCGAACTCGCCGTCGCCGGCGCGTAGGTCTCACCCGAACCTTTCTCGACTGCACAAAGGAACTGTGATGTCCACACTCGAAATCCGCGATCTGCACGTCAGCGTCGCCAACTCCGACTCGACCGCGGAGCCCATCAACATCCTCAAGGGTGTCGACCTCACCGTGAAGTCCGGTGAGACGCACGCGATCATGGGGCCCAACGGTTCCGGCAAGTCCACGCTGTCCTACGCCATCGCGGGCCACCCCAAGTACACGGTGACCTCCGGCACCATCACTCTCGACGGTGAAGACGTGCTCGAGATGAGTGTCGACGAGCGCGCCCGTGCCGGCCTGTTCCTGGCGATGCAGTACCCGGTGGAGGTGCCCGGCGTCTCGATGTCGAACTTCCTGCGTACCGCCGCCACCGCCGTGCGCGGTGAGGCCCCCAAGCTTCGGCACTGGGTCAAGGAAGCCAAGACCGCCATGAGCGAATTGGAGATCGAGGCCAACTTCCTCGAGCGCAACGTCAACGAGGGCTTCTCCGGCGGCGAGAAGAAGCGTCACGAGATTCTCCAGCTGGGACTGCTCAAGCCGAAGATCGCCATCCTCGACGAGACCGACTCCGGCCTCGACGTCGATGCTCTGCGCGTGGTGTCCGAGGGCGTCAACAAGTACAAGGAGCGTGAAGACGGCGGAGTGCTACTGATCACGCACTACACCCGCATCCTGCGCTACATCAAGCCCGACTTCGTCCACGTCTTCGTCAACGGCGAAATCGTGAAGTCCGGCGGTGCAGAGCTGGCCGACGAGCTCGAAGCCAACGGATACGCCGGTTACGCGCAGGCCGCGACCACCGGAGCATGAGTATGGCTGCACCCGCAGCTGCGGCGGTGGCGACATCGTTCGATGTCGCCACGGTTCGCCGCGATTTCCCCATCCTCTCGCGCACCGTCCGCGACGGGAAGCCGTTGGTGTACCTCGATTCCGGTGCAACTTCGCAGCGGCCCGTGCAGGTACTCGACGCCGAGCGTGAGTTCCTGATTACGTGCAACGCCGCTGTGCATCGCGGGGCGCATCAGTTGGCCGAAGAGGCCACCGACGCCTACGAGGGTGCGCGCGCGGCCATCGCGTCGTTCGTCGGGGCGGATGTCGACGAGATCGTGTTCACCAAGAACGCGACCGAGTCGCTCAACCTCGTGACGTACGTGCTTGCCGATCAACGATTCGATCGTCACCTCGGTCCCGGCGACGAGATCGTCGTCACCGAACTCGAGCACCACGCCAATCTCGTTCCGTGGCAAGAGCTTGCTGCTCGAACCGGTGCAACGCTGCGCTGGTACGGCGTGACCGACGACGGACGCATCGATCTCGACTCGCTCGAATTGTCTTCCGCCGTCAAGGTTCTCGCCTTCACGCATCAATCGAACGTGACCGGCGCGGTGGCCCCGGTCGAGGAATTGGTCCGTCGAGCCAGGGCGGTCGGTGCGCTCGTCGTCCTCGACGCATGCCAATCGGTACCACACATGAAGGTCGATTTTCACGCGCTCGATGTCGACTACGCCGCGTTCTCGGGTCACAAGATGCTTGGTCCCTCGGGAGTGGGCGTGCTGTACGGCAAGGCTGCACTCCTCGCAGCGATGCCTCCGTTCATCACCGGCGGTTCGATGATCGAGACCGTCACCATGGAGAAGACGACGTTCGCAGCGCCTCCGCAACGATTCGAGGCCGGGGTTCCCATGACCTCGCAGGTCGTCGGACTCGGTGCCGCTGTGCGGTACCTGGAGAACATCGGCATCGATGTCATCGCCGCGCACGAAAAAGCCTTGGTCGCAGCAACTCTCGCCGAGTTCGCGAAAATCGACGGTGTTCGCGTGATCGGCCCGACCGAGAACGTCGACCGCGGTTCGGCAGTGTCGTTCGTGGTCGACGGCATTCACGCCCACGACCTCGGACAGATCCTGGACGACGAGGGCGTCGCCATTCGCGTCGGGCATCACTGCGCGTGGCCTTTGCACCGACGGTTCGGTGTGGCTGCGACAGCGCGCGCCTCGTTCGCGCTGTACAACACGGTCGAGGAAGTGCAGGTTCTCGCACAGGCGATTCGCCGCGCACAATCGTTCTTCGGAACCGCTCGCTCCGACGACCACGGCGGGGGAGGGCAGCTCTAGATGCGGATGGAACAGATGTATCAGGAAGTGATCCTCGATCACTACAAGCACCCGCACGGCCGTGGGCTGCGTGAGCCCTTCGGCGCGGAGGTCCACCACGTCAACCCCACCTGCGGCGACGAGGTCACCCTGCGCGTGCAGATCGAGGACGGCACCGTTGCAGACGTCTCGTACGACGGCCAGGGTTGTTCGATCAGTCAGGCAGCGACGTCCGTTCTCACCGATCAGGTCGTCGGCCTGAGCGTGGCCGACGCGCTGAAGACGGTAGACGCATTCAGTGACATGGTCGGCAGCAGAGGTACCGTCGAGGGTGACGAGGACGTCATCGGCGATGGAATCGCATTCGCCGGTGTGGCCAAATACCCGGCCCGCGTGAAATGCGCTCTGCTGGGTTGGATGGCTTTCAAGGACGCGGTTGTTCAAGTAGTGGACGCAGATTCGACAGCCACGACGGGCGAGACCGCCCAGTCGGCACTTTCCGGAGGACAGCAATCATGACCGAAGCAACAGAGACGACGCAGGCAGTGACGACTACAGCCGAGACCACGCCGGTGGAATTGACCGCCGACGAGATCAAGGTGCTCGAGGACCTCGAAGAAGCGATGCGCGACGTCGTCGATCCCGAACTCGGAATCAATGTCGTCGATCTGGGACTGGTGTATGACATCAAGATCGACGCCGACGACATCGTCACCGTCGACATGACGCTCACCTCGGCGGCATGCCCGTTGACGGACGTCATCGAGGATCAGGCGCGCGGCGCGCTCGTGCGCAGCGGACTGGCCGCCGATCTCAAGATCAACTGGGTCTGGATGCCGCCATGGGGCCCGGACAAGATCACCGACGACGGTCGCGAGCAGCTCAGGGCCCTCGGCTTCACCGTCTGACGCACGGCCGAATCGGCCCCCTCACGCACCCTTCGCTTCGTCGGCTTTCGAGTCGGCGGACTTGGCCGAGGCTTTCTTCGCAGCCGCCTTCTTGGCCGGAGCCTTCTTCGCAGCTGCCTTCTTGGCGGGTGCCTTCTTCTCCGGAGCCGATGTGGCCGAACCGGACTTCGCGTTCTTGCCGGCCGCCTCGACGCTCCGCTGCAAGGCCGCCACGAGATCGACGACCTCGGCGTCTTCGCCGTCGTCGTCTTTTTCCGTGTCGGTGTGGATGACCTTCTCACCGCCGTTGGCGAGCGTCTCGTCGATCAGCTTGCGCAGTTCGGTCTGATAGTCGTCCGTGTACTCGGTCGGATCGAATTCCGAGGACATGCTTTCCACCAGGGACGTCGCCATCTTCACTTCCTGCGGGCGCGCGGACGGCGCGTCCTCGAGCGAAGGAAATTCAGCCGCCCTGACTTCGTCCGGCCACAGCAGTGTCTGGATCACCAGGACGTCGTCACGCACACGCAGTGCGGCCAGGCGGGTCTTCTGTCGCAGAGTGAAATGCACCAACGCGGTGCGTTCTGTTTCTTCGAGAGTCTCGCGCAGCAGCACATAGGCCTTCGGTGAGGCAGAGTCCGGCTCGAGGAAGTAGCTCTTGTCGTACAGGATCGGATCGATCTGCTCGGTCGGCACGAATTCGAGAACCGGAATCTCGTGTTTCTCCGCCGCAGGCAGCTTGTCGAAGTCGTCGTCGGTGAGAATGACCCGTTCACCGTCGGGGGAGTCGTAAGCCTTGTCGATATCGGCGAACTGCACCGACTTGCCGCATTCCTGACAGATCCGGTCGTACTTGATACGACCGCCGTCCTTCGCATGCACCTGATGGAACCGAATGTCGTGCTGCTCGGTGGCCGAGTAGACCTTCACCGGAACATTGACCAGTCCGAAGGCGATCGAGCCCTTCCAAATGCTGCGCATCTGTCCATGATCGCCGACCGGGCGCCCGCGTGTCGACCGTTGGCGAGAAACTCAGCTACGGCCCGGCGTGCGCACTATCGTTCGCGCGATCGCGAGCCTGGCCGACGCCGGAAGCGTCGGAAACATCTTCAGCATCGCGGTCATCGTCCCGAATGCGTCGTCGTGGCCGGACAGGTACGAGCGTTGCAGTTCGACCGGGAGCGAGAAGAAGCTGGAGAAGAACTGGGGGACCATCTCGGGTTCGAGAGCCAGTGCCGTGCGCAGACCGAGGTTACGAAGCTTCTGGACCGTCCAGACGTGCACCGGGCGGATCGGGCGCGACCGACCGCCACCTCGGAATCGCTCGACGAGGTGATCCGCCGACGCCAGCGACGCCGCGACGCTGTACCCGGTGGCGGGATGCATCAGATTCGAGCGAGAGCCGAACAGCACCGGACCGCCTCGGCCGGTGTGCTGTTGCGACCGAGGCGGCGGTTCGACCGAGAAGCGGACTCGTTCGACATCCTCCTTGCCGGTCGGTTCCAGGTTGCGATACGTCAGACGGTGGTGCAGCCGCGATCGAAGAACTGCGAGTTCCAGCGGGGGTCGGCCCACCAAGCAGGTCTCTTCGAGCAGGATTCGATCGTCGTCGAGTGCCACGGCGTACAGAAAACTCGGGGCTTCGCCGTGCCGAGCGCCGTTGTCGGTGCGCCAGTCCATGAACCACGCGTCGGCCCCTTCGAGGATCGGTTCGGCGCGGTCGCGTTCGACGACGATCCCGTAGGCGGTCTGCTGGGCGAGGTCGCGCGAATCGAGTGTGCCACGGGCGTCGACGACGTGACGGGCATCGACTATGGAGCCGTCGGCGGTCGTCACCCGGGAACCGGTGACGTCGACAGCCGTCGCGGCCAGCACCCGCACGCGGTCGACCGACAAGGCCGCTTGCAGCGCAGGTGTGTCCAGCACGCAGTACGTCCGGTCGATGATCCGCTGGTGATCGGTCCACACCGCGGGTTTGCGCGCAGTCGAGGCGACCGCGGTCTCGGGCAACCATGACGGCAACTCGTCGGCCCAGGCGGAGTACGTCGGTGTCCACGTACGCGACGGGTGTGGATCGACTGCGATCACATCGAGTCCGGCCTCGGCACATCGATGGGCGACCGCCCGCCCGGCGGGACCGAGTCCGACGACCGCGACGTCGGCCGAGTAATCGTTCACATTCCGCCGGTGGCGAGCAAACCACCGTCCACGCGCACGGTCTCGCCGGTGATCCAGGAGGAGGCGTCCGACACCAGGAAGGCCACCAACGCAGCCACGTCCTCCGGGTTCCCCAGACGCTTCATCGGGTAGCCGGCCGCTGCCGCGTCTTCTCCGTTGGCGACGAGGGCCTCGGCGAATTTGGTCTTCACCACGCCCGGTGCCACGGCATTGACTCGAATGTTCGGACCGAGCTGCCAGGCGAGCTCCTCGGTGAGGCGGATCAGAGCGGCCTTGGATGCGCCGTACGCGGCGATCACCCCGGTCGAGCGGATGCCGGCCACGCTCGCGATGTTGACGACCGCGCCGCCGTGCTCGCCCATCCAGGCATGGAACGCCTGCTGGACGAAGCCGAGAGTGCCCACCACGTTCGTGTCGAAGATCTTGCTCACACCCGCCAGGTCGGCATCCATCAGCGAGCCGTAGACGGGATTGATACCGGTGTTGTTGACCAGGATGTCCAGCGAACCGAAGGTCTCCACCGTGCTCGCCACCGCGGTGCGTCGGTGCTCCGGGTCGCCTGCGTTGCCGTCGATCGCGAGCACGGAATCGCCGAGCTCTGCTGCCGCCGCAACGAGTGGTTCGCGCTTGCGTGCGGTGATGGCGACGTTCGCGCCGCGAGCGAGCAGTTCCGCGGCGATGGCCTTGCCGATGCCTCGGCTGCCGCCGGTGACGAGTGCGGTGCGCCCGGCCAGGTCGGGGATCGGCGCGCTGGACGGGCTGACGGTTTCGGGGGCGTCGGTCATCGATCAGACGTTACCGGTGTCACCGTCGTTCCTGGGTGAGGGCACGTGAATGCTGAGCTAAAATGGGGGTTTGCTGTGCCGTTCGCCGGCACACCTGAGTTCGCCCGTCGGTCGACGGGCAACGGTCTTGTTCGGCAATCGCTAGGAGCGCACGCGTGATCACCGCCACCGACCTGGAAGTTCGTGCCGGTGTGCGGACCCTTCTGTCCACCGAGGGGCCCGCGCTCCGCGTACAGGCAGGCGACCGCATCGGGTTGGTGGGCCGCAACGGTGCAGGCAAGACCACCACGCTGCGCATCCTGGCAGGTGAGGGAGAGCCGTACGCGGGCGAGGTCGTGCGTACCGGAGAGCTCGGCTACCTTCCGCAGGATCCCAAAGAGGGCGACCTCGACGTGCTGGCCAAGGATCGAGTGCTCTCGGCCCGGGGCCTGGACACCCTCCTGCACAGCATGGAGAAGCAGCAGGCACTGATGGCCGAGGTCGCAGACGAGGCGCTGCTCGACAAGGCCGTGCGCAAGTACGGCGAACTGGAAGAGCGGTTCGCATCCCTCGGCGGCTACGAGGCCGAGAGCGAGGCGGCCCGAATCTGCAACAGCCTCGGTCTGGCTGACCGCATCCTCGGTCAACCGCTGCGGACCCTCTCCGGTGGTCAGCGCCGACGCGTCGAACTGGCTCGAATTCTGTTCGCCGCGTCCGACGGCAGTGGCGGACGCTCGAACACCACATTGCTGCTCGACGAGCCCACCAACCACCTCGACGCCGATTCCATCACCTGGTTGCGCGGATTCCTGCAGGGCCACGAGGGCGGACTCATCGTGATCAGTCACGATGTCGAACTGCTCGGAGACGTGGTGAACCGGGTGTGGTTCCTCGACGCAGTGCGCGGCGAAGCCGACATCTACAACATGAACTGGAAGAAGTACCTCGACGCCCGCGCCACGGACGAGCAGCGTCGCCGCCGTGAGCGCGCCAACGCGGAGAAGAAGGCCGGCGCGCTACGGGTGCAGGCCGCCAAGATGGGGGCCAAGGCAACGAAAGCCGTTGCGGCACAGAACATGGCGAAGCGCGCGGACAAGTTGCTCGCCAACCTCGACGCCGAACGGGTGTCGGACAAGGTGGCGCACATCCGTTTCCCCGAGCCCGCACCGTGCGGCAAGACGCCGCTGATGGCGAAGAACTTGACCAAGATGTACGGATCGCTGGAAATTTTCGCGGGCGTCGACCTGGCCATCGACCGAGGCAGCCGTGTCGTGGTGCTCGGGCTCAACGGTGCGGGCAAGACGACGCTGCTCCGGATCCTGGCCGGAACCGAGAAGGCCGACACCGGCGAGATCGAGCCGGGCCACGGCATGCGCGTCGGATACTTCGCACAGGAACACGACACCCTCGACGACCACGCGTCGGTCTGGGAGAACATCCGGCACGCGGCACCGGACACCGGCGAGCAGGAACTGCGGTCGCTCCTGGGAGCCTTCATGTTCACCGGTCCCCAGCTCGACCAGCCTGCGGGGACATTGTCCGGGGGTGAGAAGACCCGCCTGGCACTCGCCGGCTTGGTGTCCTCGGCGGCGAACGTGTTGCTGCTCGACGAACCAACCAACAACCTCGACCCGATCTCACGCGAGCAGGTCCTCGACGCACTCCGCAGCTACAAGGGTGCCGTCGTACTGGTCACCCACGATCCCGGTGCCGCCGAAGCGCTCTCACCCGAGCGGGTGATTCTGCTTCCCGACGGTACCGAGGACCACTGGTCGCAGGAGTACCTGGAACTGATCCAGCTGGCCTGACCCGCTCGCCAGGGTCATTCCGATCGGTCTTGCCTGCGAACCGATTCCTCGACCAGGTCCAGGATCGCCGAGAGGTTGGACCTGCCGTGGCCCGACGCGATGCGCGCCACCAGGCCGTCCAGCACGAGATCCAGGTAGTCGGCGAGGACGTCGTTGGGAATGTCGTCGCGCAGTCTTCCTGCGGTCTTCTGACGCTCGAGTCGCCCCAGTGTCGCGTCGGTCAGCTCTGCAGACCGTTCGGCCCAGCTGCTCCGGAAGTCCGCGTCCGTGCGTAGTCGTCGGGTGATCTCGAGCCGCGTTCCGAGCCACTCGAATTGTTCGGGTTGCGCCAACATGTCTCGCATCACCTGCACCAAACCCTGGGTGGACGCGACCTCGGCCATGCGTCGGGCATCTTCCTGCGCCAGCGCGAGGAAGAGACCGTCCTTGTCCTTGAAGTGGTGGAATATGGCTCCGCGCGACAGGCCGGTGGCCTCTTCCAGGCGCCGTACCGTCGCGCCCTCGTAACCGAACTCGCCGAAGCACTTGCGCGCGCCGTCGAGAATTTCGCTTCGACGGGCGGCCAGGTGGTCTTCGCTGACCTTGGGCACGTGTGGGTTTCCTACTTTCGATGAGGGCCTCGACCGATACGGCGATGGGCCCGGAAACACGTTGTCGGTTCCGGGCCCATCGCCGTTCGAGGCATACGTCAGACGACGCGCACTCAGCCTCTGATCATGTTGCGCAGCACGTACTGCAGGATGCCGCCGTTGCGGTAGTAGTCCGCTTCACCCGGGGTATCGATGCGAACCACGGCCTCGAATTCGACCTTGGAGCCGTCTTCCTTGGTGGCGATGACGGTCATCGTCTTCGGGGTGGTGCCTTCGTTCAGCTTAGCGACGCCGACGATGTCGAACGTCTCGGTGCCGTCCAGCTTGAGCGACGCTGCGCTCTCACCGGCCGGGAACTGCAGGGGAACGACGCCCATGCCGATGAGGTTGGAGCGGTGGATGCGCTCGAACGACTCGGTGATGACGGCCTTGACTCCGAGGAGCGAGGTGCCCTTGGCCGCCCAGTCGCGCGAGGAGCCGCTGCCGTACTCCTTGCCGCCCAGCACGACCAGCGGGATGCCGGCCTTCTGGTAGTTCTGCGACGCGTCGTAGATGAAGGACTGCGGTCCACCGTCCTGCGTGAAGTCACGGGTGTAACCGCCCGAGACGTCGTCGAGGAGCTGGTTCTTCAGGCGAATGTTCGCGAACGTTCCGCGAATCATGACCTCGTGGTTTCCACGACGCGAACCGAGCGAGTTGTAGTCCTTGCGCTCGACACCGTGCGAATCGAGGTACTGCGCGGCAGGCGTGCCTGCCTTGATGGGGCCTGCCGGGCTGATGTGGTCGGTGGTGACCGAATCGCCGAGCAGGGCCAAGACGCGTGCACCCTTGATGTCCTCGACCGGAGCCGGATCCATCGTCATGCCGTCGAAGTACGGAGGCTTGCGCACGTACGTGGAGTTGGGATCCCACTCGAACGTGTCGCCCTCGGGGGTCGACAGGTTCTGCCAGCGGCTGTCGCCGGCGAAGATGGTGTCGTAGGACTTGGTGAACATGTCCCGGCTGATCGAGGACTGGATGGTCTCTTCGATCTCCTGCGTGGACGGCCAGATGTCCTTCAGGAACACCGGGTTGCCCTCGTGATCCTCACCGAGGGCGTCGGTCTCGAAGTCGAAGTCCATCGTGCCCGCGAGGCCGTAGGCGATGACCAGCGGCGGTGAGGCCAGGTAGTTCATCTTGACGTCGGGGGAGATGCGGCCCTCGAAGTTGCGGTTACCCGACAGCACAGCGGTGACCGAGAGGTCGTTGTCGTTGATCGCCTTCGAGATCGGCTCGAGCAAGGGACCGGTGTTGCCGATGCACGTGGTGCAGCCGTAACCGCCGAGGTAGTAGCCGAGCTTCTCGAGGTACGGCCAGAGGCCGGCCTTCTCGTAGTAGTCGGTGACGACCTGCGAGCCGGGTGCCATGTTGGTCTTGACCCAGGGCTTGGTGGACAGGCCCTTCTCGACGGCGTTGCGGGCGAGCAGTGCCGCGCCGAGCATGACCGACGGGTTCGAGGTATTGGTGCAGGAGGTGATGCCCGCGACCACGACGGCGCCGTGATCGAGCACGAATTCGCCTGCCTCGTCGGTGGTGACGCGAACCGGCTTGCTCGGACGACCCTCGGAGCCGTATGCGGCAGAACGAACGTCGACGGAATCCTCTTCGGCGAAGCTCAGCGAAGCGGAGTCGCTGGCCGGGAACGATTCGTCGAGGGCCTCGTCGAGCTTGCTGTCACCCTCGTGCTTGGGGTGGTTCTCCTCGACGTAGTTGTGGATGTCCTTGCGGAACGCAACCTTGGACTCGGACAACAGGATTCGGTCCTGCGGGCGCTTCGGGCCTGCGATGGACGGCACGACCGTGTTGAGGTCGAGTTCGATGTACTCGGAGTACACGGCCTCGTTCTCCGGGTCGTGCCACATGCCCTGTTCCTTGGCGTACGCCTCGACGAGAGCGAGCTGCTCGTCGCTGCGGCCGGTCAGGCGCAGGTAGTTGATGGTTTCCTCGTCGATCGGGAAGATCGCTGCGGTGGAACCGAACTCGGGGCTCATGTTGCCCAGGGTGGCGCGGTTCGCCAGCGGAACCTCGGCCACGCCTTCGCCGTAGAACTCCACGAACTTGCCGACGACGCCGTGCTTGCGCAGCATCTCGGTTGCGGTCAGCACCACGTCGGTCGCGGTGACGCCGGGCTGGATCTCGCCGGAGAGCTTGAAGCCGACGACGCGGGGGATGAGCATCGAGACGGGCTGGCCGAGCATGGCCGCCTCTGCTTCGATGCCGCCGACGCCCCAGCCCAACACGCCGAGGCCGTTGACCATCGTGGTGTGCGAGTCGGTGCCGACGCAGGTGTCGGGGTAGGCCTGGCCCTTGCGGGTCATGATCGTCGGTGCGAGGTACTCGATGTTGACCTGGTGCACGATGCCCATGCCCGGGGGGACGACCTTGAAGTCGTCGAATGCGCCCTGTCCCCAACGCAGGAACTGGTAGCGCTCACCGTTGCGCTCGTACTCGAGGTCGACGTTGCGCTCGAGAGCATCGGCGCGGCCGAAGACGTCGAGGATGACCGAGTGGTCGATGACCATGTCGGCGGGGGAGAGGGGGTTGACCTTGTTGGGGTCGCCGCCCAGGGTGGTGACGGCTTCACGCATGGTGGCGAGGTCGACGATGCACGGAACACCGGTGAAGTCCTGCATGATGACGCGTGCAGGGGTGAACTGGATTTCGAAGCTCGGCTCTGCGGACGGATCCCACGAGGCAATCGAACGAATGTGGTCGGCGGTGATGTTCGCACCGTCCTCGGTGCGAAGGAGGTTCTCCGCGAGGACCTTCAGTGCGTAGGGCAACTTCTCGGCACCGGGCAAAGCCGACAGTCGGAAGATCTCGTACGAGTTCTCGCCGACTTCGAGGGTGCCCTTTGCACCGAATGAATCTTTACTTGCGGTCACTTCAGCTCCACTCGTCTATGAGGCACACCGCCGACGGGGCTGTGTCGACGGTTGAAGCGAGGCTCCGACTGCGGGCCTCGGCCTCGAATCTCGGTAACGAGAGTTCGAGGCGGACGCACAGTCGGTGTCTCGATGGAAGTCTAACAGTACGCTTGTCCTGTGAAAACCTGCGGTCCGGTCCTCGGTGGGTGTCGCGAGACCGATCCACAGGACGATCCTCACGTAGTGCTCCCGGCTGCGCAATGAAGGGCGACCTCAGTAGTTGCATCGGACCTGCGGGCCTACCAGGTACGGGCGCGGCGGTGACGTAGGGTTCGATCCGACTGGTTCCTACCGACTGGACGAGAGATGCCTGAGCCGATTCACGCCGTTTCCCCACTTGCCACCGACATACCGGCAGGTCTGGACGTCGACAGCATCGTCGCCACGGTCCGCGAGTCCGGTGTCAGTGCCCCCGGCGACGAAGAAGCAGGGTTGTCTGCGGCCGTCGCGCGTGCCGAGGACCACGGCATCGACCTGAGCATCGTGATCGTGCCGACCGAACCTCGCCACGAGTCGCAACTTCGCGACCTCGCCACCGCTGTCGGAGCGCGTGAGGGCGGCACGGTTCTCGTGCTCAGTCCCGGTCAGGTGGGCACGTTCAGCGACTCGATCAGTCGGGTGACCCTCGAAGCAGGCCAGGACCGTACCTACACCGGCAACCACGTCGTCGCCGCGGACAACTTCGTCGACACCCTCGTCGAGGACCAGACGCCGTGGGGCCTTCTCACCGGCGGCCTGGTCATCGTCGTTGCCGCGGTCGCGACCCTGACCGCTGCCGTCAAGGTCCGCAGATACCGCTCTCGTTCGGAGTCGAATGATCACGCTCACAGCGAGTCCGTCAGCGACTGAGCACTCTCCTGCGCGTGTCGTTCGAGTGACCGACACCCGCACTGTCGGACCCGGTCGCGATCATGACCGTGAGGTCGTCCGAAAAAGTCGGAAAAATTGTTTCCGGTAAACCCCGAGTTCACGGCGTTGTGCCTGGTGGAATTACCAATGTGTCATTTGTGACTGGAGTTTCCTTAGGGTGCGAAGTGTCGTACGGTGCCATTGGCACTGCTGGGGAAGGAGTGTCGCAGAAGGCGGTTGTCATCCGTGGGGAACTCGGGAGGCCACTGCTTCGGGTGTGACTGACGTGGTTCGCACCTGTCGTATCGCTGCGTGTTTCTTTCCTGCCCGGCGAGAACGCTCACCGTCACCTGCGATCGGGGTGGAGGACGGAGAGCACCTCGACGGCACGACGGTTCGACGCGAACCCGAGTGAGTGCCGGACCCGAGGGAGACATTTGTGAGCCGACGTCAAGTCCGCGGAACTCACCGCCGTGCACTCGTCCGTACCCGATTCGTGCTGGTGGGCGTAGGCCTCGTTCTCGCGTTGACGGCGACCCTTCCCGGGGTTGCCGCCGCGGTACCTCCGCCACCGCCCAACCCCTCGGACACCGATCTCGCCGCCGCAGGCAGCGCCGTCGATTCGAGCCTCGGCCAGGTGGGTCAGCTGATCGACGCGATCGCGTCGGCCAACCAGCAACTCGCCCAACTCGACGACGAGGTCGCCTCGAAGCGAGAAGGCGTCAACAAGGCCCTCGTCGATCTGCAGAATGCGCGTGACGCGGCCGATGTCGCTGCGGCCGTCGTCGGTGCCGCGCAGCAGGCTCTTGCCGATGCGGGCACCCAGATCCAGGCAGCCCAGAAGAAGTTCGACGAGTTCGCCAAATCCAGCTACACCCAGGGCTCCGGGGTTGCCTCGATGGCATCGTTCCTCGGATCCAGCGGACCCGACGATGTCCTGGACCGCGCCCAGGTCCTCAAGGTGCTCTCCAACAGCCAGAACGCGGTACTCGACGGCTTGCAACGGGCCCGTACCGAGCAGGCGAACCGCGATTCGGCGGCGCGTGAATCCAAGCAGCAGGCCGACGCGGCCGCCTCGGAAGCCGAGGCCAAGAAAGCAGAGGCCGAACAGGCCATCGCCGAGGCGCAGGCAGCGCTGCAGGCAGAGGCCGATCGTAAGGCCACGATCGAATCACAGCGCGACTCGGCGCAGACCGAACTCGACGCCGCCCGCAGCAACGTCGCCGGTCTGCAGGATCAGCGTGCGGCGTACGGCACCTGGGAGGCGCAGAAGGCGGCCGAGGATGCGGCCATCGCCGCCGCCACGGCCGCAGCGAAGGAAGCTGCCGTGCAGGCAGCGGCGCGAGTATCGGCCAACCTGGCGGCGCAACAGCGCGCGGCGGCCATCGCCGAGGGCCAGCGTTCACACGTGGACGTGGACGTGGACGAGGATTGGAGCACATCGACCGACTCGGACAGTTCCACCGCGACCACCCCGACCATGCCGAGCACTCCCACCACGCCGAAGACGCCCGCCAAACCGAAGACGTCCACGACCCCGTCGGTGACCGGAAGCGCAGCCGTCGAATTGGCGATCGACCGCGGCATGAGTCAACTCGGCGTGCCGTACTCGTGGGGTGGCGGCGACGAGAACGGACCGACCAAGGGCATCAGGGACGGCGGAGTCGCGGACAGCTACGGCGACTACAACAAGGTTGGCTTCGATTGCTCGGGGCTGATGATCTACGCCTTCGCGGGCCTGGGGATCTCGTTGCCGCACTACACCGGTTACCAGTACACAGCGGGTAAGCAGGTGCCGTCCTCGGAGATGAAGCGGGGCGACATGATCTTCTACGGACCCAACGCCAGCCAACACGTCGCGCTCTACCTCGGCGACGGCAAGATGCTCGAAGCTCCGCAGTCGGGTTCGGTGGTCAAGGTGTCCGACGTGCGATACAGCGGAATGACGCCGTACGCCGTGCGCATGGTGTCTTGAGCGCGGATCCGGCGCGCGCGTCGGGGGTGCCTTTCGGCGCGCGTGCCGAACACCTGGAATAGTTGATTGCGGCGGTATGAAACGTGCCCGACGACGATCGACTGAAAGCGGTGAATTCTTGGTGACATCACGTGACGGCCGGATTTCGAACGACGAGGGGTCGACGCGAGTCGAGTCCGAGACGTCGAATCCACCGGGTGTGGAGCCGAAGCGGGTGGACAGTCCGGCCTTGGCCGAGGACGTCCAGCTTCTCGAGAAAGCCGTGTACGAGGTCAAGCGCGTGATCGTCGGTCAGGATCGGCTGGTAGAGCGCATTCTGGTGGGGTTGCTCGCCCGCGGACACGTGTTGCTCGAGGGTGTTCCCGGCGTCGCGAAGACCCTTGCCGTCGAGACGTTCGCACGTGTGGTCGGTGGCTCGTTCTCGCGAGTTCAGTTCACGCCCGACCTGGTTCCCACCGACCTCGTCGGCACTCGCATCTACCGTCAGGGTCGTGAGGAGTTCGACACCGAACTCGGACCCGTCGTGGCCAACTTCGTGCTGGCCGACGAGATCAACCGTGCACCGGCCAAGGTTCAGTCCGCTCTGCTCGAGGTCATGGCAGAACGACACGTGACCATCGGCGGCAAGACGTTCCCGATGCCGGATCCGTTCCTGGTGATGGCAACGCAGAACCCCATCGAGAACGAGGGTGTCTACCCCCTTCCCGAAGCGCAGCGAGACCGATTCCTGTTCAAGATCGTGGTCGACTACCCGACGGTCGAGGAAGAGCGCGAGATCGTCTACCGCATGGGAATCAAAGCCCCCGAGCCCAAGCAGATCCTGGACCCGGTCGAGTTGGTTCGCCTGCAGAATCTGGCCAGCTCGGTGTTCGTGCACCATGCGCTCGTCGACTACGTGGTGCGGGTCATCTCTGCTACTCGAACTCCCGAGCAGTTCGGCATGGACGACGTGGCCAGCTGGATCGCCTACGGTGCATCGCCGCGTGCGACGCTCGGCATCATCGCCGCCTCCCGCGCACTGGCTCTGCTCCGTGGTCGCGACTACGTCGTTCCCCAGGACGTTCTCGAGGTCATCCCCGACGTGCTCCGGCACCGTCTCGTGTTGTCCTACGACGCTCTGGCCGACGAGGTGACCCCGGAGACGGTCATCTCCAGGGTGCTGCAGACCGTCGGGTTGCCGCAGGTGTCACCGCAGGCGGTACCGGTGCCGCAGAGCAACGGAGCCGCTCCGGACGGCCCACACTTCGACGGACGTCAGCCACAGGGTCCCTACCCGAGCCAGGGTCAGCATCCCGGCCAGTTTCCCGCTCCGGGGCAGTTTCCCGTGCAGGGCCAGATGCCTCCGTCGCAGCAGCCCGGACCCCAGCAGCAGCCACAGGGCGGTCAGTACGGTCAGCCGGCACCGTCGTTGCAGAAGCCGTCGGGTGACGGATCGGCGATCGGTACGCCGGGGCAGTGAGCGGATCCGACACCGCTTCCGTGACCGCATCCCGTGCCGTCGTCTCTCGGCCGCCGTCCTTCCGATCGGGTGAACTGCGCGATCCGAAACTGGCTGCCGCGCTGCGGACCTTGGAGCTGACCGTCCGCCGCCGATTGGACGGGGTGTTGCACGGCGATCATCTCGGGCTGATTCCCGGTCCCGGTTCGGAACCGGGCGACGCCAGGGAATACCAGCCGGGCGACGACGTCCGCCAGATGGACTGGTCGGTCACCGCGCGTACGACGCATCCGCACGTGCGGCAGTCCGTGGCCGACCGCGAGCTGGAGACCTGGCTCGTCGTCGACTTGTCGGCCAGCCTCGACTTCGGCACCACCGGGTGCGAGAAGCGCGATCTCGCGGTCGCGGCCTCGGCCGCCATCACTCATCTGTCCGGCGGTGGCGGTAATCGAATCGGCGCGGTGGTGGCCACCGGTTCCGAGACCAACCGCATTCCGGCACGCGGCGGACGCGTGCACACTCAGTCGATGCTCCGTGCCATTGCCACGACGCCGGCTGCGGCCGACGGTGTGCGCGGTGACCTGCGCGCTGCCATCGAAGCGCTGCGACGGCCCGAACGCCGCCGCGGGATGGCTGTGGTGATCAGCGACTTCCTCGGGCCGATCGATTGGGAGCGGTCGCTTCGGGCCATCTCCGCTCGACACGACGTGCTGGCCGTCGAGGTACTCGACCCACGTGATCTGGAACTGCCCGACGTCGGTGACGTGGTTCTCCACGATCCGGAATCCGGCCGCACTCGCGAATTCAGTACCACGCCTCGGCTGCGTGCAGATTTCGCGCGCGCATCTGCAGCACACCGCGACGACGTCGAGAAGGCGCTACGTCGTTGCGGCGCACCCCGATTGACGCTCCGCACCGACGGTGACTGGATCGCAGACGTCGTACGGTTCGTGACCGCACGCAGGCACACCATCGGGTCCGGGTTCACCAACACTGCGCGGGCACCGCGATGAGCCTCACCGATTTCGCCTCGCCGTGGTGGCTGGGGTTTCTCGTCGTCGTCATCGCACTGACGGTCGGCTACGTCGTGATCCAGCGGCGCAAGCAGAAGCACGTGCTGCGGTTCTCCAACATGGAACTGCTCGAGTCCGTTGCGCCGGATCGGCCCAATCGGCTGCGACACCTGCCGACGGCACTGGTTTTGGTCGGCCTGATGTTCCTGACCGTCGCGTTGGCCGGTCCCACGGCGGACCAGCGGGTGCCACGGAACCGAGCGACCGTCATGCTCGTCATCGACGTGTCGCTGTCGATGGAGGCCACCGACGTGGAGCCGACTCGGTTGGCAGCCGCGCAGGAAGCAGCCAAATCCTTCGCCGACGGTCTGACGCCCGGCATCAATCTCGGATTGGTCGCGTTCGCCGGAACGGCGTCCGTCCTGGTCTCGCCCACGGCCAACCGCGAGGCCACCAAATCCGCCATCGACAGGTTGCAACTCAGCGAACGAACGGCCACCGGCGAGTCGATCTTCACCTCGCTCCAGTCGATCGACACTCTCGGCGCGATACTCGGCGGCGGCGACGCGGCACCGCCTGCGCGCATCGTGCTGCTCTCGGACGGTAAGCAGACCGTTCCGCAGAACCTCGACGACCCCCGCGGCGGGTACACCGCGGCGCGTGCCGCCAAGGACAAGAACGTGCCCATCTCGACCATCTCGTTCGGCACGAGCTACGGCTCCGTCGAGATCGAGGACGAGAACGGCGTCGAACGTGTACCCGTACCGGTCGACGATCCGTCGTTGCGGGAGATCGCGAATCTGTCCGGCGGCAGCTTCTTCTCCGCGTCGTCGCTCGAGGATCTCAGAGACGTCTACGACACCCTCGAGGAACAGATCGGGTTCGAGATCACCCGCGGAGACGCGTCGCGTCCGTGGCTGATACTCGGCGTCCTGTGTATCTCGGTCGGCCTCGGTTCGGCATTGGTGATGCGGCAACGTCTCCCGTGATCGTTGTTCTTACTCACCAGTAAGTTTCGCTTTGTCATTCCAGGACGAACAGATAGGTTGCTAGGCATGTCCACACCTGACTTCATCGCGCGATCGGTACTCGTCACCGGAGGTAACCGGGGAATCGGTCTTGCCATCGCCCAGCGGCTCCAAGCCGACGGCCACAAGGTGGCCGTCACCCACCGTGGCTCCGGCGCTCCCGACGGGCTGTTCGGAGTCGTCTGCGACGTCACCGACTCCGCCTCGGTGGACGCGGCCTTCAAGGAGGTCGAAGAGAAGCAGGGACCGGTCGAGGTGCTCGTGGCCAACGCCGGCATCACCGACGACACGCTGCTGATGCGTATGACCGAGGACCAGTTCCAGCGTGTGATCGACGCGAACCTGACCGGAGCCTTCCGCGTCGCCAAGCGCGCCAACCGAGCCATGTTGCGCGCGCGCTGGGGTCGGATGATCTTCCTGAGTTCTGTCGTGGCCATGGCCGGCGGACCGGGGCAGATCAACTACGCAGCGTCCAAGGCGGGCGTCATCGGAATGGCTCGATCGATCACGAGGGAACTGGGTTCGCGTTCCATCACGGCGAACGTCGTGTCCCCGGGTTTCATCGAAACCGACATGACGGCAGAACTCTCGGACGACTTGCGCGGCAAGGCGAAGGAATACATCCCCCTCCAGCGTCTCGGTCAGCCCGAGGACGTTGCGGCAGTGGTGAGCTTCCTTGCCGGACCTGACTCGTCGTACGTGTCCGGTGCGGTCATTCCCGTCGACGGTGGTATGGGCATGGGGCACTGAAGTCCTACTCGCACAACGATTTCGACAGACGTACACCTCCGAATTAAGGAATACAGCACTATGGGCGGATTGCTCGAAGGCAAGACCATTCTCATCACCGGCATCATCACCGACGCCTCGATCGCTTTTCACGCTGCAGCCATGGCGCAGGAGCAGGGTGCCAAGGTGATCATCACCGGGTTCGATCGACTCCGACTCATCGACCGCATCGCGCAGCGTCTGCCCAAGGAGGTGCCCCCGGCGATCGAGCTCGACGCCACCAACGAGGAGCACCTCGCGGCGCTGGCCGACCGCGTACGCGAAGTGGCACCGGAAGGTATCGACGGGGTTCTGCACTCGATCGCATTCGCGCCCCGCACCCTCATGGGCCCCGATGCGAAGCCGTTCCTCGACGGCCCCGGACCCGATGCCGCGAGGGCATTCGAGATCTCTGCGTGGAGTTACGCGTCGCTTGCGCGCGCCGTGCTCCCGGTCATGAACGAGGGTGGCTCCATCGTCGGAATGGACTTCGATCCGCGCACCTCGATGCCGTACTACAACTGGATGGGTGTGGCGAAGGCCGCCCTCGAGTCGGTGAACCGTTACGTGGCACGGGAAGTGGGCGCAGCCAAGCGCATCCGCTCCAATCTTGTTGCAGCAGGGCCGATCAGGACTCTCGCCGCCAAGGCGATTGCGGGTACCGCGACCGGTGATGCCGCCAAGATGGACCAGCTCAACGTCTACTGGGACGGCGCCGCTCCCATCGGTTGGGACGTCAACGATCCGACCGTCGTCGCGAAGTCGATCGTCGCGCTGCTGTCCGATTGGCTGCCCGGCACCACCGGATCCATCGTGTACGTCGACGGTGGAGCCAGCCACAACACGTACCTCCCCGAGAACATGTGACACCGCGGTGGGCGGAACCGCACGTGGTTTCGCCCACCGAGAGGTTTCGATCGCCGATCGGACCCCCACCGGGGCCGGTCGGCGACGGGGGCACAATGGACACATGACCACCCCTGGAGACTTCGACGCATTGTTGGTGCTCTCGTTCGGCGGGCCGGAACAGCCCGCCGACGTACGCCCTTTCCTGGAGAACGTCACTCGCGGACGTGGAGTGCCGCCCGAGCGGCTCGACGCGGTCGTCGAGCATTACATGCACTTCGGGGGCGTCTCGCCGATCAACCGGCTCAACCGAGACATCATCGACGCCCTCCGTGTCGAATTCGATTCCGCCGGAGTGGATCTGCCGATCTACTTCGGAAACCGCAACTGGCATCCGATGATCGAGGACACCGTCGCGACCATGAAGTCGGACGGAATCAGGAACGCACTCGTGTTTCCCACCTCCGCGTGGGGCGGATACTCCGGATGCAGGCAGTACCACGAGGACATCGCCCGGGCCCGCGCCGCCGTCGGTGACGATGCGCCGCATCTGCTCAAGATCCGGCAGTACTACGACCACCCGCTGATGGTCGACGCGTTCAGCGACGCCGTCGCATCGGCGCGAGCCACACTGCCCGAGCAACACCGCGCCGGCGCGCGTCTGGTGTTCACCGCACACTCCATTCCCTCGGCCGCCGACGCCAACGCCGGCCCGCCCGAGGACGGCGGTCACCTCTACAGCCGTCAGGTGGCAGAGGCCTCGAGGCTGGTCGCAGCCGCGTCGGGCGTCGACGACTACGACCTGGTCTGGCAGTCCCGCTCCGGGCCCCCGCAGATGCCGTGGCTCGACCCCGACATCTGTGATCATCTCGAAGCGCTGTCGGAGAAGTCCGTCGACGCCGTGATCGTGTGTCCGATCGGATTCGTGTCCGACCATCTCGAGGTCGTGTGGGATCTGGACACCGAAGCGGAGGAGAAGGCTCGCGAACTCGGCATGGCCTTCGCGCGCGCAGGCACTCCCGGATCCGACGCGCGTTTCCCACGGATGATCCGCGAGCTGGTGGACGAATACCGAGTCGGCGGCCGATGCCGCGGTCTCGGCAGTGTGCCCGGCTACGGCTCGACACTGGACGGCAGTCGCTGCGCCGTCGGTTGCTGTGAGCAGCCCACCAGGCCCTCCCGGCCCGCCGCTGCCACGTCGTGAACGTTGCCGCCTGACACCGCGTCCGGACGTCGGTGTCAGGCGGAATGCATCGCCGCTTCGATGCTGGTCGCGACCGCGATGGTGCGTGCGGTGCGCACCGCAGCCCAGAGCGGTCGAACGAGTTCTTCCCGTGCTGCAGCTGCCGACGCGGTCGGTGCCTCCGACGGAGCCGATCCCGCCGCGACCGTCAGAATGGCGGCCACCCGATCCGCCGATTCGAGGACGCGGAACGCCCTGTCGGACATGTCTGCGGGGTAGCGATGCCGCGCCGCGTCGGCGATCAACTCGGCGATACGAGTGCGCGGATCGGCGTCGAGGGTTCGGGTGGGTAGCGACTGCATCCGTGCGAGAGCGTCGGCCGCACCGCGGACGGCCTCACGCATCTCGTACTCGGCCTCACCCAACCCCCGATCCCGATGACCGTGCTCGGGGACGACGATCGAGTAGACGGTCCAACGCAACACATCCGGCCCCTCGACGACGGGTACCAACCCGATCCCGGTGTTGCCCGAGGTACCGATCACCACCGCTTGACCGGTGTTCAGGGCAGCTCGGGAGAAGTCCGTGTTGGCGGGGAGGCCGCTCACCGCGCCGGGGGCGGGCAGAACGAGCTTGATCCGGTCGTCCCCGGCCGTGGGCGTCGACGCAGTTGCGGCCGCTCTGATCGCAGGCAGCAAGCCCGCTATTCCCTCGGCGTAGCTGGGGTACTGCAGCCCGAAATCGTTGGCTGCGTCCGGATCACCCGCACCGACGAGATGCATCGGTGCCCACTCGGACATCGCGTCGATGACGTCGTCGGGCGAGCTGGAACCGGCCAGCCAGGAACCGGCCCACAGGGCGAGACTTGCGCTAGAGGAACACACGACTCACGAGCATAGGTCGGCGTGGCGAACCGTGCTGGAGACGCCGGTGTCGCTAGCGTTGGTCGCCGTGAACGACATGTACGGCGGAGACATTCTCAGAGGGCACAGTCGCATGCGCAAGGTTCCGGCACCGGAGGTGTCGGCCGACCGTGGATTGGTCGTCGAAGATGCCGGCACCGGGTACTGCGGTGCCGTGGTCGGCTTCGAGCGCACCTACGACGGAGATTTCGTCCGTCTCGAGGACGGTGCCCGTACGACGCGGCTGTTCGCCCTGCGCGAGGCAGCCTTCCTGATCGACGGACGCCGGGTGACTCTGGTGCGTCCGAAGCCCGCCGCTGCAGCGCCGCAGCAGACGCGCTCCGCGTCCGGTTCCACCAAAGTCGAGGGGCTGCGGGCACGGACGGCCCGTGCGAGCCGCATCTGGGTCGAGGGCGTGCACGACGCGGCCCTGGTGGAAAGTGTGTGGGGACACGATCTTCGGGTGGAGGGCGTGGTCGTCGAGCATCTGGAGGGTCTGGACAATCTGGGGGAGCGGTTGGCCGATTTCGGTCCTGGCCCCGGCCGTCGCGTCGGAGTGCTGGTGGATCATCTGGTGACCGGGTCCAAGGAGTCGAAGCTGACGAGGTCGCTGGGTGAGCACGTGTTGGTCACCGGTCATCCGTTCATCGACGTCTGGGAAGCGGTGAAGCCTGCGGCCGTGGGAATCGCTGCGTGGCCGAAGATTCCGCGCGGCGAGGATTGGAAGACCGGGATCTGCCGAGAGCTGGGGTGGGGTACTCCCAGGGAGGGGTGGCGTCGGGTGTATTCGTCGGTGTCGAGCTTTCGGGATCTCGAGGCACCGTTGATCGGTGCCGTCGAACAATTGGTCGACTTCGTGACCGAGTAGGGCTGTGTCCAGCAACGCACCGGCAATTGTCCGATTCATGATTGTATGGAGGCTGTGGCAGCGATCATTTGGCTCATAGCGGCAGTGGTGCTCGCCGGTGCCGAGGCACTGACGGGCGACTTCTTTCTTCTGATGATTGCCGGCGGTGCGCTCGGCACTGCCGGTGTCTCTGCTCTGACGGATTTCCCGGTGTGGGCCGATGCGATCGTCTTCGGTGTCCTGTCACTGGCGTTGGTGCTCGGGTTGAGGCCGATTCTGTTGCGGCGCTTCGCGAATCCGCCCGATACCCCGATGGGCATGGCGGCGCTCACCGGTAAGAGTGCGGTCGTTCTCGAACAGGTCACTGCCCACGAAGGCCAGATCAAGCTCGGTGGTGAGGTGTGGACGGCTCGTCCTCTCGACGAGACCGAGGTCTATGCCCCTGGCACCACCGTGACCGTGATGGAAATTGACGGCGCTACCGCCGTCGTATGGAAGGGACCGTAGCCAGTGGAAGCACTCATCGCACTGGCTGTCATCGTCGCGTTCGTTGCGGTGTTGATGGCCAAATCCATCTCGATCGTCCCGCAAGCCGAGGCCGCCGTCATCGAACGGCTGGGCCGCTACACACGCACCGTGTCCGGACAGCTCACGTTCCTCGTGCCGTTCGTCGACCGCATCCGCGCCAAGGTCGACCTGCGTGAGCGGGTCGTGTCGTTTCCCCCGCAGCCGGTGATCACCAAGGACAACCTGACCGTGTCGATCGACACCGTCGTGTACTTCCAGGTGACGAACCCGCAATCGGCCGTGTACGAGATCAACAACTACATCGTCGGCGTCGAGCAGTTGACGACCACCACACTGCGTAACGTCGTCGGCGGAATGACGCTGGAGGAGACGCTCACCTCGCGTGATTCGATCAACGGTCAACTCCGCGTCGTGCTGGACGAGGCGACCGGCCGCTGGGGTCTGCGAGTGGCCCGAGTGGAGCTCAAGAGCATCGATCCGCCGCCCTCGATCCAGGAATCGATGGAGAAGCAGATGAAGGCCGATCGCGAGAAGCGAGCGACCATCCTCACTGCCGAGGGCCATCGTGAGTCGGCGATCAAGACCGCCGAGGGCGACAAGCAGAGTCGGATTCTCGCGGCCGAGGGTGGCAAGCAAGCGTCCATCCTCACCGCCGAGGGTGAGCGGCAGTCGCGCATCCTGCGGGCGCAGGGTGATCGAGCTGCGAAGTATCTCGAGGCCCAGGGCCAGGCCAAGGCCATCGAGAAGGTGTTCGGTGCCATCAAGGCCGGCAAGCCGACCCCCGAGTTGCTCGCGTACCAGTACATGCAGACCCTGCCGCAGATGGCGCAGGGCGATGCGAACAAGGTGTGGATGATTCCGAGCGATTTCGGCGATGCGCTCAAGGGCTTCGCCAAGACCCTCGGTGCGCCCGGCGAGGACGGTGTCTTCCGCTACGAGCCCAACGAGTCGGCGGGCAACGAGCCCAAGCCGGAGGACGACTCCGACGAGGTCGCCGAATGGTTCGAGACCAAGACCGATCCGGCGGTCGCCGAGGCGGTCAAGGCGGCAGAAGCAGTGGCGCGCAAGCCGGTCGACACGTCGCTGGCTGCGTCTCCCGAACTCTCCAAAGGGCTGGATCTCGGTGCCCTGGCGGCGTCGCCCGAGGCGGAGCCGGAACAGCGCTGAGGTCCGCCCTGATCAGCTGATCAGGGCAGTTCCGACGCCGACGCCGGCAGCGGCCAGGGCCCACAGCACGCTGGCGAAGGTGCCGATGATGAACTGTTCGGAGGCATGGGATTCGCGCAGTTCGGGATAGCGCGCGAGTCCCTTGACTGCCAGCACGATGGCGATCCCTTCCGGCCAACCGGCGAGAATCGACACGGCAACGGCCACGCGTTCGAGGATGCCGATGGTCAGTCCACCACGAAGCGGCTCGACCGGATCTTCTCCGGTCGGGTCGCTTCGTCGTCGTGCGACGCGAAAAACGGTGGGCACCATTGCTGTTCCACCCAGGGCCGCAGCGACGACGCTCAGGACCACTCCGATGGCGTGGCCGAGACCGTAGGCCGGTCCGGCGACAGTGGCCAGGACTGCCGCTGCCGCGAGCAGACTCGACGCGGCGGCGGTGGGCAACCATCGGCGAATTCCGGTGCCGGCGGGGACCGTAGCGGCGATTGCGGTCAGTGCAAGCAGCACGAGGGTGGCGACGATCATGACCGATGGCTTTCCGTCGTGTTCGCGGTGTCGAGCAAGCGAGTCGCCAGGGTGCGGCCCGCGTTCTCGACGTGCCAGCCGGCTACCGAGAGTCGTTGCGACATGGCTTGTTTGCTGATCTTCAGTCGTTCGGCCGCGTCGGTCTGCGACAACCCGCGAGCCATGAGTTCGACTGCTTCTCGGCCCTGGTCCGAGCGTCTGCCGACGAGCAGCGCAACCAGGGTCGATGCGGTCTCCGCATCCTCGGCGGCAGCGGCGTCGGGGCCGCTGACGGCGAGTGCAGCCGGTGCGTTCTTGGCTCTGGTCACGGCGTCTCGGGCTGCCTCGAACGCCGGTCCGCGTCCGGCGCGCGTGGTCTCGGGCAGCGGGAGTTCGACGGAGCCGATGCCGATGCCCACGCTCCAGTGCGGGGTGGATACCAGTTCGAGGGCGATCGAGACGACGATGGCGGCCTCCTCGCAGACGGCTTGCACTTCGTCTCCTGCGGTTCGCTCGAAGGGACGGATCAGCTCGTGGTCGCGGTAGCGATCGAGCAGTTCGGGTACGCGATCGATATCGCGCCTACTGCGGCGCTGGTCCACGGTCAGTACGAACATCGGACAAGGCTAGATCGTTGATGTGACCCAGTCAAGCTTCAAGGCTTGATTCGTCGGAATCAAGGTTCCCGGCCTGTCGACTGCCCGCGGGTGTGGGCTCGGGTCGCGAACCGCGCGACAGACGCCAATCCACGACCAGCCCACTGAGGCCGATCGCGATACAGACCGCGGACAGCACCAGCAGCGCCGGATGTGTCTCGCCCCCGATCGCTCCGCCGATCACGACGATTCCGAGAGTGCCCGGCAGCATCCCGACGGCCGTCGCCAGCGCGAACGGGACGGGCCGAACCGCCGACACGCCACACGCGTAGTTCACCACCGAGAACGGCACCGGCGCTATCAGGCGCAGAGAGCCGACGGCCAGCCATCCGCGCCGCCGCAGACTCTCGTCCACCGAATCCAGGACCGAGTGCGACATCCGCGCTGCCACGGCTTCTCGACCTATCGCGCGGACCAACAGCAGAGCCAGAATCGCACTGACCGTCGACGCGCCGATGGTGACCGCCAATCCGGTAAGGGGCCCGAACAGCACTCCTGCGCTGAGCGTGAACAGTGTTCTCGGGACGGGTGCGACGGTCACGATCGCGTGCACGCCGAAGAACACGAGCGGGAATGCCGGGCCGACTGAGACGCCCCAATCGCGAATCTGTTCGACACTCGGATGGGGAGCGAACACCGCCACGAGAGCGAAGACGGCAACAACCGCCAGCAGCGCGATCAGTCGAACGTCACGCAGGTGCCGGGTCACGAGAGACCAGCGTACCGGCGCGAGACGACACCTCGGTGTTTCGGCAAGTGCGAGAGCTGAGCCGTCCTACCGAACGTGAGGTGATCCTCACGATAACCTGCAAGGCGGTGGGGTTAGCATCACTTCAAGTCGGGCGCAGGACTACCCGCCGAACCGAGGGAGCAGCACACGTGTCCATCGCGTCGCACGAAGATGCCGCACGCAGCGCTCATGCGGCCTGGCAGAAGGCAGTGGCCGGTGTCCTGGCCAAATCTCGTCGGGTCGAGGTGGCCGATCTGCCCGCCGACGCCGAACATCTACTCGATTCGACGACGTACGACGGGGTCACCGTGTCCCCGCTGTACACCGCGTTCGACGAGCACCCGGAAGGTCCACTGCCGGGGCAATTTCCCTACTTGCGGGGCCGCGACCCCCACCGCGACGTCAACGCCGGCTGGAAGGTGTGCACCCGCCACGGCTCGGTCCGCGGCGACGGTGCCGACGACGCGTCGACCCTCAACACGCAGATACTCGATTCCCTCTCCAACGGCACCAGCGCTCTGTGGTTGACGGTCGGCACCGGTGGTGTGGATCCGACTGCGCTCCCGGAGGTTCTCGGTGGAGTGTTTCTCGAGCTCGCACCGCTGACGCTCGATGCGCGCGGGGATGTTCGGGCAGCAGCTGCAGCAGTGTTCGGGGTGCTCGACTCGGCCGATATCGACGATCGCGCCGCAGTCGACATCCGACTCGGCGCGGCCACTCTCACAGCGCCGTTGGGTGGAACCGAGTCGATCGAGATGGACGAGGCACTCGAACTGGTTCGTGAATCGATCGGTCGCACCGAGACAGTTCGTGCGATCACCGTCGACGGCACCGTGTTCCACAATCTCGGAGGCGGCGACGCGCAGGAGCTCGGTGCTGCGATTGCCGCAGGCCTCGAGTACCTCCGGTCCATGACCGATGCCGGTATCGGCATCTCGGATGCCCTGAGACAGATCGAGTTCCGATTCTCCGCCACCGACGACCAGTTCCAGACCATCGCCAAGTTCCGGGCCGCTCGCACGTTGTGGGCGCGCATCGCGCAGGTCTGCGGAGCCCCCGACGCCGGTGACGCTCCTCAGCACGCGGTGACCTCGGAGGCGATGATGTCGCAGCGGGATCCGTGGGTGAACATGCTGCGGACCACGCTGGCGTCGTTCGGCGCGGGAGTCGGCGGTGCCGATGCGGTGACCGTGCTCCCGTTCGATGCGGCACTCGACGGCGGCGCAGCCGGGGTGTCGAAGACGTTCGCGGCACGCATCGCCCGGAACACCCAGCTGCTGCTGCTCGAAGAGGCGCATCTCGGACGGGTCCTGGATCCGGGTGCCGGGTCCTGGTACATCGAAGAACTGACCGCTGCTGTCGCCGCGAAGGCCTGGGAGTTCTTCCAGACCATCGAAGCGTCGGGCGGATTCCGTGCCGCTGTCGCCGACGGTTCGCTCGTGGCCGCGATCGAGAAGACCCGCGCCGAACGCGATTCCGACATCGCTCACCGAGTGACCCCGCTGACCGGCGTCAACGAATTTCCCAACCTGGCCGAGGCACCACTGACCCCGGAGCAGACCGAGCCGCAGGATTCGGCAACCGTGTACAGGTACGCCAGGGCTTTCGAAGCTTTGCGGGATCGCTCGGATGCTCATTTGGCTCAGCATGATTCGCGGCCGACCGTGCTTCTGGTACCGCTGGGCAGCGTTGCCGAACACAACGTCCGGACGACATTCGCGTCGAATCTGTTGGCGTCGGGCGGGATCGAGGCCGTCAACCCGGGTCCGCTGACCGTCGAGGCTGTTGCCGGAGCAGTGGAGGCGTCCGGAACTCACATAGCGGTGGTGTGTGGAACCGACAAGAGGTACGCCGACGAGGCCGCCACTGCCGTGGAGGCACTGCGGGCAGCAGGCGTCACGCAGGTGCTGCTCGCCGGCCCCGAGAAGATCTTCACCGGCGTCGAGGGTGACTCGCGTCCCGATGGATTCCTGACCGCGAAGGTCGACGCCGTCGCCGTGCTGACCGAACTTCTCGACACCCTGGGAGCCTGAGATGAGCGAGCCTGAAGTGAATACCGACGAGCGCAGAATCTCGCACACCATCGGCAGTTTCGCCGAGGTGCCATTGGTCGATCCCGACGAGCCGACTCCGCCGCCGCCGTCGGCCGAGGACGTCGCCGCTCACGTGGAGAAGGGTGCGAAGGCCAACTTCTACACACCCGAGCAGGTGGTGTGGTCCACCCCCGAGGGCATCGACGTCAAGCCCGTGTTCACCGAGGCCGATCGAGCCGCCGCCGAGGCCGAGGGCTACCCGCTGCACAGTTACCCGGGTGCCCCGCCGTTCCTTCGCGGGCCGTATCCCACGATGTACGTCAACCAGCCGTGGACGATTCGTCAGTACGCGGGCTTCTCCACCGCCGCCGAGTCCAACGCGTTCTACCGTCGGAACCTCGCGGCCGGCCAGAAGGGTCTGTCGGTTGCGTTCGACCTGGCCACCCACCGCGGCTACGACTCCGATCACCCGCGAGTGCAGGGTGACGTCGGAATGGCCGGTGTCGCCATCGATTCCATCTACGACATGCGTCAGCTGTTCGACGGCATCGACCTGGGCAGCGTCTCGGTCTCGATGACCATGAACGGTGCGGTGCTGCCGATCCTGGCGCTGTACGTCGCGGCCGCCGAGGAGCAGGGCGTCGGGCCGGAGAAGCTCGCCGGCACCATCCAGAACGACATTCTCAAAGAGTTCATGGTGCGCAACACCTACATCTATCCGCCCAAGCCGTCGATGCGCATCATCTCGGACATCTTCGCGTACACCAGCGAGAAGATGCCCAAGTACAACTCGATCTCCATCTCGGGCTACCACATCCAAGAAGCAGGTGCCACAGCCGATCTCGAACTCGCGTACACCCTTGCGGACGGTGTCGAGTACATCCGGGCCGGTCTGGATGCGGGCATGGACATCGATACGTTCGCGCCGCGACTGTCGTTCTTCTGGGCCATCGGAATGAACTTCTTCATGGAGGTCGCCAAGCTGCGGGCCGGGCGTCTGCTGTGGGCCGAGCTCGTCCAACAGTTCGAGCCCAAGAGCGCCAAATCCCGTTCGCTGCGCACTCATTCGCAGACGTCGGGTTGGTCGTTGACGGCACAGGACGTGTTCAACAACGTCGCCCGCACCTGTGTGGAGGCGATGGCCGCAACCCAGGGCCACACTCAGTCGCTGCACACCAACGCCCTCGACGAGGCACTCGCCCTGCCGACGGACTTCTCGGCGCGGATCGCCCGCAACACCCAGCTGCTCATCGCTCAGGAGTCCAACACCGTTCGCCCGATCGATCCGTGGGGCGGCTCGCACTACGTCGAATGGCTCACCCACCAGCTCGCGAATCGGGCCCGGGCACACATCGCCGAGGTCGAGGAAGCAGGCGGCATGGCTCAGGCCATCGGCGAGGGCATCCCCAAGCTGCGCATCGAGGAGGCCGCGGCCCGCACGCAGGCGCGCATCGACTCCGGTCGTCAGCCCCTGGTGGGCGTCAACAAGTACGTGCCCGACGAGCCCGACACCATCGAGGTGCTCAAGGTCGAGAACTCCAAGGTTCGACGTGAGCAGATCGAGAAGCTCGAGCGGCTGCGGGCCGAGCGGGACACCGCCGAGGTCGAAGCCGCTCTGGCGAACCTGACCAGAGCTGCGGCGTCGGATCAGCCGGGTATGGAGAACAATCTGCTGGCCCTCGCCATCGACGCGGCACGCAAGATGGCCACCGTCGGCGAGATCTCCGACGCGCTCGAGAAGGTCTACGGGCGCCATCAGGCCGAAATCCGGACAATCAGTGGTGTGTACCGCGACGAGGCAGGCAAATCCGAGAACATCACCCGCGCCACCGCGCTGGTCGAGCAGTTCGCCGAGGACGAGGGCCGTCGGCCTCGCGTCCTGGTGTGCAAGATGGGTCAGGACGGACACGACCGCGGTCAGAAGGTGATCGCCACGGCGTTCGCGGACATCGGCTTCGACGTGGACGTCGGCCCTCTGTTCCAGACCCCCGAGGAGGTGGCCCGCCAGGCCGCCGACAACGACGTTCACGTCGTCGGAGTGTCGTCACTGGCGGCAGGCCACCTGACGCTGGTGCCCGCCCTGCGGCAGGCCTTGGCCGACGTCGGGCGCGAGGACATCATGATCGTCGTCGGTGGCGTCATCCCGCCCGGCGATTTCGACGAGCTGTACGCCGCGGGCGCCGCGGCGATCTTCCCTCCGGGCACCGTCATCGCCGACGCAGCGATCGGCCTGGTGGAGAAGCTGTCCGTTGCGCTCGGGCACGCACCACGCGAGGCCAACGCCTGAGCATGGGTTCTCCGAACGACAACACGAGTTCCTCGACCGGTGCAGCGTCGCCGAGAGGCCGAATCATCGACATCGATGCGGTGGCCGACGCTGTCCGAGCGAACGAGCGATCCGGTTTGGCGCGTGCCATCACGCTGGTCGAGTCGACCCGATCGGATCATCGAGACTTGGCTCAGCAGTTGCTGCTTCGGGTTCTGCCCGATGCCGGTGGCTCCCATCGAGTCGGCATCACCGGCGTGCCGGGGGTCGGCAAATCGACCTTCATCGACGCGCTCGGAATGCGGTTGATCGAGAAGGGGCACCGAGTCGCGGTGCTGGCCGTCGACCCGTCGTCGACGCGGACCGGTGGCTCCATCCTGGGTGACAAGACCCGGATGTCGCGTCTCGCGGTGCAGGAGAACGCGTACATTCGGCCGTCTCCGACGTCGGGAACCCTGGGCGGGGTCGCACGTGCGACGCGGGAGACGATCGTGCTCCTCGAAGCAGCAGGCTTCGACGTCATTCTGGTCGAGACGGTGGGCGTCGGGCAGTCCGAGGTGACGGTCGCGAACATGGTCGACTGCTTCACGTTCCTGACGCTCGCGCGCACCGGAGATCAGTTGCAGGGCATCAAGAAGGGCGTTCTCGAACTCGCCGATCTGGTGGCCGTCAACAAGGCCGACGGCAAGCACGCGACCGACGCGAAGAACGCGGCGAGGGAGTTGGCGGGCGCCCTGCGGCTGATCTATCCGCACGACGCGATCTGGAAGCCCCCGGTGTTGACGATGAGCGCCATCGAGGGCACCGGTCTCGACGAGTACTGGGACACAGTGCTACGCCATCAGCAAGTGCTCAGCGACGCAGGCGAATTCGCCGAGAAGCGTCGCAAGCAGCAGGTCGATTGGACGTGGACGATGGTCAACGATCAACTGCTGCGAAGGCTGGCGCAGAATCCCTCCGTCAAGGCGATTCGCGGCGACGTCGAGGCCCGGGTGCGCGACGGTTCGCTGACCGCCGCGTTGGCCGCGCAGGAACTACTCGACGCGTTCGATTCCTGAAGCTCCGTCTTCTGGCCCTGGGGCCGGGTAGAGTCGGGCGGCGAGATCCCCGACACGCTCGATCAAGCGGTCGAAGAATGCCTCCGGGTCCGTACGAGTCGCGATCGCGGCATTCGGTTCTCGACCCCACATCCCGCGCCAGTCGGCCACTGTCGTTCCCCGTGTGAGGGTTCCGACGAGTTCGACGTCCACGGTCGCGTGCCGGTAGGTGGCGATGTCCGCGTCCAGCGCGACAGCGGCCGCAAACGGATCGTGCATGTGTGCCAAGAATCCCTGGTCGTGATCGCGATGGAATTCCAGGTAGAACCGCACCGCGTCGGAGAAGTGCCGCACGATCGGGTTCGACGCGGCCGAGCGAACACCCGGAGCATCGCTCGACGAGATCGATTCGGCCGGAATGCTTCCGGCGCGTTCGGCAAGACGCCGGATGTGTTCGGGGGTCATCTCGATGGTCTCGGTGATGTCGAGCGCGCAGACGATGGGATGGCGTTCCGGCGGTAGTCCGGAGAAGGCCGCGAACACCTCCGAGGCGGCCTCGGGGTCGACGGCGATGTTCCACTCGCTGGTCGGCGTCGTGTTGCCCTGGTGCTGAAATGCGCCGCCCATCAACACCAGGCGCTTCAGCAGTCGAGGTAGCTCGGGATCCCGACGGATCGCCAGCGCGAGATTGGTCAGCGGACCGGTGACCAATCCGGTGATCTCGCCCGGCCGCGAACGAACCAGCTCGATCCACATCGTGGTGGCGTCCCGGTCGGACAGCGGCCGCGTGGACACCGGAAGCTCCGCGTACCCGATGCCCTGCGGGCCGTGGGTGTCCTCGGTGGTCATCAGCGGTGCCACGAGGGGTACCTGTGCGCCGAGCGAGACCTCGACATCGCCGGCGCGGCACAGGTCGAGCCAGGCGAGATTGTTCGCGGCAACCTGGTTCACCGGCACATTGCCCGCGGTGGATGCGATGCCGAGGACCTCGGCATCCTCACTGGCGAGCAAGTACAGCAACGCGAGAGAATCGTCGATTCCGGTGTCCACGTCGACGATCAAGGGGACGGTCACGACGCCACCTCCGTCGTCGGGGTGTGCCGCACCGGGAAGTTGACCGATCGCGCGATGAAGCACTTCGAAGACGCCGATGCGTGCAGTTTCTCGGCGCGCGGCACCATCGACGGGTCCACGACGGTCACGACCGGAACGAGGGTGACCTCGACGAACTGACCCGAACCGTCGGATAGCTCGGTCATCACTCCGGTGGGGGAGTCGGTGTAGTCGGTGACGACCACTCCCGAGGCGGCGGCGAGCCCGAGGTACCACAGCATATGGCAACTGGACAGCGAGGCGACGAGCATCTCCTCGGGATTCCAGCGTTCGGGGTTGCCGCGAAAGCTCGGATCGGAGCTCGCGTGGAGGTCGGGCTTGCCGGGTGCCGAGACGATGTGATCGCGGTCGTAGGCGGCGGCACCGGTGGTACCGACGCCGCGGTTGCCCGTCCAGCTCACGGTGAGTCCGTAGTTGTGGTTCGGCACGGGTCCATCCTGCCAGCTGTGCGTCGATCGGTGTCGTTGCCCCGCGACGGTCTCTGTCCGGATTGGCCGAATTGCTCCAATTGTCAACGTGGTGTGGCACATTCGACGTCCTGCCGTTCACCTGGAGGAACATCGGTAGACCGAGTTCGGTCGTTTGAAATCACATCGTTTGTCTGGCTAACGTTGCTGGAATGACCGTAGCCCGAGAGCCTGAGACAACCCCGCAGCACACGCGGTGGGGACATCGACACGTCCAGCTTCTTCGACGCGACGCGTTCACGAACCGAATGCGGAGGAAGCCGGCGCTCTCGCAGAAGAGCATCACCGTCGTGGATCAGCCGATGCTCAAGCGCGCGGTGTCGGCCGCTGCTCTCGGCAACACGATGGAGTGGTTCGACTTCGGTGTGTACGGCTACCTGGCCGCGACGTTGGGCAAGGTGTTCTACCCCGACGCCACGCCCGCAGTGCAGCTCATCTCGACGTTCGCCACGTTCGCGGCAGCGTTCGTCGTCCGTCCACTCGGAGGCTTGTTCTTCGGACCACTGGGGGACCGAATCGGGCGGCAGAAGGTACTCGCCGCGACGATGATCATGATGGCGATCGGCACGCTGGCCGTCGGACTCATCCCCAGTTACGCGACCATCGGGATCTGGGCACCGATTCTCCTACTCGTCGCGCGGCTGGTCCAAGGGTTCTCCACCGGCGGCGAGTACGGCGGTGCCACGACGTTCATCGCCGAGTACTCCCCGGACAAGCGTCGTGGTTTTCTCGGTAGTTGGCTCGACTTCGGCACTTTCGTCGGTTATGCCATGGGCTCCGGCCTGGTGACGATCCTCAACGCGGTGTTGGGCGACGCCACGATGGTCGAATGGGGCTGGCGCATACCGTTCTTCGTCGCAGGACCGATGGGTCTGATCGGGCTGTACCTGCGGCTGAAGCTGGAAGACACCCCTGCGTTCCGCAAACAACTCGACGAACACGACAGCAAGGTCAAGGCGCAGGAGAGCGGTCGGAGATCGATCGGGAAGATCTTCACCGACCATTGGCGGGCTCTGTTGATCTGCATGGGAATCGTGTTGCTGTACAACGTGACCAACTACATGGTCACGTCGTATCTACCCACGTACTTCACCGAGATCGTCGGCCGCAGTCAGCTCAGCGCCGATTTGCTCGTCCTGTCGGCGATGGTCGTCGTGGTGAGCGTCATCGTGGGTGTCGGCAGGCTGACCGATCGAATCGGCCGCAAACCGGTGTTCGTGTTCGGTGCTGTCGGGCAGATCGTTCTCGCCGTGCCCTGCTTCCTGCTGCTCCGCGAGAGCGGGTGGATCGGCCCGCTGATCGCGTGCCTGTTGCTCGGTCTCGTGCTGGCGTGTTTCGCGGCGCCGAGCGCGTCGACGCTACCGGCCCTGTTTCCCACCCGAATTCGCTACGGCGCGCTGTCGATCGGGTTCAATCTGTCGGTGTCGATCTTCGGTGGTACGACGCCACTGGTCACCTCTGCGTTGGTCAGCGCAACGGGTAGCCCGATGATCCCTGCGTACTACCTCGTCGTGAGCGGTGTTATCGGCCTCGTCGCGGTCGGGTTTCTGCGCGAGTCCGCCACCCAACCGTTGGAAGGCTCACCGCCACAGGTCGACTCGACCGCGGAGGCCGAGGAGCTCTACTCCGAGCTGTCCTCGGCCTCCCCGCGGTCGTAGTTCGCGGTCGATCAGTTCCGCTTGGCCCAGATCTCCATTCCGGCAGCATTGAGACGATCGACGAGGACGTCACCGATCGCGGTGGCGGGAGTGAGAACTCCTGAGGCCTTCGGTAAGGCGTCGCCGCCGTACACGAGTGCGAGTGCCGACTCCGCCAGCATGACCGCGGTGGCCTTGTAGCCGGGGTCTCCCGACGCTTTGACGCGAGCCCGGTAGCGAGCCCCCGACGTGGTGAGGGTGTACAGGTCGACCGTGAAATGTCCCTTCTCACGGGCTTTTTCACTGGGGCCGGTGCCCGGCTTGGGCAGAATGCGGTCGAGCACCTTGGCCGGAAGCACAGTCATCGCGGACACGCCGACGAACAGCCCGGCAGACAGAGCACCGGCGAGGACGGGGCTGGCGAACGACGAGCCAACGCTCATCACCTCGCTGTAGCGGAACTGCTTTCCGTAGGCCCAGTCGCGAAGTGCATTGGTGCGCCGGACGACTCGCGTGTTGTACGAGGCCATCACGAACGGGGCTTTCCAACCACGCAGGCTCGGGTCGATCTTCTTGCCGTCGATCAGCACGGTGTCGAGCTGACGGCCGAGTTGCGGCTCGAGGCCCCGGTCGGGACTGAGGGAGTACGGCCGCGCGGCGATGCGTCGGGCTCGCTTGTCCTTCTTCATCGCCTCGATCTGCCCGCGCAGCGAGTCGATGGTGCCGCCGCTGACCCCGCCGGACATCGACGTGACCACCAGGGTCGTGTCGGTCAGCTCACCGGCGTTGTCCGCGGTAACGGCCTCGTACAGCGCGTGTACGCCGATGTCGGACGGGATGGAATCGAAGCCGCACGAGTGAACGATGCGGGCCCCGGTGCGCTGAGCGATTTCGTGGTTGGTATCGATGCTCTCGCGAGCGAACAGGACCTCGCCGGTGAGGTCGACGTAATCCGTCCCGGCCTCGGCGCACGCCGTTGCCAATTCCAAGCCGTACTTGGCGTAGGGACCGACCGTGGTGATGACGACTCGGGTCGATCGGGCCATGGCCTCGAGCGATGCGAGGTCGGTTGCGTCGGCCTCGAGAACGGACCACTGCTGAGCCCTGGAGCCCAGTTCTTTCCTGGCGGCCTCCACCCTCGCCGTAGAGCGCCCGGCGAGGGCGATGCGGGTGTCTGCCGGTGCATGCTCGGCGAGGTACTTCGCCGTCAATTTCCCGACGAAGCCGGTGACGCCGTAGACGACGATGTCGTGAGTGCGATCGGGGGAGTCGGATGCAGGCGAATTCATACCAGCGACACTAACGCGGGTCACCCCGGCGAGTCGACGCGCCGTCAGTTCGTCCAGGTGTGCACGGGTTCTCCGGCATTCATGAGGGTGACGTAATCACCGAGCATTCCCGCAAGCGCTCTATCGCGCTTCTCACCGGCGCTTTCGCGGGCGACGACGGCGTTGCGCTGCCACACCGAGCCGGACTGCTTGGCCAGGCACCGCGCCTCGATCACCCCCAGATAGCGGTCGCGGACCGCCGCGTCCACGCCGTAGGCGGCCAATCCGGCGTCGGCCAGGGGCAGCAGCCGACGCAACACCAGTTCCTGCGGACTCACCCAGCCCACCTCGGGCCAGTAGAGCATCGAATCGAACCCGCCGCGGGCCGCGGAGTGCACGTTCTCCTCGGCGGCGTCGAACGACATCTGCGACCACAGCGGGCGGTCGGCATCGGCCAGCGCGCGGACGGTTCCGTAGTAGAACGCCGCGTCGGCGAGAGTGTCGACCACCGACGGTCCGGCCGGCAGAACGCGATTCTCCAGCCTGATGTGATGGCCGTCGCCGGACCGGTCGTAGATCGGCCGGTTCCACCGGTAGACGGTTCCGTTGTGCATGCGCAGTTCGGACAGCGACGGTGTCTTGCCCTCGGCCAGCGCAGCCTTGGGATCCTCCTCGCTGCAGACCGGCAGCAACGCAGGGAAGTAGCGTGAATTCTCCTCGAACAGATCGAAGATCGAGGTGATCCATCGTTCGCCGAACCACACCCGCGGTCGGACACCCTGATTCTTGAGCTCCTGCGGCCTGGTGTCGGTGGCCTGCTCGAACAGCGGAATGCGAGTCTCGTGCCACAGCGCGCGTCCGGCGAAGAACGGCGAGTTGGCGGCGAGCGCCACCTGTACACCCGAAAGGGCTTGCGCTGCATTCCAATACGACGCGAACTCGTCCGGAGCCACCTGCAGGTGCAGCTGAACCGACGTGCAGGCCGCCTCGGGCAGGATCGTGTCGGTCACGATGTCGAGATCCTCGGCGGCAGCGGCACCGGGCAGTCGAACTCCGCCGATCTTCAGTTCGATGTCCTCGCCCCGAGCGGCGAAGATCTGCTGATTGAGCAGGTCGTAGCGCGGATTCGCCGAGAGCCACCGGTGCTCGAAGTGCTCCTCGTCCAGAGTCGGGAGCATGCCGATCATGGCGAGCCGACTACCCGAGGTGCGGGCGCGTTCGTCCGCTGCATTCAGCGATCTGCGCAGGTCGGTCTCCAACTCGGCGATCGAGGCACCGCGCAGTGGCCGAGGGTCGACGTTGATCTCGATGTTGAACTGGCCGAGCTCGGTTTGATAGTCGGGATCGGCGATGGCGTCGAGCACCGCCGCGTTGGCCATCGACGGTTCCATGTCGTCGTCGACGAGATTGAGCTCGATCTCCATGCCGATCTGCGGTTCACCGACGTGGAAGGTCTCATCGGCCAACATGATCGCCAGGGCATCGAGACAGTCCTGCACCTTCTGGCGAAACTCGTGCCTGTCCTGCCTGGTGAACTTACGGCGCTCGACGTCCTCGCCCATGGTGCCCGCCTATCGGTGCGTGAAGAAGGGCCGTTCGCTCGCGCGCAACGACTTCGGCTTACGAGTATCGCAGCCCACGTTCACCGAGGGGCACGCACGCGAAAATCACCAGGGTGACGGCTGGTAGTCCTTGAGGAACGAGCCGTACAGATCGACTCCGAGTTCGCCCTGCACGATCGGGTCGTACACCCGGGCGGCACCGTCGACCAGGTCGAGTGGAGCGTGGAAACCTTCGTCGGCGAGCCGCATCTTGGTGGGGTGTGGCCGTTCGTCGGTGATCCAGCCGGTGTCGACGGCCGTCATCAGGATTCCGCTCTCGAGCATCTCCTTCGCGCTGGTGCGCGTCAGCATGTTCAGCGCGGCCTTGGCCATGTTGGTGTGGGGATGGCCCGGCCCCTTGTACGCGCGGCCGAACTGGCCTTCCATGGCCGAGACGTTCACCACGTACTTGCGCCGCGCGTCCGAGGCCTCCATCGCGGTGCGTAGCCGCGAGACCAGGATGAAGGGTGCGACGGAATTGCAGAGCTGCACCTCGAGCAGTTCCACCGGGTCGACCTGCTCGACGGTGTGGATCCAGCTGTTGGTCTCGGCGAGATCGGGTACCAGGCCGCCGGCATCGATGGCGAGTCCGCTCTCGATCCTCTCGGCCGTGACCGAGCCGGCGACCATGGCGAGCGAGGCCACGTCGTCCGCGCTCAGGGCAGCAGTCGATCGGCCGCCGATCGCGGTGGCGGGCAACGAGCTCGCCAGTGACGCGGGGTGCGCATCACTGGTCTTGCCGAACGTGATCCGCTCCGGTCCTGCGCCCTCGGTCAGGGCTGCGGGCAATGGTTCGGCCTCCGCATCGGCCAGTGCGCTGTAGGAGCCGGGGGAGCGTTTGACGGTCTGTGCGGCGTTGTTGATCAGAATGTCCAGAGGTCCCTCGGCCGCGACCGAATCGGCAAGCGCCACAACCTGAGCCGGATCGCGAAGATCGATGCCGACGACGCGCAGACGGTGCAGCCACTGGTCACTGTCGTCCATCGCGGCGAAGCGACGCACGGCGTCGTTGGGAAAGCGAGTGGTGATCGTGGTGTGTGCACCGTCGCGCAGCAGTCGAAGTGCGATGTACATCCCGATCTTCGCCCGACCACCGGTCAGCAACGCCCGCCGGCCGGACAGATCGGTTCGAGCGTTGCGCTTGCCTCGATTGAGCGTCGCGCACTCCGGGCACAGCTGGTGATAGAACGAGTCGACGTGGGTGTAGCGCTGCTTGCAGATGTAGCAGGGACGAGCCTTGATCAACGTGCCTGCGATGTCTCCCTCGGCGCGGGAGGTCAGGGACAGTCCTGCGGTCTCGTCGTCGATTCGGTCCGGGGATCCGGTTGCGGTTGCAGCGACGACGGCACGGTCGGCGGCATTGACGGCATTGCGCGCCGCGACGCGTCGAGCGCGCTTGAGATCTTTGAACATGGCACCGGACGCGCGCTGCACAGCGATCGAATCCGGATGGTTCTTGTCCAGCTCTGCGGCCTGCTTCAGCACGCGCAGGCACGTCTCGAGATCGGTCGGGTCGATCGCGTCCATCGTCGGTCTCCTAGCATCGGCCCCTTCGAGCCGAACGAAAGCGAGTGCAGAACGAAAAAGACCCCGATTCCGAAGAATCAGGGTCAGTTTCGTCTGTCTCAACTCAGATCTGTGAAAATCTTTGTCTGACTACATCTTTCAGACGGTGTCCGAGGGGGGACTTGAACCCCCACGTCCGTTAATAGGACACTAGCACCTCAAGCTAGCGCGTCTGCCATTCCGCCACTCGGACAAGTGCGACCTCTGCCGCATATTCTTTTGTTGCTTTCACAGCCGGCCGCTGTGTGCTGCGTAAGATTATCCGACGGGTTCCCGATAACCCAAATCCCCACGTCAGTTCATGCTCGAGGCCGTTTCTCATGGTGCCCGGAGCGGATTCTGGTGGTAGGAACGACGTGTGCCCAACGATGTGAGCAATCCCGGAAAAACACCCGATATCGACGCCACCGTTGCCCTCGACGAAGTCGTGGATCTCGTCAGTTCCCTCATCCGGTTCGATACCTCGAACACGGGGGAGCTCGACACGACCGTCGGCGAGAAGGAATGCGCCGAGTGGGTGGCGAGCAAGCTCGAGGAGGTGGGCTACGAGACGGAGTACGTCGAGTCCGGTGCCCCGGGTCGAGGCAACGTGTTCGCGTGGCTGCGCGGAGCGGACTCCTCTCGCGGCGCGCTGCTGGTCCACGGACACCTGGATGTCGTACCGGCCGAACCCGCCGACTGGAGCGTGCATCCGTTCTCCGGGGCCGTCGAGGACGGTTACGTGTGGGGCCGAGGCGCGGTGGACATGAAGGACATGGTCGGCATGGCTCTCGCGCTGGCCCGCCAGTTCAAGTCCAACGGGACCGTCCCACCCCGCGACATCCTGTTCGCGTTCCTGGCGGACGAGGAGGCGGGCGGCAAGTACGGATCGCACTGGTTGGTCGACAACCGACCCGATCTGTTCGAGGGCGTCACCGAGGCGGTCGGTGAGGTCGGCGGGTTCTCGCTCACCGTCGCCCGTCCGGACGGCACCGAGAAGCGGCTCTACATGGTCGAGACGGCGGAGAAGAGCCTGGCCTGGATGCGGCTGACGGCCAAGGCCCGCGCCGGACACGGATCCTTCCTGCACGACGACAACGCCGTGACGTACCTCGCCGAGGCAGTGGCCAAACTGGGCAATCACACGTTTCCGCTGGTGCTCACCGAATCGGTCTCGCAGTTTCTGCAGGCGGTCTCGGAGGAATCGGGTCTCGATTTCGACCCGACGTCACCGGACATCGACGGCACCCTGCTCAAACTCGGCAGCATCGCCCGCATCGTCGGAGCGACCCTTCGCGACACCGCGAACCCGACGATGCTCTCGGCCGGCTACAAGGCGAACGTGATTCCGCAGACGGCTACGGCAGTGGTGGACTGCCGAGTGCTGCCGGGGCGGCAGGCGGCCTTCGAGAAGGAGGTCGACGAGTTGATCGGCCCGAACGTCGAACGCGAATGGATCACGAAACTCGAACCGTACGAGACCACGTTCGACGGCGATCTCGTCGACGCGATGAACGACGCAGTCATGGCACACGACCCGAACGGTCGAACAGTTCCCTACATGCTGTCCGGCGGAACCGACGCAAAAGCGTTCGCGCGCATCGGTATTCGCTGCTTCGGCTTCGCTCCGCTGAAGTTGCCACCGGAACTGGATTTCGCGGCGTTGTTTCACGGCATCGACGAACGAGTACCCGTGGAATCGTTGGAGTTCGGTACACAGGTACTCGAACACTTCTTGCTGCACAGCTGATACGAAAGGAACCATCGTGGCGTACAACCCATACGACTCGCTTCCGGACCTACCATCCTTCGAGTTGACGTCCGAGGACGTCGAGGACGGCCAGACATTGGCCGCTCAGCAGGTCAGTGGAATCATGGGAGCCGGTGGGCACGACAACTCTCCGCAGCTGTCCTGGTCCGGATTCCCCGAGGGCACCAAGAGCTTCGCCGTCACCGTCTACGACCCCGACGCGCCGACGGCATCCGGCTTCTGGCACTGGGCAGTGGCGAACATCCCCGTCGAGACGACATCGCTGGTGTCGGGCGCGGGCGACGACGGCGGGACCGGGGTGCCCAGCACCGCGGTGACGCTCAAGAACGACGCCGGTCTGTTCCGCTACATCGGTGCTGCTCCGCCCGCAGGCCACGGCCCGCACCGGTACTTCATCGTGGTTCACGCGGTGGACGTCGAACGGCTCGAAGTGGACGAGACGGCCACCCCGGCCTACCTCGGCTTCAATCTGTTCTCGCACGCCATCGGTCGTGCGGTCCTCACCGGCATCTACGAGGCCTGAGCTCGATCGTCGGGTGTCGAAACACCGGTTCCGACACCCGACGGTTCAGGGCTTGTTCGCCGAGCCCACCGCATCGGTGATCGTGGCGAAGCCATGTTCCTCGAGCCGAGTAGCCAGTCCCCGGTGAATGTTCTTGATCCACAGCGGGCCGCCGTAGATGAACCCGGTGTAACCCTGGACCAGTGACGCGCCCGCGGTGATGCGTTCCCACGCCTGTGCCTCGGTCTCGATTCCGCCGACGGAAATGAGCGTCAGCCGGGTGCCCACTCTGCGGTACAGACGTCGCAGCACCTCGAGCGAGCGGTCTGCCAGCGGAGCACCGGACAGGCCACCTGCTCCTGCTGCGGCGACCACGTCGGCGTCGGTGCGCAGCCCGGTGCGGGAGATCGTCGTGTTGGTGGCCACGATCCCGTCGAGACCGAGCTCGACGGCCAGATCGGCCACGGCGTCGATGTCCTCGTCGGACAGGTCCGGGGCGATCTTGACCAATACCGGCACCGTCACCACGGACTGAACCGCCTCGAGGATCGGCCGCAGCGATTCGACGGCCTGAAGGTCACGTAACCCAGGGGTGTTGGGGGAGCTGACGTTGACGACCACGAAGTCCGCCAACGGGCCCAGAAGCCGGGCGCTGGCCGTGTAGTCCGCGGCGGCATCCACCGGCTCCACGATCTTGGTCTTGCCGATGTTGGCACCGATCGGGATACCCGTGCGCCTGGCGCGGACACGCTGGGCGGCGTGCTCGGCACCGTGGTTGTTGAAGCCCATGCGGTTGACGATGGCGCGGTCCTGAGGCAATCGGAACAGCCGCGGCGTCGGATTGCCCGGCTGGCTCTGCGCTGTCACGGTGCCGATCTCGGCGAAACCGAATCCGATCGGCCCCCACGCGTCGATTCCGTCGGCATTCTTGTCGAAGCCGGCCGCGAGGCCGAGCGGAGCCGGGAAGTCGACGCCGAACACCGTCGAGCGCAGTCGTGGATCGTCGACCACGAACGCCTTCTCGGCCAGGTAGCGGAGCGGCGGCACGACGGCGACGACGCGGAGCACCCGAAACGCCAGGTGATGGATCCTCTCCGGTGGCACGAGGAACATCAGGCGCAACAGAACTCGGTACAGGCGGTCTCCCACGGTCTTCTCTCCGGTCGATCTGGCTCGGTCGAACTCATGCGGTGGTGTCAACGATCGTGCGGTCGAACAGTACTGCGACGGGCTCAGATTCCGGGCTCGGGGATGTGATGCGCGGTCTTCTTGCGTTTGAGCAACACACGCCTGCTGCCATCGGTGTACAGCCGAACCCGCGACAGTTCCCAGCCGCCGAACTCCGCCTGAATCGCCAGCCGCATCGAGGCCGTCACCCGGGTCACATCCGGCGGCAGCCGCAACGGCACGTACTCCCAATCGTCGGACGCAGACACTTCCCATCCGACGGGCATCTTCGCGCGCCCCGGTGCCGAATTGTCATGCGCGTTCATATGCCTCCTCCGTACGTACGGTTCGTTCCTGCAGGCTCCACTCCCGCGTCCACGCGGGTCAACGACCGGCAGCAGGGATGCGCTGCAGTCCGTCACCGGTAGCCGATCCCACGTACAGGTCGCCGGTGTCGGCGTCGACAGCAACCGAATTCGGCTGCCGCACAGTGGCCAACCGCCCGGCCTCGACCGGAATTCCGGTATCGAGTGTGTACCCGACCACCTCGTTGGACGCGGGAAGCGTCACCCACACGACACCGGACTGCTCATCGTAGGCGATCGCCCACGGCTGCGACCCGACCGGAAAGCGTTGCCGCATCAGCAGATCGTGCGAGGTGAAGACGAGCAACTCGGTCCCCGTCGAATCGGTGACCAGCAAGCGGCCGAACTCGTCGCTGGTCATCTCCGCGGCACCTTCGCCTGCGCGCAAGGCCACTCCGAGGGTGCCGTCGTCCAGATTCAGGTCGGTCACCGACGTCTGGCGACGGTCGAGAACCGAGACCCCGTTCGGTGTACTGGCCAGAGCATCGGCAGAGGTCACACTGCCGCCGGAGACCGTGGTGGTGACGTCACCGTTCGTGTCGAGTACACGGACCGCGCCGGTGTCGTCCCCGACAGCCGTCGTGCCGTCGGGTAGGTCTGCTGCGGACAGCGCGTCGCCGTCGACAGGCAGGGCAGTCCGCTGTCCGTCCACCACGGAGATCCTCGCGACGGAACCGTCCATGGGCACCAGCACTGTCGAGTCCCGTCCGGCGACGAGTGCTGCTCCCGTGGCGCCCAGATCGACCACCTGGGTCTGCGCTGCGGCTCCGTCGCGGGCCAGGGTCACGGTTGTCGATGCGTCGGTCAGCGCCACGAGGGTGCGGGTGACGGGGTCGAACGTGAGGGCGTCCACGGGCGCGAATGCGCTGACGGTTCCGGCGGGGGTGACAGTGGCTTCGGGGGACTCGGCCGGCGGTCGGGGGTCGACGGAGATGTCGTCGGCGTTCTCGTCGTCGCTGGAACACCCGCCGACCGACAGGACTGTGACGACGGCGAGCGCGGACGCGACTGCCGCTCGAACGGACCGAGCCGACGGTGTTCGCATGAGGCCGAACCTACTTCCTCGAGAAGACGCTGCCTGTGGAGGCGTTGCCACATCTGTACCAGCGTGCAGCGACCTCGGCGAAATCGACCGCGCCGGATCGGTTGTCGTTCGGTCTCGCCCGAACAGGCGGTAGCGTGATCGGGCGAGGTGAGTACACGACATGGGAGTGGACGTGGGAACCGAGGAAACACACTTCGTCGTCGAGGAAGTGAACGCGGGAACGCACCCGAACGGCTTCGGACGCACCGATGACGGTCGGGCGTTCGCGTTTCGTGTGCATCGAAGCACCCTGTACGTGGAGATATACCGCGCCGATGTGCAATCTCCGGTACCGGATCGGTCCGAGGTCGAGGCGGTTGCCGAGCATTCGGTCACCGAGGTCGATCTGACGGACGAGCGCAGCATCGTCGGTGTGGTGCGTGACGCGGTCGCCCATGCGCAGCAGCTGTCCGATGCGTCACAGCGAGACACCACCGCTGTTCGAGCCTTCTTCAACCGAGTCAATTCCGTGCTGGAGGGTTTCTGACACGGTGGGGAACCACCAGTTGTTCGCCCGTCACGGGATGGTCGAACACGTCGACGGGATGTCGGTAGACCCGGGCCAGTCGCTCGGCGGTGAGCACCTCCCGCGGCGGACCGGTTGCGACCAGTTCACCCGAGTCCAGGATCGCGACGCGGTCGGCGTATGCCGCCGCGAGGCCGAGATCGTGCAGCACGACAACGACGGCACGGCCGGCGGCAGCGAGCGAGCGCACCACGGCCATGACCGACTCCTGATGTCCCAGGTCGAGTGCGGCAGTGGGCTCGTCCAGCATGATCGTCGCGGTGTCCTGGGCTATGACGCGGGCCAGCGCAACTCTGGCCTGCTCGCCACCGGAGAGCGACGCGAACGGTCGATCAGAGAAGTCCGCTACGTCGCATGCGGACATGGCTGCGGCGACGCGGTCGTCGTCGTTGCGCGCAGCCGACGTACCGACCCAGGGGGCTCGACCCATTCGAACGATCTGTCCGGCCGTGAACGCGAACCCGACGCTGTGTTGCTGAGGCAGCACCGCACGACGCCTGGCCACGTCGACCGTGCGGAGGCGGTTCAGCGGTTTCTCGTCCAACAGAACCGACCCGGCGCTGGGCTCGGTGTCTCCCGCCATGACCGACAGCAGCGTCGATTTGCCCGCGCCGTTGGGGCCCACCAGCGCCAGTATCTCGCCGGCGACCACGTCGAGGTGGACGTCGGACAACACCGTCGCGTTCCCGCGCCGTGCGGAGACTCCGCGGGCGACGAGGGTCTTCGAACCCTGTTCGGGGATGACCGGGATGTCGTTGCGTGCCGTGCCGATTCGCTTCGTCACGCCCAGCCGCCCTGGCGAGCACGGGTACGGCGGAGCAGCCAGAAGAAGAACGGCGCACCCGCCAGTGACGTCACCATGCCGAGCGGCAGATCGACGTTCGCGACGAGGGTGCGGGTGACGAGATCGGCAGCGAGCAGCACGACGGAGCCGGCGAGGGCGCTGGCCGGGATCAGGAGTCGATGGGCGGGACCGAGCACCATCCGCATGGCGTGCGGAACCACCAGCCCCACGAACAGAATGATTCCGGTGAAGGCGACGCCGGACGCGACCAGCAGGGCGACGACGACGATGGCGAACTGTCTGAGGCGTTCGACGTTTACTCCCAGATGGCGTGCGACGTTCTCTCCGAGCGCAAGCAGGTCGAGTCGGCGCGCGATCGCCAGGGAAGCTCCGATTCCGAGCAGTGCGAGCGGGCCGACCACGGCCACCGACTGCCAGGTCGCGCCCGCGAGTGACCCCAGTTGCCAGAACACGATCTGATCGCGGGCTGCGGGACTGGCGACGAACGTGAAGAACGCGATGGCACCGCCGGCGAATGCATTGACTGCAACGCCGGTGAGGATGAGCGTCACCACCTCGGTGCGTCCTGCGTTGCGGGCCAGGAAATACACGGCGATCGTGGTGACGAGCCCGCCGACGAATGCTGCGAACGCCACACTCCAGACTCCGGCGAAGCTGCCGCCGAGCACGATGACCGAGCTGGCACCGACGGCAGCGCCCGAGGAGACCCCGACGACACCCGGCTCGGCCAACGGATTCGCGAACACCCCCTGCAGCAGCGCACCCGCGCACCCCAGACACGCGCCGACGACGATCGCCAGAGTCAGGCGCGGGAATCGAACCTGCCACAACGTCACCTCGCCGCTGGGGTGTGCGGGCATCGGGCCGATGTCGAGTCCCACCCGATGCGCGAGGCTGCCCAACACTTCCAGCGGTGTCGTCGGCACCTGCCCCACGACGGCCGAGATCAGGGCCAGACACACCAGTGCCGCGACCATGGCTCCGAATGTTGCAAGGACCCGCCCTCGGCCCGTGCGCGTTTCGGCGAGTGCGCGGTCGGTCATGACGCCGGGTCGTACACGGCCTTCGACAGTGCGCCCAACACCTTTCCCGTGTTCGGGCCGAAACTGAGGATGGTGCCGTCGTCCATGTCCACCACGCGGCGATCTCGGCCTGCCGGGGTCTGCGCGATTCCGGGGATCTGCTCGAGCCCCTCGATTCCGCCGATCGATTCCAGGCCCTTGGTCATCATCAGAATGACGTCGGGTGCCGCGGCGATCAACGCCTCGCTGGTGACCGGCACGAATTGTTCGGTCAGACCCGATTCGACACCGGCGTCCCTTGCACCGAGAGCCTCGATCAGTGCATCCGCTCCCGAGCCGGGTCCGGCGAGCATCTTGATCGCCGGGCCGCGCATGTACAGAAACGCGATCTTCGGCGGTTCCGAGGACTCGGGTGCGGCGTTCTCCGCTGCCGAGATCTCGGTGTGCGTTCGTTCGGCGAGTGCGGCACCGGCGTCGGGCACACCCAGGGCAGCTGCGACGGCCTCGATCTGAGGGGCGACGCCGGCCAGAGTGCGCGTGGGATCGAAGTACACGAGCGGAATGCCCGCGGCTCGGATCTGATCCTGCACGGCACGTGGACCGATGCTGGTATCGGTCAGTACGACGGTCGGCGACAGCGCCAGAATTCCCTCGGCGCTCAGCGAATGGCCGGTCGGGGTGACGTCGGGCACGTTCTCGGCCGCGGGGAATGCAGCCGAGGTGTCACGCCCGACGAGGTTGTCGCCGAGTCCGAGCGCGAAGACGGTCTCGGCCAGCGTGCCGTACTGGTCGGCGGCGACGATGCGGCTGTTGTCCGTCACCGTGACGGGGACGCCGTCGAATCCGGTCACGGTCACGGGAAGCACCTCCGCCGGATCGTCGACGACGGGTTCCGGATTGGGATCGTCGACGACGGCGGTGCGGGGGCCGACGGAGTCCGAGGATGCGGTGCCGGGGGTGTTCGCCGAGCAGGCGACCAGGACTCCGGCGACGAGGAGCACGGCGGCGAGACGGTTGACGGTCACCACGGAAGGTTAGCCTGTCCGATGTTTGTGCGTGATCAGGCGCTGACGTCGTCCAGAGCCGACGCGATCGCTGGCGGCAGCTCGAGTTCCTCGGCCATCAGTGCGCCCATCAATTGTGCGAGGTCCCGCGCTCCCACGATCGCGCTGCTCACTCCCGGTCGGTCCCGCGCCCACGCGAGTGCGACCACCAGGGGAGAGGTGGCCAGACCGTCTGCAGCGGTGACGGCCGCGTCGACGACGCCCACGGCGGAATCGGTCAGGTACGCGTGCACGGCCTCGGCGTGCAGCTCGTCGGCCCCGCGGGAGTCCGCGGGTACTCCGCTGCGGTACTTGCCCGTCAGGACGCCGCCTGCCAGGGGTACCGCCGCGAGGATGCCGATGCCGTGGTGGTGCGCGGCGGGAACCAGTTCGTCCTCGATTCCGCGCGCGAGCAGTGAGTACTCGGCCTGAGTGGCCACGATGCGCCCGGTACCGGCTGCGCCCGCTGCCGTCGCCAGTTGCCAGCCGAGGTATCCGCGGGCTCCGGTATAGCGAACCCGTCCGCTGGTCACGGCGTAGTCGAGCGTTGCGGCGACCTCGTCGACCGGAGTCATCGGGTCCCAGGTCGCGACCTGCCACAGGTCCAGGTAGTCGGTTCCCAGTTCGCGCAGCGTGGCGTCGAGTTGGCCGAGCAGTCCGCGCCGCGAGCAATCCACGTGATAGCGGCCGTAGCGTGAACTCAGGCCCGCTGCGCTGCTGATCACCAATTCGTGCCGCGGGACGACGTCGTCGAGCAACTCGGCGAGTACTCGTTGTGCCCGTCCGTCGCCGTACGCCGGAGACGTGTCGACGAGCGTGCCGCCGGCCTCGGCGAACGCCGACAACTGTGCTGCGGCGTCGTCACCGTCGGTTCCGCTACCCCATCCGAGGGTGCCGAGGCCGAGTCTCGAGACTCGAAGTCCGCTGGTGCCGACCGATCTCTGCTTCATATGTGCCGAATGTCCTTTTACGTGTGATCGTCGGTGTCGAACTGCACTGCCGCCAGTGCACAGTAGTGCGCCGCGCCGCTCGGTGCGTACGTGCCGCGCCGGGTACGGTCGTGCCCGTGAATCGCGAATTCAGGGGGCAGGCCGGCGGCCGCGCATCGACAGTGGACAGTCCATCGACACCGATCTCGGAAGGTAGCCCCGCATGATCGACATGACGTGGCTGCAGGCGATCATCCTCGGTGCGGTGCAGGGCATCACCGAATTCCTGCCGATCTCTTCGTCCGGGCACCTGCGCATCGTGTCCAGCGTGTTCTGGAACGAGGACGCGGGCGCGTCCTTCACCGCCGTGACCCAGCTCGGCACCGAAGCCGCTGTGCTGCTGTTCTTCTGGCGCGACATCGTCAGAATCGTCAAGGCCTGGTTCGTCGGACTGAAGCAGAAGGACGAACGCGGACTCGACTACCGAATGGGGTGGTACGTGATCATCGCCACCATCCCCATCGGCGTTCTCGGCCTGCTGTTCAAGGATCAGATCCGAACCGGTGCCCGGAACCTCTACCTCATCGCGTTCATGTTGATCGCGTTCGCCGTCGTCATCGCGATCGCGGAGAAGGTCGGCCGCAAGGAACGTCCCATCGAGAAGCTGACCACCCGCGACGGCATCGTCATGGGTCTGGCGCAGTGCCTCGCGTTGATCCCCGGAGTGTCCCGTTCCGGGGCGACGACCAGCGCAGGCCTGTTTCTCGGACTCGAACGAGAAGCGGCTGTGCGCTTCTCGTTCCTGCTCGCCATCCCGGCGGTCACCGCCTCCGGTCTCTTCTCGCTGCCCGACGCCTTCGAGCCGGTCGGCACGGGGCTGGCCGCGTCGGGCCCGCAGCTGCTGGTCGCCACGATCGTCGCCTTCGGTCTCGGCTACGCCTCGATCGCCTGGTTGTTGAAGTTCGTCGCGAACCACTCGCTGTACTGGTTCGTCGGATACCGCATCGTGCTGGGTGTCGTCGTGCTCGGGCTGCTGGCCGGCGGGGTCGTGTCGGCAACGTAGGTTCACCCTAATTAGGCTCGATGCAATGACAGTCATCTTGCTTCGGCACGGCCGCTCGACGTCGAACACCGCAGGCACGCTCGCGGGTCGGAGCGCGGGAGTCGAGCTCGATGATCGGGGGCGTGAGCAGGCGCAGGCGGTGGCGGATCGTCTCGGCGAGCTTCCCGTGGCCGAGATCGTGCGCTCGCCGTTACTGCGGTGCGAGCAGACGGTGGAGCCGTTGGCGGCAAAGCTCGGGCTCTCGCCGGTGGTCGAGGACCGGTTGGTCGAGGTCGACTACGGACAGTGGACCGGCCGGACGATCAAGGAGTTGCTGGCCGAACCGCTGTGGAAGGTGGTGCAGCAGCACCCGTCGGCTGCGGTGTTCCCGGAGGGCGAGGGCTTGGCGACAGTGCAGCAACGCGCGGTGCAGGCCGTGCGTGAACATGACGCCCGGTTGGCCGCGCAGCACGGCCGCGACGTGCTGTGGGTGGCGTGCTCGCACGGCGACGTCATCAAGTCGGTGCTCTCGGACGCCATGGGGGCCCACCTCGATTCCTTCCAGCGGATAGTCGCCGACCCGGCCTCGATCAGTGTCGTCCGCTACACCTCGACGCGGCCGTTCGTACTACGGACCAACGACACCGGGTCCGATCTGAGTGCGTTCGTGCCGAAGGCCGAGGAGCCCGCCACGCCGGAATCGGTCGATGCGGACTCTTCCGACGCGGTCGTCGGTGGTGGGGCAGGCAGCTAGAGCGCCCTTTCGGCGCTGACACCCCTATCGGTGGCAGGCTGGAGGGCAAGCAATACCGTCCACGGTCGATCCGTGGCCGATAATGAAAGTTCCGAGAATCACTTCGCGGAGCTGTTCGAGTCGTTAGGAGGTGCAATGCCGCGCGCCATACACGTTTTTCGCACCCCTGATCGTTTCGTTGCCGGGACCGTTGGGGAACCGGGCGACCGAACGTTCTTCCTCCAGGCGGTGCACGACGCCCGCGTGGTGTCGGTCGCGCTGGAGAAGCAGCAGGTCCAGGTACTCGCAGACAGGATGGGGCTGCTACTCGAAGAAGTGCACCGCCGGTTCGGAGCCGACGTTCCGGCCGAGGAGACCGATTCGGTCGACACCAGTCCGCTGCTGACTCCGATCGACACAGAATTCCGCGTCGGAACGATGGGACTCGGCTGGGATGCCGACGCCAACGCCGTCGTGGTGGAACTTCTCGCCGTCAGCGAAGTCGAGGTGGACGAATCGGTCGTTCTCGACGACACCGACGAGGGCCCGGATGCCGTCCGGGTGTTCCTCACTCCGGTGCAGGCCCGCGAGTTCGCGGTGCGGTCCGAGCGCGTCATCGCGGCCGGCCGTGCGCCGTGCCCGCTGTGCGGACAGCCTTTGGCCCCCGAGGGACACGTCTGCATCAGAACCAACGGCTACCGCCGCGGTGCGACGTTCGGACCGGTGACCGAGGTCGACGAGTCTTGACCGTCGAACTGCCGCCGTTCGAGGGCCGCGAAACCATGGAGACCGGCGACCTGACGATCGTCGGTCGGGTGGTGTCGGCCAGCAACGCCACGCTGGTGTGCGAGGCGGGCGAGGGCGACTCGGCCGTGCGGTGCGTGTACAAACCCGTTCGCGGGGAGGTTCCGCTGTGGGATTTTCCGGACGGCACTCTCGCGGGCCGCGAAGTGGCGTCCTACGAAATCTCCGAGGCCCTCGGTTGGGGAGTCATCCCGCCGACGGTTCTGCGCGACGGGCCGTTCGGTCCCGGCATGGTGCAGAAGTGGATCGACACGCCCGACGATCACGCCGAGGGACGCGTCGACCTCGTCGATATCTGCCGTCCCGATCTCGTACCGGCGGGATGGATTCCGGTACTGCAGGCGTACGACGGCGAGGGCGAGGAAATCGCGCTGATCCACGCCGACGATCCGCGACTGCAGCGGATGGCGGTTCTCGACGTGATCCTCAACAACGCCGATCGCAAGGGCGGGCACGCCCTCGAAGGTCTGGACGGCTACGTGTACGGAGTCGACCACGGTATCTGCCTGCACGCCGAGAACAAGCTGCGCACGGTGCTGTGGGGGTGGGCAGGCCAGGCGGTGGACGACGCGTTGATGACCGACGTCGTGCGGTTCGTCGAGACGTTCGACGCGGTCATCGCACCACGATTGGTCGACAAGATCACCCTGACCGAAACGGTCGCGGTTCTCGATCGGGCGCAGGCGCTGATCGCGCGGCCGGTCATGCCGGAGCCGCGCTCGAGCAGACCCATACCCTGGCCCGCCTTCTGATCGGGCTCGGATAGGCTCGGTTGCATGCATTCTTGGTCGAGCCCGGAGATCCCGACAATTCCAGGACAGGGTCCAGCGCTTCGATTGTTCGATACCGCAGACCGTCAGGTTCGACCCGTCACCCCGGGTTCGACGGCTCGGATGTACGTCTGTGGAATTACCCCGTACGACGCCACTCACCTCGGACACGCAGCGACGTATCTGACGTTCGACCTGATCAACCGACTGTGGCGAGACGCGGGCATGGACGTGCATTACGTCCAGAACGTCACCGATGTCGACGACCCACTGTTCGAGCGCGCCGACCGCGACGGCGAGGACTGGCGCGATCTGGGAGCGCGTGAGATCGAGCTCTTCCGTGCCGACATGGAAGCGCTGCGCGTGCTCCCTCCGCGCGACTACATCGGCGCCGTCGAGTCCGTCGACGAGGTCGTCGAACTGGTGGGCAAGCTCGTCGCGTCCGGTGCCGCGTACGTCGTCGACGATGCCGAGTACCCGGATGTGTACTTCCGTGCCGATGCCACCGAGCAGTTCGGTTACGAGTCCGGCTACGACCGCGCCACGATGGACACGTTCTTCGCCGAACGCGGAGGTGACCCCGATCGGGTCGGTAAGCGGGATCCGCTCGATGCGTTGCTCTGGCGCGCGGTGCGGCCGGGCGAGCCGTCGTGGCCGTCGCCGTGGGGTCCCGGCAGGCCCGGGTGGCACATCGAATGCGCGGCCATCGCCCTCAACCGCATCGGTACCGGCTTCGACATCCAGGGCGGCGGAAGCGATCTCATCTTCCCGCACCACGAATTCTCGGCCGCCCACGCGGAGGCGGCGACCGGTGATCCGCGTTTCGCGCGGCACTACGTGCACACCGGCATGATCGGGCTCGACGGCGAGAAGATGTCCAAGAGCCGCGGCAATCTGGTGTTCGTCTCCAAGCTCCGGGCCGAGAACGTCGACCCCGCAGCCGTGCGACTCGGTCTGCTGGCCGGGCACTACCGGCAGGATCGGCCGTGGTCCGACGAGGTTCTCGAACGGGCTCACACTCGGCTCGCACTGTGGCGTCGGGCCGCTGCGCTCGAGAACGCAGCGTCGGCCGACGACGTGATCAATCGGTTGCGGCAGCATCTGGCCGACGATCTGGACACCCCCAAGGCCCTCGATGCGCTCGACGCGTGGGCGAGTTTCGCAGTCGAGCGCGGCGGATCGGATGCGGGTGCACCCGCCGCCTTCGCCGATGCAGTCGACGCGTTGCTCGGAGTTCCGCTGCGTTAGGTCGAATCCCCGGCTCGCAGATCCATCAACAGATCCGGGACGAGTCGTTCCTCCATGACTGCCCGGCCCGAGTCACGCAGGGCGACAGCCAGTTCCGTGTCCCACGGACTGTCCGTCGGATGGCCCTTCAGCGGTTCGGAATTTCGTGCGTCGAGCGCATGTCGATAGGAGTCGACGTCCATGCGCCACGGCGCCGCGTCGTACCGGGAGAGTGCTCGTTTCACCATGTGCAGTCCGGCCCAGTCGAAGTCGGCACGCCAGCGAATCGTGGTCCCCGGCGCGCGGGAGGTCAGCAGCCGGTGTACCGCTGCGGATGGTTGACCGTCCGTGCAGATCAGGCTCGCGCAGTTCGCCCCGAGAGTGCGGGCTGCGGCGGCGAGAACCGCCACGTTCTCGCAGACGAACACCGTGGCCGAACTGTTGGTGAGCGTCCCGCGCATGAGCATGTCCACGGTGACGGGGAAGGGGATGCCCTCGTCGGCAGCCTCGTTCAGCCACCCCGCCACGGTATGGGTCTCGTCGACGCGGTAACCGAGCACCAGCACCCGGCTGGACACCGCGTCGACCGACACACCCGCGGTCTCCCACAACGCCCTGATACCGACCGGATCGACGGGCCGAGGGACGTTCTCGCGCAACGACAATGCATCCAGAACAAGTTTCGGGGCACCGCCGGCCGAGAGTGCCTTGGTGTCCCCGCAGGCAAGTTCGGCCAGCTCGGTGAGCGACATCCCGTCCACCGGCAGCATCGCGAGGACCTTCGTGGCCACCTCGAGCGCGTCGACGGCGACCCGGCCGCCGAGGGTGCCGTCCTGGTTGAGCAACGAGGCGATCCAGTGCTCGATCCATTCTCGGTCGGTGCCGCCGCCGAGAACCTCCCTGGCCCGATCGAGTGCATCGGCACGCACCTGAGCCTTGTCGGCGGCGATCCGTTTCTTGTCCTGCAACGGGGCTTGCGACGTGAGGGTGTCGATCAGTCCGAGGCCACCGTTGAGCGGATGGCTCAGCCACGCGTCGAACCGCTCCAGGTCGAGTCTGGTGCTGCGCGCCCGAGAATGCAGACTCGAGTTGGACCGAGAGATCGCGCTGCACAGACGCCACAGCTCCGGGGCATCGCTCAGATCCACGGTGATGTTGCCGCCGACCCGAAGCCAGTTGGACTCCAACTTCTTTCGTGCCGCATCGAGCAGCGCACCCAATTCCACGCTGCCGCGCCATTCGCTGTTACCGCTCAAACTCCAGCCCACCTTCGGTTCGGGTCGGCACCCGGCGCGTCAGCGGTGACCCGAGTGCGGCGGCGAGGTCGGTACCGTCGTGCTCGGCGAACAGTTCGCCGTTCTCCCACACCAGAAGTGCTGCGCTGACGGTGTTCTCGGCTGTCGAATGCGCCAGGTCGTAGTGCGCACAGCCGGGGACGTCCCCGTAGGTGATCCACAGGTCGTATCCGGTCATGAACAGGTCGAGGTCGAATTGCACACTCAGGCCGAGCAATTCGCTGCGACCGTTGTCGTCGACACCGGCGAACGCCTCGTCCAGCGCCAGCAGCCGAGGTGAATGTGGATCGGCGGAGGACAGCATCACGTGCGCCGCGGCGAACAATGGCAGGTGCAGCGACACCGATTGCTCACCGCCCGAGAGCGCACTGTGGCGTGCGACGGTGAGACGATCCTCGTTGCCGTCACCGCTGATGAGTGTGAAGGCGAACACGCGCCAGCGGCGATAGTCCAGTGTGGTGGACAGGATCTCGGGGTAGGACCGTTCCGGATGCGCCGCGCGAGCGATCCTGATCTCCGACGCGAAGTGGGCGCGCATCGCGGCCAGATCGTCCTGGTTCAACGCCGAGGCGTCGCGGTCGAGCAGTTTGGACACCGCCCGGGCCCCGTCGTCGAGGTTGTCCGCGAGCACCCAGTGCACACCGATCGTGTTGCCCGACGACATGCGGCGCTGCTTCATCTCCGCAGACATCTGGGCGATCAGCTCGCGTGCGTCGACGGTGCGCTCGTGAATCTGCTGCGCCAGGCCGGTCAGCAGTGCATCTTCGAGAATTCGGCGCTCCTGCTCGGTCAGCAGCAACTCCTGATCGGCCCTCGCCGCGCCGATTCGGTCGGCGAAATCTCCGACCGACGAATAGCCCTGCTCGTCCTGAACTCGTACGACGGTCAAACCGTCCGGCGCATCCCACTGCAAACGGTAGTCCTGACCCGATGCGGCGAGTTGCGAGTCGAACTCCTGCAGCGCACTCGTCAGCGCCGTCCGGGTCGACTTCCGGCTCGAGTCACTGACTTTCACCGACGCCGTCGCTGCGTCGAGTGCCGAATGCAGTGCGTGCACGACCGGCGGTAGTACCGGAACCTCGTCGTCGGGACCGTCGGCCTGCTGAACTCGATACAGAATCTGCTCCACGGTCAACCAGGCAGAATCACTGGCAGGCCAGGCGTACGCCTCGTGGACGCCGAGGATGCCGAGCAGGTCCTTGCGAGCGTAGGGAGCCAGCCGCACGGCGTCGCCCAGGGTTTCGGTGACGGCACCGCGCAGGCTTTCCAGCGCGGTGTTGCAGGCACCCTCGGCCTTGCCGATCGCTTCGCCGGCTTCCTTGTCCGCTTTGCGCGCGGCCCGCTGCTCGGCGCGGCATTTCTCGATGCGTTCGCGCGCGTTCTCCAGATCGGTGTCGATCTGTTCGGCGGTGGCACCGAGCTTCTCGCTCAGGAGCTCGAGGCGTTGCACCTGCTGTCGGTAGTTCTCTTCGGCTATGGCCGCTTCCTCGGCGAGTTCCTCGGCCAGGCCGGTCGCCTCTTCGAGCCGGTTGGTTGCTTCGCGGGCGCGTTCTGCTTCACGCGTGTGATCGCCACGCTTACGGATGACCACCGAGCCCTGATGCTCGAAATGCCGAATCGCCGCAGCCAGGGCATCGATGTCGCGACCGATGTGTGGGGTGCGATGAGCCACAGCGACGGTGCGCAGCTGCTTCTCCTTCGCCGACAGGTCTGCGATCGCCTGGTCGAACTCACGGTCCGCCGCGGCAGCACCCTCCGTGGAGGTGCGTAGCGCTCCAGCGGCAGCGGTGACGGCGCGTTGCGCTCTCACGATGGCCGAGACCCGGGGGAGCTGCTTGGCGGCCGCACCCAGTGCCTGCACCGATTCGCGCGCAGATCGTTCGTCGGCCGTCGCGGTCTCCAGCGCGGCCGTTGCGGTATCGATCGCGGCACCGAGCTCGGCGATGCGTTGCTCACGCCTACGAGCCCGCGCCGTCGCACCGATGTACTCGGCGTCGGCCTTGGTGTGGCGACCCTGCTGCACACCCTGCCAGTACCGACCGTCGACGCCCACCGAGACGGCACCGCCCGAGAATGCGCTTTGGTCCTGTTGCAGTGCAACCGAATTCAGCACGTCGAGTATGCGCGATTCCGATACGGCAGTGCCGGGCTCGGGATCGAGGACGGACGCCAACGTGGTCCCGGTCGGCCGCGAGGCCTCGGGCAGCGGCGACAGATACTGCTCCGAGTTCGAGTCGACGGGGAAATCCGCGATCGGATGGATCCAGCCGTCGAGCAGATTCGCCGCCTGCAGCGCGGATTCGATTCCGGCGGCGTCGGCAGGGGAAACCGAATCCGCGAACCGAACCAGCTGCCACAGCGGAGCACCCGAGAGTTCGACGCGAGAGTCGGTTCGGGCCGCGAACGGCGGCGGCGCGTCATCGTGTTCGGCCCGCACCAGGGACAGTTCGTCGCGCAGCGCATTCAGCTCGGCCGTGCGGGCCGATACGTCCACGCGGGCCTGTGCCTGCCGGGCACGAAGCGCGTCGATACCGTCCGCGGTCTGTTCGGCCAGCACCGATTCCAGGCTCGGGGCGTCGTCGTCGCCGACGTGTGCCAACGCCGCGTCGAGGGCTTCGAACGCTGCGGAGGTGATGCCCGCAGAAGAGTAGAGCGCCGAATTGTTCGACCACCAGGCCCGTAGTCCGGAGGCGAACTGCGCCTTCTCCAGGTCCACGGTCGCCTCGGCCTCGGTGACCGCAGCCGACGCGGCCTCGAGCATCTCTCTGGCCTTCGACGCGGCCTTCTCCGCACGAGTGCGTTCCGTCGACGCCTTCTCGACGGTTCCCAGCGCCTCGCGAACCGCCCGCACGTCGCCGTCGCGTTCCTCGGCGTGGCCACGCAGCGCGGTGCTGATCTGGTCGCTACGGGCCGTTCCCGGCAGTGGTGTCCAGACGATCCCCGCGTCCTCGGCTGCAGTCTGCAGTTCCTCCTCGGCGCGGGTGACCCCGGCAACGGAATCCCGGAGTGCGGAATCGGCCCGAGCCGCTTCGGTGGTGCGCTGCTCCAGTTCTACTCGAGCCTTGCGGGCGCGGTCGGCCTGCTGGGCGGTCGAGATCTCCAGCTTCGCAGCGGATTCGGCCAGATCGTCGAGTTGCTGCTTGCCCTCGTACGCGCTCGAGCGCTGTAGGGTCTCGCGGTCTGCGACGGCCTGATCCAGTGCGCGTTCGGCCTCGTCGAATCGGGTTTCCGCAGCCGCACGTTCCAACAGACGGCGGTCCTTCAGAGCGGCAGCGGCGAAGTGCGCGGTGGTCGCATGAGTCACCGTCTCGAGCCGGCGCGAGACCTGCTCGACATCCGAACGAGTCTGCACCCGAAGGTATTTGGAGTACACCGAGACGAAGTTCTTGGCGGCGTGATCGGCCTGCGCCAATCCTTCGAGCGCCCGGCCCACCTCTTCCATGTCGCTGAAGGACCGCGCTGCTTCGAGCACCAGCTGCTCGTCCAACGGACGCAGGCCGTCGGTCAACGCCTGCGAGAGCCCCTTCGGATCGAGGTTCTTGGCCAACTGCGGACGGCGGAGTGTCAGAATGAGATTGATCAACTGGTCGTACCGCTGCGCCCCGAGCCCGAACATGCGTGCGTCGATCGCGGCGCGATAGTCCACCGGCCGATCGGTCAATGCGTCGGTGCCCAGCTGTTCACCGAGTTGCTTCTTTGTCAACGGACGGTCGTCGGAACCCAACAGCGAGAAGTCGACGCCCACTCGGCCGTCGGCCACGAAGTACCAGCGGGTCACCTTGTCGTTGTGGCGGCTCGCCCGCATTCCGATTCCGACCGTCACCGATTCGGGGTCCTCGCGTGACCCGCGGCCGAACTCCATCCACACGTACGAGTGCGCGCTTTCCTGCCCTCGGTAGAGCAGGTTGGACTTCATCGTCCGCTCTTCGCCGGCGAACGGATTGAGCCGGCGCGGTTCGATCCGGCCGTCGAGGACGAACGGGAACAGCACTTCGAGAGCCTTGGTCTTGCCGGAACCGTTGGGCCCACGCAATACCAGCCGACCGTCGGCGAAGGAGAACTCCTGGTCACGGTAGTCCCACAGGTTGACGATCCCTGCTCGCGTCGGCCGGAAACGTGACGAGTGTGCGGTCATCTACTCAAGCCTCTACTTCGGATGCATCGGTGCTGCTTGACTGGTCGGTACTGGGGGACTGTTCGGTAGCGAACAGTGAATCCTGCGGGGCCCGATCGCGTACGCTGACCATCACGTCGCGGTAGCGCGCGATCACCGGCAGCACCAGCGCGCCGCCGGACACGCTGTGCACCAATCGAAGTCGATGCAGCATCGCGATCGCTCGGAGCCGTAGGCCGTCGCGATCGGTCTGCCACTGCGCGGCGAACGTTCGCCCGAACCGTTCGACGAGATCGTCGACCACCGAGACCAACCAACTGTCCTCGATGAGCGGATACTGCTTCTTGTCCACGGCATCGTCGAATGCCGTTGCATCGGAACCGAACCCGAATTCTGCGAGATCACCGAAGACTCCACCGTCGGGAATGGCACCGTCCAACTGCTCGATCAGGGCGTCACCGTCGGGAAGGGGGTAGGTCGCCAGCGCGGGTGCATCCGGATCGATCACCCGGTCCGAGATCTCGCCCGCGATCAGCAATGCGACCTGGGCAATGGTTCCGGTGCTGGGGAATCGGTAGTCCGAGAGTCGTCCCGAGGTGTCGATGAGGGCCACTCCCTCGGCGCGACGCTCGGCGACGAGGCCGGTCAGCAACTCGACGTCGGCAACGGTGCGCGACGCGGCGAGGGCCGTGCGGCCGTCCGGGTCGAGATCGTCGACATAGACCACCGGTTGCTCCACCAACGCCCGGCGTACCGCACGCAGCGTTTCCTTCGGATCTGCCTCACGCCCCGAATCGGTCTGTCCCGCATCGGATTCCTCGGGGTCGATCGCGGCGTCCGAGCCGGCCAGCAAACCGCGAATCGATCGCAGATGCTGCACGGCGCGGGGCGGCCTGAACATGGCAACGACGACGGGACGGTCGATGTCGTAGAGCGCCTCGCCCGCGGACGGGTTGTTCGCCCAGCCACTCGCGTCACCGTCGGCCAACGCGATGGCCCCGCGTGTCGCGAGCCACCCGATCGCGTCGACGAACGCGTCTCGGTCGCTTGCCCGGTCGGTTGTCAGCTCTACACCGTCGACCTGACTCGCCTCTGCTGCAACATGATCGGCGAGTTCGGACAGAGTGATCTGGTTGCCCGCCCGGCCGAGTGCCGCCAGCGCCAACGCCAGGTACGCGTACCTGCGGCGGTCGAAGATTCGGTCGGTGGGCGTTCGCGCGGGTTGACTGTCGTCGAGTGCGTCGATCACCGGGAACAGGCGAGCCGTGGTCTCGGTGACCTCGAGGCGATACCCGAACAGCTCGAGCAGATCCTCGCGCAACTCGGTGGCCCATCTGCGCAGCAGTGGCAGCGCGATCCGATCGGGGTACGTCGTGGTCACCAGGTGATTCGACAGCGCAACCCGGGCGGCCCGCTGGTAGGAATCCAGTGCGAGGGTGGAGATCTCGCGAGCTCTCATCGGCGTGCCACCTCGCTGACCTCGAGCGCGAGGCGGTCCAGATGCAGCCGGCCTCTGCTGGTCCGCACGATCGTCGAACGGTCGCTGTCGCTGAGGGTCAGGCGCACGCCGCTGTCCGATCCGGACGAGTCGGAGGTGCGTCCGCTCACGCGTACCCGGGCGGTCAACGCTGCATTCAACAGACTCAACAGCACCTCGGTTTCCTGCTCGTCGAGAATCCGGTCGTGGATTCCGGCGGAGGCAAGCGACTGCGCTGCGGCACTGCGTGATCGCTGCGACTCGAGTTGCTGCTCGCGAAGCCGTCTGATGCCGCCGTCGTTGCGCTGCACCCGTCCCGGAACACCGGGGGTCGGGGTGCGTCCGGTCTCGGCCAGGGTGCGCGAGATCTCGACCGGAGGCGCCTCCCACCACGATCGGGATGTCGGGATGATGTCTGCGTCGGGATGCACCATCGACAGATGCCGCGGTCTGCCGAGACCGAACACGGCATGGAACAGAGCGTGCGCGCTGTCTTCGGTCGGTGCGGCAGCGAACCAACCGGCCAGGTGGCGCAATTGGCTCTCGCGACTGACGCCGCCCTTGCGGGTCTCGGTGACCCGGCGCAGCAGCGACAGCACGGCGGCGATTGCGCTCATCGTGCCCTCGCGGAGTCGCTCGGACTCGCTGAGTTCGGACTCGGCCGAGACGAACCAGTGCGAGAGGCCGGCCCAGCGATCGGTCCAGTCGGCGCGGCGTTCGGCGACGGTGAGAAAGACTCGTTCGTCGCTGATCGCGGCTCGCTCGACGAGTTCTTCGATTCCGGTGCTCTCGACGAGTGCTATCGCCTCGGCGAGTTTCGGTGCGTAGCGGGTCAGATCGGAGCTGAATTCGCGCATGTGTGTCAGCAGGGCGTCCTTGTGGACCAGGAACGACTCCGGCGTGATCTCGGTGGTGCGCACGAGGTCGCCGAGCACCAGATAGAAGTGCGCGGCGCGGGTAGCCATCTCCGACAGTGTCGAATCGAGTCGGCTGAGCTTGCGGTAGATGCGATCGCCGTCGGCCTGACGGTTCGCCTCGGCCAACTCGTGCATGTCGGCCAGTAGCTCGGGCAGCACCAGCCGCGACAGGGCGGCGTCGTCCAGGCGGGCCCCGAGCACGTCCTCGACCGCTCGGTAGGCCTTGTAGCCGGCTTGGCCGAACTGGTAGACGAAGTGACGGTTGCGGTACTCGGCGAGGGTGGCGGCGCGGGTGCCGTCGTAGCTGCGTTCGAGCAGGCCCCAGGCATGGAGCTGATCGAGCAGAGGCGCGATGTCGAGGGTGCTCAGCGCTTCGTGGCGCCCGGAGCTGCGTGCGATGAGATCGGCGACATCTCCGGAGTGCAGCAGGACGACGTAGTTGGCTCGTGCGGTGTCGAATGCCCGGAGAACAGCCAGGTACTCGGAACGCTTCTCGGCAACGGCGAACGAGAAGAGACCGAGACGATCTTCCTCCACGAACGCATTCACGACTCCCTGTCGTGCGTCCTCGCCTGATTCGCTCACTGGAACAGGGTAGGGGGTAGGAGTGGAGCCTGCGAAACGACCAGGCGGTGCAGCGGTGTCAGTCGTTCAACCGTGCCGGTTAGAGCTCCACGGTCACTTTTCCGTCCACCACTGCGGCGGGGTAGGTGCGCACCGAGTCGATGCCGCTGGGGCAGGTGCCGTCGTCGAGCGAGAAGGTGTACTGGTGCAGTGGACACACGACGATGGATCCGTCGATCTGACCGTCTGCCAGCGGTCCGCCCTTGTGCGGGCACACGGCGTCCATGGCCCGGACCGAGCCGTCGCGGAGCAGGAACACCGCCACCTGTTTGCCGTCCACCACGTAGGCCCGTCCCTCGCCTGGCGTCAGGTCCTCCACGGCCCCGACCGGCACGCTCATCGGACCGGCACCTGTGGCAGCGGAAGCAGGGGCAGCGATGGGGTGAACTGGGCGGGTGACTTCGGGGCGGCGCGGTCCTGCCACGGGTCGATGTACCCGTCCACCGATGCCTGCATTCGTTCGTCGAGTCCGGCGACGATGCCGTCGCGGTCGTCGATCAGCACGCTCTGCAGTTCCTCCAAACCGACACGCGGAACCCACGCGTACGTTCGCTCGAGCCACTGGGCGTTCTCACGGTAATGCTGAATGAACCTGCCTGCCACGGTCAGAACCTCCTCGGCCCCCGTCACGGTGGCCAGTAGATCGCCCTTGCGGATGTGTGCACCGGCCGCACCTCCGACGTAGATCTCCCATTTGTCCTCACCCACCGAGACGACGCCGAAGTCCTTGCACAGTGCCTCCGAGCAGTTGCGCGGGCAGCCCGCGACCGCGAGCTTCAACTTCGCCGGGGTCTCCAAGCCCTGGAACCGTTCTTCGAGGGCGATGCCCAGTGCCGTCGAGTCGCCGAGGCCGAAGCGACAGAAGTCGCTGCCGACGCAGGTCTTCACCGTGCGCATGCTCTTGCCGTAGGCGAAGCCGGAGGGCATGTCCAGATCGCCCCACACCTTCGGCAGGTCTTCCTTCTTGATGCCGAGGAGGTCGATACGCTGACCGCCGGTGACCTTGACCAGCGGAACGTGGTACTTGTCAGCGACGTCGGCGATCTTGCGCAACTGATCCGGGGTGGTGACGCCACCCTTCATCTGCGGCACCACCGAGAACGTGCCGTCCCGCTGGATGTTGGCGTGGACTCGGTCGTTGATGAACAGCGCGCCCCGCTCGTCCACCCAGTCCGGGCCCCACACCGTCCGCAGCAGCGACGCCAACGGCATCTTGGCCGCGGCATCCTCCGCTCCACCGGTCGCCAACGCGGCGAAGACCGCAGACACCGCCCGAAGATCCTGCGCGCGAATCGCGTCGATCAGCTCCGGCTTGGTCATCGGGATACACGGCACGTACCAGTCTGCGGTCGGGTCGGCCTCGACGGCCCCGCCTGCTGCACACGCGATGATGTCCTTCACCAGTCCCTTGCACGATCCGCACCCCTTGCCCGCCCTGGTCTTCGCGGTCACGTCGCCGAGGTTCTTCGCGCCTGCGTGTACGCAGGCCACGATGGCTCCCTTGGTGACGCCGTTGCAGTTGCACACCTGGACGTCGTCGGCCAGCTCGGCGGCTCCTGTTGCCGCAGAGGGGGTTCCCATGTCGAAGAGCATGCTGATGCGCTCGTCGGGCAACGGCACTTTCCCGTCGAACGCCTGGGTGAGGAAGTTCGCCTTGGAGATGTCGCCCAGCAGGGTGGCACCGACGAGTTTGTTGTTCCGCACGATCACCGACTTGTAGGTACCGCTGCGCGGCTCGTAGAACTGGACGAACTCGTCGTCGTCGCGTTCGGGGGCGGTGATCCCCATCGAGGCCACGTCGACACCGGCGACCTTGAGCTTGGTGGTCAGACGCGAACCGTGGTACGCCGCAGTGGGATCGGCTCCGGTGAGCACGTCTGCCAACACGACGGCCTGCTCCCACAGCGGAGCTACGAGGCCGTAGACCTCGCCGCGGTGTTGGCAGCATTCACCGACGGCATAGATGGAACCCTCGTCCTCGCACCGTAATTGGTCGTCGACGACGATTCCGCGTTCGATCACCAGTCCGCCGGCGCGAGCGAAATCGACGCTGGGACGAATGCCCGCGGTGACGACGACCATGTCAGCGGCGAGCGAGGTGCCGTCGTTGAACCCCACGCCGGTGACGACGCCGTCCTCGGAGCGCAACACCGAGGTGGTTCGCTTGGAGGTGTGCACGCCGACGCCGAGTGACTCGATCTTGTTACGCAGTACGCGGCCGCCCCGCTCGTCGAGCTGCTGATTCATCAGGTGACCGGGGGAGTGCACCACGTTCACTTCCAGGCCCTGCGTGCGCAAGCCGTATGCGGCTTCGAGTCCGAGCAGTCCGCCGCCGATGACGACGGCGCACACGTCGTCGCGCGACTGCGCCATCTGCAGCATGCCGTTGGTGTCGGCGATGGTGCGGAACCCGAACACGCCGCGCGCCAGCCTGCCGTCGGACTCGCGGAGACCGTCCATGTTGGGGAAGAACGTGTTGCTGCCGGTGGCGATGATCAACACGTCGTAGTCGACGGACCGACCGCTCTCGCAGACGACGGTCTTGGAGAACCGGTCGAGCGAGATCGCGCGGTCTCCGGCGTGCAGCGTGACGCCGTTCTCGCTGTACCAGCTCATCGGGTTGAGGATCAGATCCTCGTCGTCGACGGTGGCCTCGCCGGACAACACGTGCGAGAGCATGATTCGGTTGTAGTTGCCGTACGGCTCGTCGCCGATCATGGTGATCTCGAACGACGAACTGCCGCCGCGTTTGATGATCTCCTCGACCGCCCTGGCACCGGCCATCCCGTTACCGACCACCAGCAGCCGCTGCTTGCCCGCGGTCATCAGATCAGCACCAGACCGAAATCGACGACGACCTCTCCGCTGGTTCCGGCAGGGGCGGCGACGACCAATTCGAGCACCGTGTCGGGATCCACGTCCTCGACCACCCGCAGCGGAATGTTCACCCCGCTCTTGGCACCCATCGGGAACATCCGCATCGGGCTGCCGTCGCGCAGCAAGGTCACGACCACCAGCTCCTCGCTCGAATTCCCGCCGCGAAAGTACAGCGGCTGAGCCGTCGCACCCTCGGGGACGACGAAGCTGAGGCTGGGATCGATCAGCTCGGGCTTGTCCAGACCGTGTCCGGTGAACGAGAAGACGCCTTGCAGGAATCGCGGTGTGCTGGCCATACCCACGAGGTTGCGGGGTCGGGGTGACGTCACCGCTGCGGTGACGTTACGTCGGGATCAGAAAGACCTCACCGGCCCCCGGCTCCTCCTGTGCGGTCGGTCAGAGCCCGAAGTTGCCCGGACCGCGTCGCCTCAGGTACTTCTCGAACTCGGCCGCGATGGCGTCGCCGTCGATCTTGGCGATCGCATCGGACATGTCCACCTCGGCGTCGCCGCGTTCCTCGAGGCTGCGGACGTATTCGCTGATCTCCTCGTCTTCCTTCGTCATCTCGGTCACCGCCTCTTCCCATTCCTCGGCCTGGGTGGGCAGTTCGCCGAGCGGTACCTCGATGTCGAGCACGTCCTCGACCCGCTGCAGCAGCGCCACGGTGGCCTTGGGGTTGGGCGGCTGGGAGACGTAGTGCGGGACCGCAGCCCAGAAGGAGACCGCGGGCACCCCGGCCTTGACGCACTCGTCCTGCAGCACACCGGTGATCCCGGTCGGTCCCTCGTAGCGAGTCTGTTCCAGGTTGAACTGTTCGGCCGACTCGGTGCTGTAGGCGGTGCCGGTCACCGGAACGGGTCTGGTGTGGGGAGTGTCCGCCAGCAGTGCGCCCAGGATCACCACCGTCTCGACGCCGAGCTGTTCGACGAATTCGAGGAGGTCGTCGCAGAAACTGCGCCAGCGCATGTTCGGCTCGATGCCGCGTAGCAGCACCACATCGCGCGAACTGCCGGGAGGCGAACACACCGACAACCGAGTCGACGGCCACTCGATCTCGCGCGTGACACCGTCCACCTGCCGGACCGTCGGGCGGTTGACCTGGTAGTCGTAGTAGTCCTCCGAATCCAGTTCGGCCAGCGGGCTGGCGTCCCAGATCAGCTCCAGATGCTCGATCGCGCCGCTGGCCGCATCTCCCGCGTCGTTCCAGCCCTCGAAGGCAGCGACCAGGATCGGGGAGCGCAACTCGGGAATGACGTCGTCGAGATCGTCGAGATCGTCGAGGTCGTCGAGGTCTGTGGCATTGGCCACAGCATCGTGGACGGCCTCGATCAATGCAGCATCCAGAGGCACATCCGATCCGGTACCTGAAATGTCCGTATTTTCGTTTCCGTCGTCGATCGGGGACTGGCCATCGAGGTTTCGGGGACTCACCACGACAGCCTACGACCCGACGTAACTTCGGTGCCCACTACTCTGTAGTGATGCCCGCTCAACACAAGCCCAGTCTGCTCGATGCGATTTCACGTCGTGTTGTCATCGGCGACGGAGCGATGGGCACGATGCTCCAGGACGCCGACCTCACTCTCGACGACTTTCTCGGCCTGGAGGGATGCAACGAAATCCTGAATGCCACCAGGCCGGACGTGCTGCGTGAGATTCACCGCGAGTACTTCGCGGCCGGTGCGGACGCCGTCGAGACCAACACCTTCGGCTGCAATCTGCCCAACCTGGCCGATTACGACATCGAGGACCGCATCCGTGAACTTGCGGAGAAGGGCACTCGTCTCGCGCGTGAGACCGCCGACGAGATGGGCCCGGGCCGCGACGGGATGGGCCGCTTCGTGCTGGGTTCCATGGGCCCCGGCACCAAGCTCCCCACGCTCGGCCACGCTCCCTTCGCCCGACTGCGCGACGCGTACACCGAAGCCGCCCTCGGCATGATCGACGGCGGTGCCGACGCTATCCTGGTCGAGACCTGCCAGGACTTGCTACAGGTCAAGGCCGCGATCATCGGCAGCCAGCACGCGATGGACAAGCTGGGCGTCCGCATCCCGATCATCACCCACGTCACCGTCGAGACGACGGGCGCGATGCTCGTCGGCAGCGAGATCGGTGCCGCACTGACGGCACTCGAACCCCTCGGTATCGACATGATCGGGCTCAACTGTGCGACCGGCCCGGCCGAGATGAGCGAGCACCTGCGCCATCTGTCCAAGCATTCGCGTCTTCCGGTGTCGGTGATGCCCAATGCCGGCCTACCCACCCTGGGCGCGAAAGGGGCCGAGTACCCACTGACCGCTCCCGAACTGGCCGAGGCACTGAGCGGTTTCGTCAGCGAGTACGGGTTGGCTCTGGTCGGCGGTTGCTGTGGCACCACCCCCGAGCACATCCGCCAGGTTGCCGATATGGTGCACGGGGCAACGAAACTCGAACGGCAGCCCGCGCCCGAGCCGGGCGTCTCCTCGCTGTACACCGCCGTTCCGTTCGAGCAGGATGCCAGCATCCTGATGATCGGTGAGCGCACCAACTCCAACGGCTCCAAGGCATTTCGCGACGCGATGCTCGCCGAGGACTACGAGAAGTGCCTCGACATCGCCAAGGATCAGACGCGCGACGGTGCACACATGCTCGATCTCAACGTCGACTACGTCGGCCGCGACGGTGCCGCGGACATGGCCGCGCTGGCGAGCAGATTGGCGACGGCGTCGACGCTGCCGATCATGCTCGACTCCACCGAACCTGCCGTTCTCGAAGCAGGTTTGGAGCACCTCGGTGGCCGCAGCGCGGTCAACTCGGTCAACTACGAGGACGGCGACGGACCCGACTCGCGATTCCAGAAGATCATGCGTCTGGTCAAGGAGCACGGTGCCGCCGTCGTTGCGTTGACCATCGACGAAGAGGGACAGGCACGTACGGCCGAGTGGAAGGTGCGCGTCGCAGACCGGTTGATCACCGACATCACCGAGAACTGGGGCCTGCGCCACGAGGACATCATCGTCGACACCCTCACTTTCCCGATCTCGACGGGCCAGGAAGAGGTGCGACGCGACGGCATCGAGACCATCGAGGCGATCCGGCAGCTCAAGGAGAAGTACCCGAAGGTGCACACCACCCTCGGGCTGTCGAACATCTCGTTCGGCCTCAATCCCGCTGCACGCCAGGTGCTGAACTCGGTGTTCCTGCACGAGTGCACACAGGCCGGCCTCGACACCGCCATCGTGCACGCGTCGAAGATCCTGCCGATGAACAAGATTCCCGACGAGCAGCGCGAGACGGCCCTCGATCTGGTGTACGACCGCCGCAGCGAGGGCTACGACCCGCTGCAGAAGCTCATGCAGCTCTTCGAGGGGGTCTCCGCAGCGTCGGCGCGTGAATCTCGAGCGGAAGAACTCGGCCGTTTGCCGCTGTTCGAGCGACTCGAACGACGCATCGTCGACGGCGAACGCAACGGCCTCGACGCCGATCTCGACGCCGCGATGGCCGAGAAGCCGCCGCTGGAGATCATCAACGAGACCTTGCTCTCGGGGATGAAGACCGTGGGCGAGCTGTTCGGCTCCGGTCAGATGCAGCTGCCGTTCGTGCTCGCCTCCGCCGAGGTGATGAAGGCTGCTGTGGCGTATCTCGAACCGCACATGGAAGCGACCGACGACGACGGCAAGGGTCGCATCGTGCTCGGTACCGTCAAGGGCGACGTGCACGACATCGGTAAGAACCTCGTCGACATCATCCTGAGCAACAACGGGTACGAGGTGGTCAATCTCGGTATCAAGCAACCGATTTCGACCATTCTCGAAGCCGCGATCGACAAGCGCGCCGACGTGATCGGCATGTCCGGGCTACTGGTCAAGTCCACCGTTGTCATGAAGGACAACCTCATCGAACTCAACTCGAAGGGTGTTGCCGAGCAATTCCCGGTTCTGCTGGGCGGAGCGGCGCTGACCCGGTCGTATGTCGAGAACGACTTGCAGGACGTCTACGAGGGCGACGTGCACTATGCGCGTGATGCATTCGAGGGCCTTCGTCTGATGGACACCATCATGACCACCAAGCGCGGTGGCGGACCGGCCCCGGACAGCCCCGAGGCACTCGCTGCGAAGGCCAAGACGGCCGAGCGCAAGGAACGCCACGAGCGGTCCAAGCGCATCGCCGAGAAGCGCAAGGCCGCCGAAGCGCCGGTGGTCGTGCCCGAACGATCCGATGTCGCTGCCGACATCGACATCCCGGTGCCGCCGTTCTGGGGCACGCGCATCGTCAAGGGCGTGTCACTGTCGGAGTACTCGGGGCTGCTCGACGAGCGGGCCCTGTTCCTGGGGCAGTGGGGTCTGCGCGGTGCCCGCAAGGGCGAAGGTGCCACGTACGAGGACCTGGTGGAATCGGAAGGCAAACCGCGCCTGCGGTATTGGCTCGATCGGCTGAGCACCGACGGCATCCTCGCGCACGCGGCATTGGTGTACGGGTACTTCCCGGCGGTCTCGGAGGGCGACGACGTCGTCGTGCTCACCGAACCCGAACCCGATGCGCCCGAACGCTTTCGGTTCACGTTCCCACGGCAGCACCGCGACCGCTTCCTCTGCATCGCGGACTTCGTTCGGTCGCGTTCGGCGGCACGGGAATCGGGCAAGGTCGATGTCCTGCCGATGAACCTGGTGACGATGGGCCAGCCCATCGCGGACTTCGCCAACGAGCTGTTCGCCGCCGACTCGTACCGTGACTACCTCGAGGTCCACGGAATCGGCGTTCAGCTCACCGAAGCCCTGGCCGAGTACTGGCACCGCCGGGTACGCGAGGAACTGAAGCTCTCCGACGGCAATTCCGTCGCCTCGGAGGATCCCACCGAGGCCGAGGGCTTCTTCAAACTCGAATATCGCGGTGCGCGTTACTCGTTCGGCTACGGTGCATGCCCCGATCTCGAGGACCGCATCAAGCTCGCCGCACTTCTCGAACCCGAGCGAATCGGCGTGAAGCTCTCCGAGGAACTGCAGCTACACCCCGAACAGTCGACCGATGCGTTCGTACTTCATCACCCGGAGGCCAAGTACTTCAATGTCTAGAACCCACCTGCAGGGTGTCCTGTGGGACATGGACGGCACACTGCTCGACTCGGAGATGATCTGGGACGTCGCCATCGGTGAGTACTCCCGCTCACTGGGAACGGAACTCAGCGCGGAGGTGCGTGAAAGCACCCTCGGCAACTCGATGTGGGATGCACTGCGCAAGGTCTTGGCGAATGCCGGGGTCGAGGTCACCGACGAGCGCCTGGTCGAGGGCCGCGAGTGGCTGACGGCCCGCGTCGGAGATCTGTTCGCCGAGGGGATTCCGTGGCGACCCGGCGCCAAGGACGCTCTTGCGCTCGTGCGCGAGATGGGTCTGTCGACCGGGTTGGTCACCAACACCGAGCGGGGTCTGGTCGAGCGGGCTCTGGACACCCTGGGGCGCGAGTACTTCGACATCACGGTCACCGGCGACGAGGTCGAGGCAGGCAAACCGCACCCGGCCCCGTACCTGCGCGGTGCAGCGTTGCTCGGACTCGACGCAGCTTCGTGCCTTGCGGTCGAGGATTCGCCCACCGGCTCGCTGTCTGCGCACACCGCCGGTTGCCCGGTGCTGGTGGTTCCGTCCGAAATTGCGGTGCAGGCCGCACCGGGGTACACCATCCGCGATGGTCTCGTCGGATTGACCGCCGACGAGGTGCGACGAGCCTGGGCATCCTGATCTCGACCGATTCGTACCCCCGAGCGACTACGTGAAAGAATATCCATCCGTGAAGACTTTCGATTCGCTGTTCGCCGAGCTCACCGACCGCTCGAAGACCCGCCCCGAGGGTTCGGGCACCGTAGCAGCGTTGGACGCGGGAGTTCATTTCCAGGGCAAGAAGGTCCTCGAAGAAGCCGGTGAAGTGTGGATCGCCGCCGAGCACGAGAGCGACGAGGCACTCGCCGAGGAGATCTCGCAGCTGCTCTACTGGGTCCAGGTGATGATGGTGGGTAGAGGCCTCGAACTCGAGGACGTCTACAAACATCTGTGAGTTCGATCCGCATGTCGCTCACGAACTCGTCGAACAAGGAAAACTCCATGCTGCGCGTAGCCGTACCCAACAAGGGCGCTCTCTCCGAGTCCGCCGCCGAAATTCTCAGTGAAGCCGGCTACCGACGCCGAAGCGATTCCAAGGACCTGACGGTTCTCGATCCGGCGAACGGCGTCGAATTCTTCTTTCTGCGCCCCAAGGACATCGCGATCTACGTCGGATCCGGGCAGCTGGATCTGGGCATCACCGGACGCGACCTGGCTCTCGATTCGGGTGCTGCTGTCGAAGAGCGGCTGGCACTCGGATTCGGCCGATCGACCTTCCGCTATGCCGCACCCGCGGGCAAGGAGTGGGCACCCGAGGATCTGGGTGGATTGCGCATCGCGACGTCCTATCCCAACCTGGTGCGCAAGGATCTGGCCGCCAGAGGACTCGAAGCAACGGTCATCCGCCTCGACGGTGCGGTGGAGATCTCCATCCAGCTCGGGGTCGCCGACGCGATCGCCGACGTCGTGGAGTCGGGTCGCTCGCTGCGTCAGAACAACCTCGTGGCATTCGGCGAATCTCTCTGCGATTCCGAGGGCGTCTTGATCGAACGAGCAGGCACCCCGGGCACCGACTCCGCACGCAAGCAACTCATCGCCCGCGTACAGGGCGTCGTCTTCGCGCAGCAGTACCTGATGCTCGATTACGACTGCCCCAAGTCGATCCTCGACGAGGCCGTCAAGATCACTCCTGGAATCGAATCGCCCACCCTGGCGCCGATGGTCGACGACAACTGGGTTGCCGTGCGCGCCATGGTCTCTCGTAAGGTCCACAACAATGTCATGGACCAGCTCGCCGATCTCGGTGCCAAGGCGATCCTCGCCTCCGACATCAGGTCCTGCCGCGCGTTCTGAATCCGAATTCACGTCGTCACAGCGCTGACGTCTCGATCGGACGAGACGTCAGCTGCGACGTCGAACCAACACCGTCTGAGCGATGCGACCGACAGGTCCTCGTTCGTCGCTGAGGGTGCCCGCGCACATTGCGATTCCGTCCGGCCCGGTGGAGGTCTCGGCGGACACCCCGATCCAATCTCCCTGCGGCACGCGGAACACGTGCACGGTCAGATCGGTGTTCAGGAACGTCCATTCGTCGATCGGGAGCTTGGCTCCGATTCCGTTGGCGATGTCGGCGATCGAGAACAGTCTCTCCAACGGAGTCATCGATTCACCCTGCACCAGAACGGGTCTGGGTCTTGCCCACACCTGGCCCGGCCCCGGCTCGCCGAGTCCGGTGAGAGTCCTGAACTCGACGGCGTCGAGATAGCCCGACGACCAGGTGCCACCGAAGGTGTAATCGACACCGTTGCTCACCGATCGCATCACCGGATCCCCGGAGTGTGCAACGTCGTCGGTCGGCGTGGTGCGCATACGCCATGCGCTGCCGCGGGCCACCGCCCGGGCAGTTCCCGACGTGCCGTCCGCCCAGAGTTCCGCGACGACGAGCTCGATATTGGCACCGGGACGCTCCGTCCATGACCGGATCTCGATGTCCCCGACCGGAACCGGTCCGAGGATGTCGACGGCCACGCGACTGATACGGGTGTCCTCCCTGGCGTCGACTCGCTCGAGCGCCCGGACCAACAGGGCCGACGGCGGAGCGCCGTGTTGCATCGTCGGTGCCCACAGGCTGACGGTGTGCTCGGTAGCGGTGACCCGCTCGTGGCCTTCGCTGCCGACACCGGCGGGCACGAAGAAGGCATTCGGAACCGTCACAGCTCGGCCCCCGCCGGTTCGGCAGCGGCCGTGGGCCAGCCCGGATACGCCGGGGGAGTACCACCGAATTCCGGACACAGCGCCTGGTGGTCGCACCACTTGCACAACGCGCCCCGTTTGGCGCGGAAATCGCCGGTCTCGCCCGCAGCCAGAATCGCTTTCCAGATGGCCGAGAGCATGCGCTCGAACCTCCGCAACTCACCCTCGTCCGGGGTGTAGGTCAGCTCCTGCTTGTCGGAGAGGTACATCAACTTCAGTTGTGCCGGAACGACTCCGCGCATCCGCATGATCATCAACGCGTAGAACTTCATCTGGAACAGCGCCTTGGACTCGGTGAACTCTCGCGGTGCCCGGCCGGTCTTGTAATCGACGACGCGGATCATCCCGTTTGGTGCCACGTCGATCCGATCGATGAATCCGCGCAGCGGCGTACCGTCGTCCAGCACTACCTCCACGCGCTGTTCGCAGGACTCGGGCTCGAATCGAGTGGGGTCTTCGAGCTCGTAGTACCCGGCGACCAGCGCGCGAGCCCGGTCGAGAAACGCCGGTCTTTCGTCCGCCGGAACCAGACTCTCGATGTCGGGTGACCGAGCGACCACTCGCTCCCACGCCGGATCGACGAGTTCTCGCGCAGTGGCCGGAACACGATCCTGTGCGGGCAACGCGTACAGGGCCTCCAATGCGGCATGCACCACAGTTCCCTTCACCTGAGCTTCGGTGGAGACCTCGGGAATCCGGTCGACGGCACGCAGGCGATAGAGGAGTGGGCACTGCTTGAAATCACCTGCGCGCGAGGGCGACAACGCCGGTGTACTGCGGGAGCCGGACGTCGCCGGCGACCGGTGCTCGCTGTCGCCGAGATCGAGTAGAGGCAAGTCGACGGGCGTCGACACGGAAATACTCACGACTGCGACCCTATGCCGTTGGTCCGACATCTTCGGTCAAGGCCGTAGTCTGGCACGTCGAGTCGTCCCAGGTGCCGGACCGCAACAGGTCGGGCACCGAACAGAGCAACGAAAGCAGGTTCCGCTGTGCCGTCCGGTGATGCTGTGTCCTTCGGTGATTCCGCGTCCGCGTCGACCGACGGGCCCGAGGTCGACGCGATCGTCGATGCCCCGGTCATCGGTGCGGACGAAGTGGTCACCGCAACTGTCGACGAAATCGAACTCGACGAAGCTCTCGCGACCGATGACGACGTGCCGGTCGAGTCGGTACCGACCGGACCCGCCCGCAGCGGACCGTTCCGCGTCGGAGATCGAGTCCAGCTCACCGACGGGAAGGGCCGCCACTACACGGTGGTGCTCGAGGCGGGCAAGGAGTTCCACACCCACCGGGGCGGAATCACGCACGACAAACTGCTCGGTGCCGATGAGGGCAGCGTCGTCACCTCCGTCAACGGCACCCCCTACCTCGCGCTTCGGCCGCTGCTGACCGACTACGTGCTGTCGATGCCGCGCGGCGCGCAGGTCATCTACCCCAAGGACGCAGCCCAGATCGTGCACGAGGGCGACATGTTCCCCGGTGCGCGTGTACTCGAGGCCGGTGCCGGATCGGGCGCTCTGACGTGCTCGCTGCTGCGTGCCGTCGGTACCGCAGGGACGGTCATTTCCTACGAGATTCGCCAGGACCACGCCGACTACGCGATCAAGAACGTCGAGACGTTCTTCGGCGAGCGGCCGGCCAACTGGCACCTGACGGTGGCAGACGTGGACCGGTTCGGTGTCGATCGTCCCGGTGAGCAGGTCGATCGGGTCGTCCTCGACATGCTTGCGCCCTGGGACGCACTGCCTGCCGTATCGAAGGCTCTCGTTCCCGGCGGCGTGCTGCTGGTCTACGTCGCAACGGTGACGCAGTTGTCGAAGGTCGTCGAAGCCCTTCGCGCGCAGGAGTGCTGGACCGAACCTCGTTCTTGGGAGTCGATGGTGCGCGGGTGGCACGTCGTCGGACTGGCCGTTCGTCCCGAGCATCGGATGCAGGGACACACGGCATTCCTCGTCAGTGTCCGACGCCTCGCCGAGGGCACCGTCACGCCGAAGCCGCAGCGTCGGTCCGGCAAGGGCTGACGATCCCAGCGGCGTCGGCGAGGATTCCCGGCCTCTAGGCGCAGGGCGCCTGCCCCATGGCGAGAATCTGGCAGGTACTGGCATCGGAGAGCTTCCAGTCGCCGTCGATCAGCACCCAGGTCTGCGGGGACGGTGCTGCCGTTCCCCGCGGAGTGGCGATCGCGACGTCCGCGGTGGACGTCTGGCCCTCGACCGTCGGTTCGGCAACCTCGAACGTGATCGCGCCGTAGTTCGCCAGAGCCGCGGTCATCGTTTCGAGGTTGCTCAGGCGGGCCTGCCCGTTCTCGACCGAAGCCGCTTTCGTCGCCGCGTCGACATCCGGTGCCACCAGTTGCAGCAGAGATGCTTCGAGTTCACCGGACGTAGGTGCTGCGACAGTGGGTGCATCGGTTGCGGGATCGCTGGTTTCGGCGGCCGCCGTCGAATTGTGATCGGTGTGATCGGAATCGTCGGCCGAACCGTAGCCGGCCACCGAAATCATCGCTGCCGCGAGCGCGACACCTGCCGAGAAAATACGCATCTTCACTGGTGAAGCCCCTGATTCCATGGTTGGTCCGCCGCTTGGTCAGGTGAGGCTAACATGAACTCGACCGACGCTCGGGTGCGGTCGAGACACACTGCTTCTCCGTCCCGATCGTGGTGTCGGTCCGCACATTCGGGCCGGTGCCGGTAGCGTTGATAGATCGTCACTGGGAGGAGTCGCTCATGAGCTCAACAGACAATCCGGATGTGGCCGCGGCCAGAGCCGAACTGGACGCCGTGCGAGCCGAAGCTGCTTCACTGCGCCGTCAACTGGGGGAGTCCCCCGAACAGGTACGCGAACTCGAAGGACGCGTCGATTCTCTGTCGCTGCGCAACGCGAAGTTGATGGACACCCTGAAAGAGGCCAGGCAACAGCTCATCGCCCTTCGCGAGGAAGTGGACCGCCTCGGCCAACCGCCGAGCGGCTACGGCGTTCTGCTGAGCGTCTTCGACGACGGCACGGTGGACGTGTTCACCTCCGGGCGCAAGATGAGGCTGACGTGCTCACCCAACATCGAGGCGGACTCACTGGCACCGGGGCAGACGGTGCGCCTGAACGAAGCGCTGACCATCGTCGAGGCCTGCACCTTCGACCAGGTCGGCGAAATCAGCACTCTGCGTGAGCTTCTGGGCGACGGATCCCGAGCACTCGTCGTCGGTCACGCCGACGAGGAGCGAGTGGTGTGGCTGGCCAAGCCGTTGATCGACATGGTCAACGACGAGGGCCCCATCGACCCGGACGAACCGTCCCGCAAACTCCGCCCCGGCGACTCCCTGCTCGTCGACACCAAGGCCGGCTACGCCTTCGAGCGTGTCCCCAAGGCCGAGGTCGAGGACCTGGTCCTCGAAGAGGTGCCGGACGTCGGATACGAGGACATCGGTGGTCTCGGTCGGCAGATCGAGCAGATTCGCGACGCCGTCGAACTCCCGTTCCTGCACAAGGATCTGTTTCGCGAGTACTCCCTGCGTCCGCCCAAGGGTGTGCTGCTCTACGGCCCTCCCGGCTGCGGAAAGACGTTGATCGCCAAGGCGGTTGCCAACTCGTTGGCCAAGAAGATCGCCGAGGCCCGCGGCCAGGACGCCAAGGAAGCGAAGTCGTTCTTCCTCAACATCAAGGGCCCCGAGCTGCTCAACAAGTTCGTCGGCGAGACCGAGCGTCACATCCGCATGATCTTCCAGCGTGCACGGGAGAAGGCCTCCGAGGGCACCCCGGTCATCGTGTTCTTCGACGAGATGGACTCGATCTTCCGCACCCGTGGTTCGGGCGTCTCGTCCGACGTCGAGACGACGGTGGTCCCACAGCTGCTCGCCGAGATCGACGGCGTGGAGGGGCTCGAGAACGTCATCGTGATCGGTGCCTCCAACCGTGAGGACATGATCGACCCCGCGATCCTGCGGCCCGGTCGCCTCGACGTGAAGATCAAGATCGAGCGGCCCGACGCCGAATCGGCACAGGACATCTTCTCCAAGTACCTGACCGACTCGCTGCCGGTCAACGCCGACGATGTCGCAGAGTTCGGCGGAGACCGCGCTGCCTGCATCCGAGGGATGATCGACCGCGTCGTCGAGCGTATGTACGCCGAAAGCGACGACAACCGCTTCCTCGAGGTGACGTATGCCAACGGAGACAAGGAAGTTCTGTACTTCAAGGACTTCAATTCCGGTGCCATGATCCAGAACATCGTCGACCGCGCCAAGAAGTACGCCATCAAGTCGGTACTGGAGACCGGCAACGGCGGGCTGCGAATTCAACACCTCTTCGACTCCATCGTCGACGAGTTCGCCGAGAACGAGGACCTACCGAACACCACGAACCCGGACGACTGGGCTCGAATCTCCGGCAAGAAAGGCGAGCGGATCGTCTACATCCGCACGCTGGTCACCGGCAAGAACGCCAGCGCGAGCCGGGCGATCGACACCGAGGCCAACACCGGTCAGTACCTGTAGCTTCGTCGAACACCACTTTCGGGGCGCGTCCGCACAGGGCGCGCCCCGAATGCGGTCTGTAGCCGACGTCTAGGCTCGACATATGCAGCGCATCATCGGTATCGAGGTCGAGTACGGCATTTCTTCGCCCACCGAACCCACCGCCAACCCGATCCTGACATCGACCCAGGCAGTGCTCGCCTACGCGGCAGCCGCCGGGGTACCCCGGGCCAAGCGCACACGCTGGGACTACGAGGTCGAGTCGCCGCTGCGTGATGCCCGCGGATTCGACCTCGGACGCTTCAGCGGTCCGGCACCGGTGATCGACGCCGACGAGATCGGCGCGGCCAACATGATTCTCACCAATGGTGCCCGCCTGTACGTCGACCACGCGCACCCGGAGTACTCCGCCCCGGAGGTACGCGATCCGTTGGACGCAGTGATCTGGGACAAGGCCGGCGAGCGCGTCATGGAGGCCGCCGCTCGCCACGCCTCGAGTGTGCCCGGTGCCCCGCGCCTGCAGCTCTACAAGAACAACGTCGACGGTAAGGGCGCGTCGTACGGCACCCACGAGAACTACCTGATGTCGCGCGAGACGCCGTTCTCGGCGGTCATCGCCGGTCTGTCTCCGTTCTTCGCCTCCAGACAGGTCATCACCGGATCGGGACGTGTCGGAATCGGCCAGTCCGGTGACGAAGCGGGCTTCCAACTCTCGCAGCGGGCGGACTACATCGAAGTGGAGGTGGGCCTCGAGACCACCCTCAAGCGCGGCATCATCAACACGCGCGACGAACCACACGCGGACGCGGACAAGTACCGCCGCCTGCATTGCATCATCGGCGACGCCAATCTCGCCGAGATGTCGACCTACCTCAAGGTCGGCACCACCGCGCTCGTGCTCGACCTCATCGAAGCAGGGGTCGACCTGTCCGATCTGCAGCTGGCCAGGCCGGTGACCGCAGTCCATCAGATCAGCCACGATCCGACGCTGCGCAAGGCCGTCGCGCTCGCCGACGGCCGCGAGCTGACCGGGCTTGCGCTGCAGCGGATCTACCACCAGCGCGCTGCGAAGTTCGTGGCCGCCGAGGGCAGTGACGACGCGCGCGCTCTGGATGTGCTCGACAAGTGGGCGATGGTCCTCGACCTTCTCGAACGCGATCCGATGGAGTGCGCCCATCTGTTGGACTGGCCCGCGAAATTGCGCCTGCTCGAAGGGTTCCGCCAGCGGGAGGGGCTCGGGTGGTCGGCTCCTCGGCTGCATCTGGTGGACCTGCAGTATTCCGATGTTCGCCTGGAAAAAGGCCTGTACAACCGGCTGGTTGCTCGTGGGTCGATGGATCGACTGGTCACCGAGCAGCAGGTACTCGATGCCGTCGGCACGCCGCCGGAGGACACGAGGGCGTACTTCCGCGGTGAGTGCCTGCGCAAGTTCGGTGCCGACATCGCCGCCGCGAGCTGGGACTCGGTCATCTTCGATCTCGGCGGCGACTCCCTTGTCCGCATCCCGACCCTCGAGCCGCTTCGAGGCACGAAATCGCACGTCGGTGCGCTGCTCGAGTCGGTCGACAGTGCCGCCGAACTCGTCGATCAGCTCACCAACTGACGCGCTCGAAGACCGGCACCGACTATTCGCGGTGTCTTGCCGACCGACGGAGTCGGTCTGTCGGTAGGGTAAAGGTCCGTGCACTTTCGGCGGAACGTTCGGTTGCACTTGCACATCCACGACGGTGCACCTCGGATCGACCGGTGAGAGTGCAGTAGATCTGTTTTCTCGATATACGGAGGAGGTCGGCGACTATGGCACAGGAGCAGACACGGCGCTCTGGCGGCGGCGACGACGATGAGGTTCCAGGCGACACCGGAGCCGGTGGTCAGGAACGACGCGAGAAGCTGGCCGAGGAGACCGACGACCTTCTCGACGAGATCGACGACGTGCTCGAGGAAAACGCCGAGGACTTCGTGCGCGCCTACGTTCAGAAGGGCGGCCAGTGACGGTGGATCGTTCGGACCCACGGTCGGCCGGCGACGGAACGGCGATTCCGTTCGGGTCGAGCAGCTCGTCGTTCTCCGATTATCTTCGTCAGCACGCCCCTCATCTGTTGCCCGAGAGCGGTATCGCAGCGGACCTGGCGTCCCACACCGCGAACGGCGGGTCGGACAAGTCCGGTATCGCCCCGCACGGGACGACGATCGTCGCGCTGACCTACGCAGGCGGCGTTCTGATCGCGGGTGACCGGCGAGCCACGCAGGGCAATCTGATCGCCAATCGCGACATGCAGAAGGTCTACGTCACCGACGACTACTCCGCCGCGGGTATCGCCGGAACTGCCGGCATAGCGATCGAACTGGTACGTCTCTTCGCCGTCGAACTCGAGCACTACGAGAAGATCGAGGGCGTGCCGCTCACGTTCAACGGCAAGGCCAACAAGCTGTCGTCGATGGTCCGAAGCAATCTCGGTGCCGCGATGCAAGGGCTCGCCGCGGTCCCGCTGTTGGTCGGATTCGACATCGACATCTCGGATCCGGATCGTGCCGGACGAATTGTGTCCTACGACGTGGTCGGCGGGCGATACGAGGAGCGTTCGGGCTACCACGCGGTGGGATCGGGATCGCTGTTCGCCAAGTCCGCGCTCAAGAAGCTCTATCGCCCCGGAATGACCGAGGAGGAGGCGATTCGCGCAGCGGTGGAATCGCTGTACGACGCCGCCGACGACGACTCGGCCACCGGTGGTCCTGACGTCACCCGCGGGATCTACCCGACGGCTGTCGCCATCACCAGCGTCGGTGCGGACGATGTTGCGCACGACAGGATTTCGGCTGCAGCTCGGTCCGTCCTCGCGGAGCGAACCGAGAGCGCCGCACATTCCGGCGGTGCCGAGCATCACACCCGGGCCGGTCAGCAAGTGAGCGAAGGGGGTAGCGCACCATGACGATGCCGTACTACGCATCTGCCGAACAGATCATGCGCGATCGTTCGGAGTTGGCGCGCAAGGGAATCGGCCGCGGCCGCAGCGTCATCGTGCTGACGTACGCGGACGGGGTGCTCTTCGTGGCCGAGAACCGTTCGACCGCGTTGCACAAGGTGAGCGAACTGTACGACCGGATCGGCTTCGCGGCCGTTGGCAAGTACAACGAGTTCGAGAACCTGCGCAAGGCCGGAATTCAGCACGCCGACATCAAGGGATACACCTACGATCGGCGTGACGTGACCGGCCGTTCGCTCGCCAAGACGTACGCCCAAGCACTCGGCACGATCTTCACCGAGCAGCTCAAGCCGTACGAGGTCGAGATCTGTGTCGCGGAGGTCTCGCATCAGGACGAGCCCATCGCGACCCAGCTCTACCGCATCACCTACGACGGATCCATCGTCGACGAGCAGGATTTCGTCGTCATGGGCGGAACGACCGAGCCGATCGTGGCTGCGCTCAAGGACACGTACCGGTCCGGACTCGACCTGGCCGACGCGGTCCGTGTCGCCGTCGACGCACTCACGGCAGGTCCGGCGACGCCGCCTGCGGCGGGCGGTGAGCCGGAGAAGAAGGTTCTCGAGGTGTCGGCGCTCGAGGTTGCGGTGCTGGACCAGGGTCGGCCGAGGCGAGCGTTCCGACGCATTGCCGGAGCTGCGCTGGAAGACATGTTGCCGACGCCGTCTGCGGCGGCCGAGGCAGTGACCGATACCGAAGCGGCACCGCCCTCCTGATCGGTGGCCCCGATTTTCCCACGGTCTCGCGCTCTATCGCTTCCGATAGAGCGCGAGACCGTTCTTGTCACTGGTGAACTCGAACCACGTTCCGTCGCCCACCACTTCGCCGTCGGCCGCCAGCGCAACCGGGGCGCCCTCCACCTCGACGGTCAGTTTCTTGACCGCTCGACGGACGTAGGCGGGTGACGAGCCGAGGGTGCCGGTCAACGTTGCCCACAGCAGTCTGGTTCTCGATGCCTTCGGCTCCGACGGTAGAAACCTGACATCGAGGGTTCCGGTGTGAATGCTGCTGCGAGACATGGGAACTTGATCTGCCGGTACGTAGTTGCCGTTGCCCACGAACAGCATCCAGACCGAATGCCTGGTGCCGTCGAGCCCGATGTTCAGTGGTTCCGCAGCCGCCAGCACCCTCGTCATCGCAATGGCGGCGGCCGGCCATTTGCCGATTCGGCGCTGCAACTTCTGACGCAGCCGCACCGAGTCGGGGTAGCCACCGAAGGTAGCGGTGTTGACGAACGACACGCTGCGGCCGTCGACGGACACCTCGGCGATGTCGACCAGTTCGGCGGTGCCCGCTTCCACGGCGGCAGCGGTGTCCTCCACGACGGTCAGCCCGGTGTCGCGAGCGAAATGGTTGAGGGTGCCGCCCGGAAATGCTGCGAGCGGCAACCCGTTGCGTACCGCCGACGCGGCAACGCTGACCACAGTTCCGTCGCCGCCGCAGACACCGAGCGCACGCGGTGAGGTGCTCCGAATTCGCTGCTCCAGTTGCTCGTTGAAGTCCCGGTCGGGATCGGGTACGAACAGATCTGCCTCGGGAAGTGCTCGACGGATCGAGTCGGGCACGGCTTCCGAGTCGTCGCCCGAACCCGGATTGACGAGCACCAGCAGCCCCCGGCCGCCCGGCAGCGGCTCGACGTCGACCGGCGAGCCCAGATCGGCGGGCTTGCCCGACCGCACGGCCCACCAGCGACGGGTGGACAACGCGATGGCCGAGCCGAGAGCGGCACCGGCGATGACGTCTGTCGGCCAGTGCACCCCGACGTGGACCCGCGAGTAACACACCGCAGCCGCAACGGGCGCCAGCAGCACACCCGCTACCGGGGATTCGATCGCCACCGCCGTGACGAACGCAGCCGCGGACGCCGAATGACCGGACGGGAACGACGACGACACCGGTGGAGCCAGCACCTGACGCAGGACGGGAACCGACTCGGAGTCCGGACGAGTTCGCGGAAACAACGGTTTGAGCAGGCCGTTCGCGACCGAGCTCGCACCCGCCAGAGCGACGAGACCCCGAACGCCCCCGCGTCGGGCCGGGCCACCTGCAGCGACGAGAAGCGCAGCCGCGCCGAGCCACAGACGACCGTGATCGGCGGCGTTGCTCAGCGCGCGCAGGCCGCCGTCCGCTCGGCTCTGCCGCAGAGCAGCACTTCGTGCCACCAGGGACAGATCCCACGCGTGAACGGCCGTCGAGATCGAGGTGCGCGTGGAAGTCATGACGCCCAGCCTAAGCACGTGCGACAGCATCCTCACCGACGGACGACATCGGGGCGCTCCGACACATCGTTTCCAGGGTTGCGTTGTAGTGTCGAAGTGTGCAGCGACGAATTATGGGCATCGAGACAGAGTTCGGTGTCACATGTACTTTCCACGGACATCGACGCCTGAGTCCGGACGAAGTGGCTCGCTATCTGTTCCGTCGAGTCGTCTCGTGGGGTCGCAGCTCGAATGTGTTCCTTCGCAACGGTGCCCGCCTGTACCTCGATGTGGGCTCGCACCCCGAGTACGCCACCGCCGAGTGCGACAGTCTGCTGCAGTTGGTCACCCACGACCGCGCCGGCGAACGGGTACTGGAAGATCTGCTGATCGATGCCGAGCAGCGCCTGGCAGAGGAGGGCATCGGCGGCGATATCTACCTGTTCAAGAACAACACCGACTCGGCCGGCAACTCCTACGGCTGCCACGAGAATTTCCTGGTTCAGCGGGCGGGGGAGTTCTCCCGAATCTCGGACGTTCTGCTGCCGTTCCTGGTCACGCGTCAGTTGATCTGCGGCGCAGGCAAGGTACTGCAGACGCCGAAGGCGGCGACGTTCTGCCTGTCGCAGCGCGCCGAGCACATCTGGGAGGGCGTCTCCTCGGCCACCACCCGTTCGCGGCCGATCATCAACACTCGCGACGAGCCGCACGCCGACGCCGAGAAGTACCGCCGGCTGCACGTCATCGTGGGCGACTCGAACATGGCCGAGACCTCGACGATGCTCAAGGTCGGAACGGCAGCCCTCGTTCTCGAAATGATCGAAGCGGGAGTGTCCTTCCGAGACTTCGCACTGGACAATCCGATTCGCGCCATCCGAGAGGTCAGCCACGATCTCACCGGACGCCGTCCCGTTCGACTCGCCGGGGGACGACAGGCCAGCGCCCTCGACATTCAGCGCGAGTACTACGCGCGAGCCGTCGAGCATCTCAAGACGCGCGAGCCGAACACTCAGGTGGAGCAGGTCGTCGATCTGTGGGGACGCACGCTCGACGCCATCGAGACACAGGATTTCGCGAAGGTCGACACCGAGATCGACTGGGTCATCAAGCGCAAGCTGTTCCAGCGTTACCAGGACCGGTACTCGATGGAGCTGTCCGATCCCAAGATCGCTCAGTTGGACCTGGCGTACCACGACATCAAGCGTGGCCGGGGGGTCTTCGACCTGTTGCAGCGCAAGGGTCTTGCGAAGAGAGTCACCGAGGACGAACAGATCGACGAGGCCGTCGATCTACCGCCTCAGACCACCCGAGCCAAGCTGCGCGGAGAATTCATCACGGCCGCCCAGGAGGCAGGTCGCGACTTCACGGTCGACTGGGTGCACCTCAAGCTCAACGATCAAGCTCAGCGAACCGTGCTCTGCAAGGACCCGTTCCGCTCGGTCGACGAGCGGGTCGAGCGGTTGATCGCGTCGATGTAGCCAGGTGGACCTCCGGTAGCTCGGGTCGCTACCGCTCGGTCCTCCGATGAGCAACTAGGCTCGACTGTCGTGGCCACCACCAAAGTCGAACGCCTGATGAACCTGGTCATCTGTCTGTTGTCGACACGTCAGTTCCTGACCGCGGAGTGGATCCGCGAGAGCGTTGCCGGATACGACGACTCCACCAGCCACGAGGCGTTCAGCCGGATGTTCGAGCGGGACAAGAACGAACTGCGCGATCTCGGAGTCCCGTTGGAGACCGGCACTGCCACCAGGTTCGGGGGCGTCGAGGGCTATCGCATCAACCGCGACGCGTACGAACTGCCCGACATCGACCTCACCAGCGCGGAATCGGCCGCCGTCGCGGTGGCCGTTAAACTGTGGGAATCACCGGAGCTCACTTCCGCGGCGCAGAGCGCGCTGCTCAAACTTCGAGCGGCGGGAATCCAGGTCGACCAGAGCGAGTCCGCTGCGGCGGTGACCGCGGTTCCCGCACGCACCAGGGGCTCGGAACCTGCGCTGGGTGCCTTGCTGGCCGCGATCGACGACGGTAGATCGGTACGTTTCCAACACCGACCCTCGCTGACCGAGCCGTTCACCACCAGAACCGTCCAGCCGTGGGGTGTCGTGACATTTCGCGGCCGCTGGTATCTGGTGGGACACGACGTGGATCGCAACGACACCCGCACGTTCCGCCTCTCCCGAATCGGCGACGACGTCAAACCGTTCGGCACCGCGCAGAGCGTGCGCAAGCCCGACGGCATCGACCTGCAGGACATCGTCCGCCGAGTGGCGGGCACGTCCTCGGTCTCGGGCACGGCCCGGGTATGGCTGCACGACGGCAAGGCGCTGGAATTACGCAGGATGGGGACGGTGGTGGGTGTGCAGAGTCTCGGTGCCCGCAGCGGCACCGTCGTGGAGGTTCCCGTGCGGTCCTGGGACTGGATCTCGCGGTTGATCGCAGGTCACGGCGCGGATGCGGTGGTACTCGAACCCGCCGAACTGCGCGCCGACGTGATCTCGACACTGCGGACAGCGGCCGATGTGGAGAACGAGCGATGAGCGCGCGACTGTCGGTTCGGCTGGCCAGGTTGCTCAACATGGTGCCGTTCTTCATGGCCAATCCCGGGTTGAGCGCCGAGGAGGCCGCGCGGGAGCTGGGGGTGTCGACGGCGACGCTGATGGCCGATCTCAATCAGCTCTGGATGTGCGGTCTGCCCGGCTACGGCCCGGGTGATCTCATCGATCTGTCGTTCTCCGAGGAGAGCATCGACGTGACGTTCTCGGCCGGCATCGATCGACCGCTGCGCCTGACGTCGACCGAGGCGACGGCCCTGTTGGTTGCGCTTCGATCTCTGACGTCGATGCCAGGGATGGTCGACCCGTCCGCCGCTCAGCGCGCCATCGCGAAGATCGAGACCGCGGCAGGATCGGCGGCGGCCAACGTGCCACTCTCGTCCGATCACGACGGCACGGATACGGAGGAGGGGCCGGTCCCTGCCACCGTCCGATCCGCATTGCGGCACCGGCACGCTCTGGAACTGACCTATTACTCCGCGTCGCGGGACGTCCTGACCGAGCGGACCGTGGACCCGATCAGGACGGTGGTCGTCGACGACAACAGCTATGTCCAGGCGTGGTGCCGAAGCGCCGAGGGTGTTCGGCTGTTCCGGTTCGACCGCATCGACTCGGCAACCGAACTCGACGAACCGGCCGCGCCGCCGGAATCGGTGCAGGACGAGGACGCCTTCGAGATCTTCAACGACGATCCCTCGCTGTCGCAGGCGCGGCTGAAGGTCTCACCTGCATTCACCTGGATCCTGGACTACTATCCGATGACACAGGTCGCGGCGGATGCGGACGGGTCGATCGTGGTCACGATGCGATTCGCCACGCTGCAGTGGATGACACGGTTGACGTTGGGCTTCGGCGGCGGAGTCACGGTACTGGCACCTGAATCCTTGGTGAACTCCGTCCGCGACCGAGCACGTTCGGCCCTGGACGCGTACGCAGAGTTCGACGCCACCAGCGCGGACGGTCCCGTCGCCACATGAACACCGGGCAAACCCGGACCCGCCGCTGCCGAAGTCGGCACCCGTGGTCGGGTACGCTCGATTCATCTGATCTGTAGGAGGTTCACATGGGATTCACCAGTCCCTGGCACTGGGCCATCGTTGCGGTGGTCGTCATCATTCTGTTCGGTTCCAAGAAGCTGCCCGAGGCTGCTCGCGGACTCGGCCGGTCGTTGCGCATCTTCAAGAGCGAGGTGAAGGAAATGCAGAACGACGGCAAGTCCGACGCCGACACCGCTCCCGCTCAGCAGCCCGTCGCTCCCGCTCAGCAGCCCGTCGCTCCCGCTCAGCTGCCCTCGCCCGCCCCGGTCGCGCAGCCGAACACCGAGACCCAGCACGACGCGAAGTCTGCCTGAGCGCACGGCCGCTCAGCACACCTTCGGTGCCAGTTCGGCACCGAAGGTTCACTGCTGTCGGTGACGGCTTCTCGCTGTCGTCCGACCGACGAAGGCTGACCGTAGAACACCATGCGCATTCCGTTCGATCCGCGGCGAAGCAAGCGCCGAATCAATCCCGACGGCACCATGTCGTTGGTCGATCATCTGTACGAGCTGCGAACCCGGCTCCTGTGGTCGCTGGTAGCAGTCGCAGTGACGACTGCCTTCGGGTTCTTCTGGTACTCGCACACCATCTTCGGCGTCGAGAGCCTCGGCGACCTCCTACGCGGTCCCTACTGCACGCTCGACCCGAGTCTGCGTGCGAATCTGAGCAACGACGATCAGTGTCGTCTGCTCGCGACCGGACCGTTCGATCAGTTCCTGCTGCGGTTTAAGGTCGCGTTCACCGCCGGTGTCGTACTGGCCTGCCCCATCTGGCTGTATCAGATCTGGGCTTTCATCACCCCGGGCCTGTACGCCAACGAACGGCGACATGCAGTCTCGTTCGTCTCCGGAGCGGCTGCGCTGTTCGTCGCCGGAGCCGTCCTGGCCTACTTCGTGGTCGCCAAAGGCCTGCACTTCCTGCTCTCCATCGGCGACAACGTGCAGATCACCGCGCTGAGCGGTGATCAGTACTTCGGATTCCTGATCAACCTCCTCATCATCTTCGGCGTCAGCTTCGAGATTCCGTTGCTGGTCGTTGCCTTGAATTTCGTCGGCGTACTCACCTACGAGCGACTCAAGGCGTGGCGTCGAGGTCTCATCTTCGGATTGTTCGTCTTCGCGGCCATCGCAACTCCTGGCCAGGATCCGTTCTCGATGCTGGCCCTGGCCTTGGCGTTGACGGTGCTCTTCGAGATGGCAGTGCAGATTGCGCGAATTCACGACAAGCGTAAGTTGCGCAAGAGAAGAGACGAATGGGGTGATGTGTCAGATGACGAAGCAACGCGCATCGACGGCGCAAGTTCGATCGAATCACCGGATGCTGTCGCTCCGACACCGCCGTCCAGCGGTCTCGGTACCGCGACCCGAGTACAGGCGCAGTACGACGACACGATCTGACATCGACCGGCCCGTAGGGTCGAAAGCATGACCGAGACGGTTCTCGATACGGGGACGAGCCCCCGACCCACCCAGCTGCAACGATTCTCCGCCGAGCTCGGCTTTCCCCTCGACCGGTTCCAGGTGGATGCCTGCACAGCCCTGGAGAACGGTCACGGGGTACTGGTCTGTGCCCCCACCGGTGCGGGCAAGACGGTCATCGGCGAATTCGCGGTGCACCTGGCGCTCGCTGCGGGACGTAAGTGCTTCTACACCACCCCGATCAAGGCGCTGAGCAACCAGAAGTTCGCTGAGCTGACCGCACGGTACGGGCGCGACACTGTCGGGCTGCTGACCGGAGATTCGTCGATCAACCCCGACGCGCCCATCGTCATCATGACGACCGAAGTGCTGCGCAACATGCTGTACGCATCCTCGGATGCATTGCGAGGACTCTCGCACGTCGTCATGGACGAGGTGCACTATCTCGCCGACCGTTTCCGTGGGGCGGTGTGGGAAGAAGTCATCCTGCACCTGTCCGACGACGTGCGACTGGTCAGCCTGTCGGCAACGGTGAGCAACGCCGAGGAGTTCGGTGCCTGGATGAGCACGGTTCGCGGTGACACCGCGGTCGTGGTGGACGAGAACCGTCCGGTGCCCCTTTCGCAGCACATCATGGTCGGTCGCCGACTGTTCGATCTGTTCGACACACGAGCCCAGTCGGCCGACGGCAGTCAGAAGATCGTCGTCGACCGTGAACTCGTCCGACACGTCAAACAACGCCAGTCCCTCGACTCGATGGACCGCTGGCACGCGCCGCACAGCAGGGGCCGCGGCGGACGTTCGGGTGGCGGAGGTCGCGGTGGCGGTCAGGGCAGCGGCGCGAACAACAGACCACTGGCCAGACCCGATGTGATCGCCAAACTCGACGAAGAGGGTCTGCTCCCGGCCATCACATTCATCTTCAGCCGTGCCGGCTGCGACGGCGCGCTCACCCAGTGCATGCGTTCGCGGCTGGTGTTGACCACGCCCGAGCAGGCCGAGGAGATCCGGTACATCGTCGAGAAACACACCTCGGAGCTGCCGCGCGAGGACCTCGAAGTCCTGGGCTTCTGGGAGTGGCGCGACGCACTGGAACGGGGATTCGCCGCCCACCACGCCGGGATGTTGCCGGTCTTCCGGCACACCGTCGAGGAATTGTTCGTCAAGGGTCTCGTCCGAGCGGTGTTCGCCACCGAGACCTTGGCTCTCGGGATCAATATGCCGGCCCGAACCGTCGTGCTCGAGAAGTTGGTCAAGTTCAATGGTGAGACACACGCCGAATTGACGCCGGGGGAGTACACCCAGCTGACCGGCCGGGCCGGCCGCCGCGGCATCGACGTCGAAGGGCATGCCGTCGTGCTGTGGCAGCCCGGCACGGAACCGACCGAGGTCGCGGGCCTGGCGTCGACGCGTACGTTCCCACTGCGCAGTTCGTTCGCGCCGGCATACAACATGTCGATCAACCTCATCGAACAGTTCGGTGCGGCCGATTCGCGTCTGCTGCTCGAACGGTCCTTCGCGCAGTTCCAGGCGGACCGCTCCGTCGTCGGGATGGTTCGCGGTATCGAGAAGAACATGCAGACGTTGGAGGCACTCGGTGCACGCCTCGGTGGCCCCGAGGGCGAGTACTTCGAGTATGCGAAGCTCCGCGAACGACTGAAGGATCGGGAGAAGACCCTCGAACGCCAGAGCAGGTCCGATCGGCGGGACAAGGCCGTCGATTCGCTGCGTGCCCTGCGCCGCGGCGACGTGATCTCGGTGCCGACCGGTCGCCGTAGCGGCCTTGCCGTGGTTCTCGAGCCCGATGACGACCGGGCCGATCCGCGTCCGCTGGTGCTGACCGAGGACAAGTGGGCCGGCCGGCTCTCGGCAGCGGACTTCCCATCGCCCGCAACGTCTCTGGGAACGATGCGACTGCCGCGATTCGTCGACCACCGCACCGCGAAGACCCGGCGCGATCTCGCGGCCGCCCTGGTCACCCGCGGAATTTCGCAGCCGTCGGACCGTATCCGACGCAAGTCGACGGCAGCGGACGACAAGGAGCTCGCCACCCTTCGGCGAGCAATCCGCTCGCATCCGGTGCACGCTCGCCCGGACCGCGACGAGCTCGGTCGCACCGGTGAACGCTACAACCGGTTGGCGCGAGAGACCGAGACGATGCGCCAGAAGGTGTCGGCCACGACGAACTCCCTCGCCCGAACGTTCGACCGCATCCTGGCTTTGCTCGCCGACCGCGGTTACGTGACGGCAGGCAAGGATCCGAAGGTCACCGAGGACGGTGCCCGGCTGAGCCGAATCTATTCCGAGTCCGATCTGCTGGTCGCCGAATGCTTGCGCGGCGGCCTGTGGCAGGGGCTTTCTCCGGCAGAGTTGGCGGCGGTGGTCTCGGCGGTGGTCTACGAGTCCAGATCGGAGGGTGACATCACCCCGCACGGACCGACGGGTCCGATTCGGCACGCGCTGACCGAGACCGTCCGGGTGTGGCACGAGCTGCGGTCCGACGAGGTGCGACACAAGCTGCCGCCGACGAGAGAACCCGACATGGGCTTCGTGAAGGCGATCTACAAGTGGGCGTCGAACCATTCGTTGGTCGATGCGCTCGTCACCGCGGGTGACAACGGCAAAGCACTCTCGGGTGGAGACTTCGTGCGCTGGTGTCGGCAGGTGATCGACCTGTTGGACCAGGTTCGGCTCGCGGCCCCGGAGCCGGAACTGTCGCGAACTGCGGCGCGCGCGATCGCGGCCTTGCGCCGCGGCGTGGTCGCCGTAGATGCCGCATGACGGCACCGAATCGGACTGTCGGGTCGGTACAGCAGAGAGTCGTACGGGCGGGTTACTGTACCCCCGACGAATCCGAATTTTCAGTGGAGGCGAGATGAGCGGCCCATACGGTCCGACCGATCCGGACAACAGCTGGTCGCGCACGCCCGATCAGCAGGACGGTGCCGCGAACGACACACCGGACACGCAGCCTGCTCCCTCCGCCGAGTCACAGACTCCGACGCCATCGGCGTGGGGTCAGTACGGACAGCCACAGGCCACGCCGTACGGCGAACCCGGTCAGAGCTACGGGCAGAGCCCGCAACAACCCGGCGGCCAGTACCCTCAGGGTCAATATCCGCAGGGCCAGTACCCCCAAGGTCAGTACCCACCTGCCGGCTATCCGCAGGGGCAGTACCCCTCGGCCCCGAATGCACAGGGCGGCTACCCTCAGGGACAGAACCCCACCGCGCACTACCCCTCCGGTCAGCAGTACGGCGCGCCTGCATCGGGCGATGCGGCGTACCAGAATCCTTACGCACCACAGCAATTCGGTGGTGGGCAATACGGGCCGGGTCCGTACGGCCAGCAACCACAGCAGCCGTGGAGTCCCAACCAGCAGTATCCCAACCAGCAGTATCCGAATCAGCAGTATCCGAATCAGCAGTATCCGAATCAGCAGGGGCCGGGACCGGCCGGGGCTCGATCGAAGAAGCCCCTGATCATCGCGGGTGCCCTGGTCGCAGTGCTCGCCGTGATCGCTGTGGTGTCGTTCTTCGCTTTCGGTCGAACGACCACCCTCGATACTGCGGCGGCCGAGGAGGGTGTTCGCACGGTCGTCACCGAGTCCTACGGTGCGTCCGACGTCTCCGGTGTGTCCTGTCCCCAGGACATCGAGGTCGTGGCCCAGACCAGTGTCGAGTGCACCCTGACTGTCGACGGTGCGTTCAAGACCGTGACTCTGACCTTCCTCGACGACGACGCCAACTACGAAGTCTCCCTGCCCCAGTAGACCCGATCAGGTCGCACGATCAGGTCGTCGACGCCGTGGCCGCCATCGCGGCGACGAGGCGTGCCACGGCGTTCTCGATGCCGAGAGTCTCGGCGAGCGAGTTCAGTACATCGACGTCGGCGGGCTCGGCGGGAATTTCGTCGGACTTCGACAGGACGACATCGGCGTCGGTGACGACTCGGACAACCGGCAGCGCCGCGTCCAGGTAGTCGCTCGCATTGGCCAGTTTCGCCCGGATGCCCTTGGCCATGTCCGACGACGGGTCGAGTGCAGCAGCGCGCAACGCTTCCACGGATTCGTACTGCATCATCAGCGTCGACGCTGTCTTCTCCCCGATGCCCTTCACTCCGGGCAGACCGTCCGACGCATCGCCGCGCAGCAAGGCGAGTTCCGCGTACGCCGCACCCGCACGGTGGAGCGGCACCCCGTAACGCTCGGAAACCATTGCGGGATCGAACAGTTCGGCTTTCGCCAGGCCGCGTCCCACGTACAGAACGCGCACCTCGTTCGGCTCGTCGGCGGCAACTTGAAGCAGGTCTCTGTCTCCGCTGACCACGACCACGGGGTCCTGCCGCTCGCGCGCGGCCAAGGTTCCCAGTACGTCGTCGGCTTCGAGACCGTCTGCGCCTGCGGTCGCGATCCCCAACGCGGCGAGCACATCCATGATCATGTCCACCTGTGGTGTCAGCGTTTCCGGCACCTCTTCGCTCTCGGCGACCTCCGGCGCGGCTTCGGCAACACGATGCGCCTTGTAGGACGGCACGAGGTCGACGCGGAACTGTGGCCGCCAGTCCAGATCGAGACACACTGCAAGTCGGCCGGGTTCGGTGCGCGCAATCAATGCCGAGATCATGTCGAGGAAGCCGCGCACGGCATTGACGGGTCGCCCGTCGGGGGCCGTAATCGACTCGGGCAGTGCGTAGTAGGCCCTGAACCACAGGCTCGCACCGTCGAGGAGCAGCAACGGAGACTTTCCGGGGGCGGTCATGGGGCTCATCTTGCCGTACGGCATTAGCCTGAAGGTATGAGTGTCGATTCTTCGGTCAGTTCCTCACGTTTCTCCAGCGATGTATACGCGTCCAGGCTCGCCCGCGCGGCTCGCCTGACGTCGGATGCAGGCCTGGATGCCCTGCTGATCACCCCGGGGCCGGATCTGCAGTACCTGATCGGGTCCAAGGCCAGCTCGTTCGAGCGGCTCATCGCGCTGGTCGTTCCGGCGGACGGTAGCACCCCCACGGTCGTCGTTCCGCGGCTCGAGCTCGCCGCACTGGGCGACTCCGCAGCGCAGGAACTGTCTCTGACTCTCGTCGACTGGGTCGACGGTGTGAATCCGTACGCACTGGTGGCAGCAGCGGTTCCCGGCGGAACGAGAACAGCCGTTGCCGACGCCATGCCCGCCCTGCATTTCGTGCCGCTGGCCGGTGTCTTCGGCACGGTCCCGGTTCTGGCCACCGACGTGCTTCGCGAACTCCGAATGGTCAAGGATGCGGCCGAGATCGACGCGTTGCGGCGAGCCGGGTATGCCATCGATCGCGTGCACGCCCGGATGGGCGAATGGCTTCGGGTGGGCCGAACGGAAGCGCAGATCGCCGCGGACATCGCTGCCGCGATCGTCGAAGAAGGCCACACGGCACCGGAATTCATCATCGTCGGTTCCGGGCCCCACGGTGCCGATCCACACCACGAGGTATCCGATCGAGTCGTCGAGGCAGGAGACATCGTGGTGATCGACATCGGCGGACCCGTCGCACCGGGATACAACTCCGACTCGACCCGCACCTACAGTCTCGGCGAACCGTCGGCGGAGATCGCCGAGCAGTACGCGGTACTCGAGCGGGCGCAGCAGGCGGCTGTCGACGCGGTGGTGCCCGGTGTCACGGCGCAGTCCATCGACGCGGCGGCTCGCGACGTCCTGGTCGACGCCGGTCTCGGCGAGGCGTTCCTGCACCGCACCGGTCACGGGATCGGCCTGTCGGTGCACGAGGAGCCGTACATCGTTGCGGGCAACGACATCACGCTGACCGAGGGGATGGCGTTCAGCATCGAGCCGGGAATCTATTTCCGCGGGCAGTGGGGTGCACGCATCGAGGACATCGTCGTGGTCACCGCAGACGGGTGCGAGTCGGTCAACCTCAGGCCTCACGCTCTGGCCGTCCTGCCGGTGTGACGCGTCCGGGCGAGGACGAGTTCGTCTCGGTCGTCAGGTCCAATCCGGCCGTCGCCGAAATACTGGGGCGCGCGCCGCAACTCGGGCTTCCCGGGTGGTATCTGACGGCAGGTGGCCTCTTCCAGACGGTCTGGAACCACCTGGCCGGCCGGGACCTTCGTGCCGGCATTCGGGACTACGACTTCTTCTACTTCGACGACTCCGACCTGTCCTACGACGCGGAGAACGAGGTGATCGAGCGCGCGGCCTCGGTGTTCGACGACCTCGGGGTGGACGTCGAAGTGCGCAACGAGGCGCGCGTACACCTGTGGTACGAAAAACATTTCGGCACTCCGATCGCGCCGTACCGAAGTACCGAGGATGCGATCGATCACTTCGTGTCCACCACGTGCTGCTTCGGCATCACCACCGACCATGGCGGAACCGATGTCGTGTACGCACCGCACGGATTCGACGATCTCTTCGGGGGAATCGTGCGGCCGAACCCGCGCCTGCCGATGCGACACGTGTACGAGGCCAAGGCTGCCCGGTGGACGACGGAGTGGCCGAACCTGACGGTTCTGCCGTGGCCGATGGAGCCGACGACGCGCTAGCGGTTCAGCAGAGAACGGCTACCCAATACACGCTGCACCTGTATCTCGATGACGACTCGGGTGGGGTTCTCTCTGGGTACGCGGTAGCGCTGCGCATAGCGGTTCTCCGCATCGACGACCGATTCACGGTCGTGTCGGACCGACGCGGGCCCTTCCAACGTCAGCCAGCGGGCACCGTCGATCTGAGTGACGGCGGCGTAGGCACCGCGGCCGGCGTTGATCGCCTTCTGCGACACGTTGTTGGTGATGACCCGAGCACACCGGGCCTCGGCGTCGTAGGTGAAGCCGACGGCGACGACGTGCGGGGTTCCGTCGGGTCGCAGTGTCGTCAGAGTGGCGAGGTGCCGCTCGGCAAGGAACTCGAATGCGTCGTCGGCGAGGGCAGTCGCGTCTGCGGGGATGGCGGCCATGCCCCGACTGTAGTGAATGCGATTTCATCGGCAAGACTGGTCGTCGTGAGCAGACGAGCAGAACCCGCGGCCGGAACGCTGTTGCTGTTGGGCGGGCGCAGCGAGATCGGACTCGAGGTCGCCACCCGACTCGCTTCGGGGCGAACCGTCGTACTGGCAGCTCGGCGCAGTACCGACCTCGATGCTCAGCAACGACGAGTGGAGCAGGCAGGCGCGGACGCCGTTCACACCGTCGAGTTCGACGCGAACGAGATGGACACTCACGCCGAGCTGCTGAGCCGGGTGGCCGAGCGATACGGCCCGATCGGGATCGTGGTGCTGGCGTTCGGGATCCTCGGGGATCAAGCACGCGCCGAGGACGACGCGCAGCACGCTCTCGACGTCATCACCACCGACTTCCTGGCTCAGGTTTCGGTGCTGACGCACGCATCGAAGATCCTCCGAGCACAGGGGAGTGGCGACCTGGTCGTGTTCTCGTCGGTCGCGGGGGTTCGAGTGCGACGCGCCAACTACGTGTACGGATCCGCGAAGGCCGGTCTCGACGGCTTCACCAGCGGACTGAGCGACGCACTGCACGGTAGCGGGGTGCACCTCCTGCTCGTTCGTCCCGGATTCGTCATCGGTTCGATGACCGAGGGGATGACCCCGGCACCCATGTCGAGTACGCCGGATCAGGTGGCCGACGGCGTCGTCGCTGCGCTGCGCACGCGTCGGGCCACCGTGTGGATCCCCGGCAGGCTGCGACCGGTGTTCTTCGCCATGCGTCTACTGCCGCAGTGGCTCTGGCGCAGGATGCCGCGCTGATGGTGGCACCCGTGCCCACTCCGATCGTGGTCGTGGGAATCGGTGCGGACGGCTGGGACGGACTGCCTCTCGCGTCGCGCAGGGCCGTCGAGCAAGCAGATGTGGTGTTCGGCTCCGCGCGCCAGGTCGCTGGAGTACAGGAGCATTGCAGCGAGACCAGGACATGGCCCAGTCCGTTGGTGCCGAATCTGCGGCCGATGATCGACGCCTGCACGGGTTCTCGCGTGTGCGTGCTGGCCAGCGGCGATCCGATGTTCCACGGCATCGGGGTGACGTTGGCGCGGGAGTTCGGTGCCGATCGCTTGCGGATGTACCCGGCCCCGTCTTCGGTGTCGTTGGCATGCGCTCGCTTGGGCTGGGCGCTCCACCACACCACGACGGTGTCGCTGGTGAACAGCCCGGCCGAGACGGTGTTGCCCGAGTTGGCCGACGGTCGTCGGATACTGGTGTTGAGCCGGGGCAGCAGCACTCCTGGTGAGATCGCGCTGGTGTTGTCCGCCAACGGTTTCGGCGCGAGCGAGATGACGGTCCTCGAGCAGCTCGGCGGACCGGCCGAGCGGGTCGCCCGCGGGATCGCCGGAGAGTCGACGTTCGAAGGCGTCGATCCACTCAATGTCGTTGCACTGCTGTGCGTCCGAGATCCCGACGCTGCCCGCCACACCCGCATTCCCGGCCTGGCCGATTCCGCGTACACGGGAGACGGTCAGATGACCAAGCGGGAGGTTCGCGCACTGACGCTCAGCGCGTTGGCACCGGTGCCAGGAGAGCTGTTGTGGGACATCGGGGGCGGATCGGGAACCATTGCCATCGAATGGATGCGGACCGACGAATCCTGTCGTGCAGTGACGTTCGAGAGTTCGCAGGTGCGCCGTGAGCAGATCGAGACCAATGCACGGCTTCTGGGAGTTCCGAGCCTCGTCGTCCACGGCGGCGCTCCGGAAAGTTTCGCGGCGGTCTCGGACGCCGTACCCGATGCAGTGTTCATCGGTGGCGGGTTGACCGGTGCCGACATGCTCGAGGCCTGCTGGGATGCGGTGCGCACCGGCGGGCGAGTGGTCGCGAATTCGGTGACGGCCGAATCGGATTCGTTGTTGCTGACCGCCGCGGCGAAGTACGGCGGCGAGCTCCGCAGGTTCCAGATCTACCGCGGTGAACCGCTGGGCGCGTTCACGACGTGGAGACCGCAGCTGCCGGTCACACAATGGAGTGCGACCAAACGGTGAAGGTCCTGATTCTCGGTGGTACGACGGAGTCGAGGGCACTCGCGGCCGCTCTGGACACGGTGCAGGGGATCGAGACGATCACCTCGCTAGCCGGCCGGGTCGCCGAGCCGATGTTGCCCGTCGGCGAGACTCGAATCGGCGGATTCGGAGGTCCGGATGCCCTTGCAGTGTGGCTGCGAGACAACGCAATCGACGTGGTGGTGGACGCGACGCACCCGTTCGCCTCCACCATCGCCGCACACGCCGAGCAGGCCACTCAGGCAACGTCGGTCGCGCTCCTGGTGCTGACGCGGCCACCGTGGACCGCGGGCGAGGGTGATCGATGGACCTCGGTTGCCTCACTGCCCGACGCGGCGTCGGCGATCACCCCCGGCAGCCGGGTGTTCCTCACGACAGGCAGGCAGGGTGTTCACCATTTCGCGAGTGTCGATCACTCGTGGTTTCTGGTCCGGGCGATCGACCCTCCGACCGGTGCGGTGCCGCCGCACATGACGCTGCAACTGAGCCGTGGCCCCTTCGACGTCGACCACGAGTCGATGATGCTGGCAGACAACCGAATCGACCTGCTGATCACCAAGAACAGCGGCGGCGACATGACGCGAGCCAAGCTCGATGCCGCCCGAGCGGCATCGATTCCGGTTCTCATGGTCGACCGTCCCACGCGAACCGGCTCGGCACCGACGGTGTTCGACGTCGCAGCCGCCGTGGACCGGTTGACGGATCGCTAAGAACTGCCTGCCGACGGATAACGCCTGGAGGTGAACACCTTCGGCCCGCTTCCCGTCTCGACCACCGTCGTCATCGACGATCCGATGATGAGCAGGCATCGCATGTCGATCGACTCGGGGTCGAGTTCGCCCAGCGCCACGGTGCGAACGGATTCCTGCGGGCTGCCCACCGCGCGTCCGATGACCACGGGGGTCTGTGGCGAACGATGCTCGAGCAGAATCTCTTTCGTTGCGGCAACCTGCCAGGTCCGCGACTTCGACGCGGGGTTGTAGATCGCGATCGCCATATCGGCTCCGGCGACCGCCGAGAGCCGCGCTGCCACGACGTTCCAGGGCTTGAGGCGGTCGGACAGAGAGATGACGGCGTAGTCGTGTCCGAGCGGTGCGCCCACCCGACTGGCGACGGCGTTGGCTGCCGTCATCCCGGGCACCACCCGCACCGGGACCGAGCTCCACTGCTCCTCGGCCGCGACCTCGATGACCGCGGTTGCCATCGCGAACACACCAGGATCGCCCGAGGAGACCACGGCGACGCGGCGACCCTGTTTGGCGAGATCGAGAGCGAACGCCGCACGTTCCGACTCGACCTTGTTGTCGCTCGCGTGCCGGATCTGACCGGGGCGCTGCGGTACCCGATCGATGTAGGTGACATAGCCGACCAGATCGGTGGCGGCGGCGAGTTCGGCGCGCACTTCGTCGGTCGTCCATGCGTCGTCGCCTGGTCCGAGGCCGACGACCACCACTTCACCGGCGCAAGTTGGTGTTTGGGTTCGATTGGAGGGGCTCGGTACGACGATCATCGAGAAGTAGGGAACGTTGTCTGCGTCGACGGCGTCGAGCACCCGCTGCTCGGGTGTGCTGGCCCGTTCCACGTAGCGCGCTTCACTCAGCCGGCCGGAACGCTCCAGGGCCTCGAGCACCGTCGGGTAGGTCCGGCCCAGTTTCATGATGACGGCCGCGTCGGTGCCGCGCAGTCGGCGCGTGAGTTCGTCTGCCGGCAGTGTGCCGGGAAGCACGGTGAACACTTCGTCTCGCTCCACGAGCGGAGTTGCCAGCGCGGCCGAGGCGGCACTGACCGACGTCACGCCGGGCACGACCTCGACCTCGAACCGGTCGGCCAACCGTTTGTGCATGTGCATGTAGGAGCTGTAGAACAGCGGATCGCCCTCGGCGAGAAGTACTACGGAGCGCCCCGCGTCCAGATGGGTAGCCAGCCGTGCGGCAGCGGACTCGTAGAACTCGTCGATCGCACCCTGATATCCGCCGGGGTGCGCCGTGGCCTCGGTGGTCACCGGGTAGACCAGATGTTCCTCGAGCTGCCCGCTCCGCATGTACCCGGCCGCCAGTCCGCGGGAGATGCTGCGACCGTGCTGTGCACTGTGGAAAGCAACCACATCGGCCTCGGCGATCACGCGAGCGGCCTTGACGGTCAACAACTCCGGATCGCCGGGACCGACTCCGACTCCCCACAGTTTTCCGGTGCCGGTCATTCTTGTTCGCTCGCAATGGCATTGACGGCGGCGACGGTGATGGGGCTGCCACCACGCCTACCGCGAACCACCAGGTACTCGACGCCGAGGCCCGCGGCGATCAGATCTTCCTTCGACTCCGCCGCCCCGATGAATCCGACCGGGCCGCCGACGATCGCTGCGGGTTTCGGTGCCCCTGCCTCCAGCATCTCCATCAGGTGGAACAGAGCGGTCGGAGCGTTTCCGATGGCGACGACGGCACCGCCGAGCTTGTCGCCCCACAACTCCAGGGCGGCAGCGGTTCTCGTGGTGTTCATACTTCGAGCCAAATCCGGTACCCGAGGATCGGACAGGGTGCACAGCACCTCGTTGTCGGCCGGAAGACGGCGACGAGTGATGCCGGCGGCGACCATGTTGGCGTCGCACAGAATCGGCGCGCCCGAGTTCAGTGCCGCGCGAGCGGAGGTCACGACTGCTGGGGTGTAGCCGATGGTCTCGGTCAGATCGATCTCTCCGACCGCGTGAATCATGCGCACGACGACCTGTGCGACGTCCGGTGCGAATCGAGACAGATCTGCTTCGGCTCGGATGGTCGCGAACGATTGTCGGTAGATCTCCGCGCCGTCGCGGACGTAGTCGTGCATGCGTGTCACGATAGGGGAGAGGGGCCCCTCAGCCGGAAGCCGGTCTGGGTCCCCTCACTCGACGCGGTAGCCGATTCCCGTTGCGATGACGTCGGTCACTTCGCCCTTGGGTCGTCCGCAACGCCGTTCGCACCCGGACCAGTGTTGCCGTTCGTCGCGCGGGGTCATCCGGGCATCGACCGCGGCGGAGAGGTCGGCTCGTACGTCGGCCAACGACTTCTCGCACCCCGGCGATCCGGTACATGCGCTCACTCGAATCCACGGCGATGCCGCGTCGAAGATCAGTCCCATCGGGGCGAGCACGCGGACGACCTGTTCGGCCGGTTCCTCGTCCAGATCACACACGATCAGCGATCGCCACGGGGTCATGATCAGCGGGCGGTCGATCGCCGCGAGGAACTCCGCGAGCCGCGCTCCGAGAACACCGTTGGCCAGTCCCGCCGCCTGCGCGACCAGGCCGTCGTCCTGATCGAGCCAACCGATCGGTGGCACCTCCACGGGTGCGGGCATCGGCAGGACAGGGCCGGCCGCGAGACCGAGTCGGTCGAGGATCCGGGCCGGGCCGTCGTCCATTTCGGCTACCCGCCACTGGGACTGCCGAAGTTCCACGAAGGCACCCGCGCAGTTCAGCAGCATCGACACGACACTGTCGCGGTCCACGCGCACGCCACTGTCCCGGCCTGCCAACAGCAGTGCGTACGACCCGTCGGACTGGGCGTAGGCACCGAAATCCGGTTCGAGTCCGCACAGGTCGCCCCGACCGTCGTCTAGCGCGAACAGCGTTCTACCCGGCAGGTCTGCCAGATCGGGTCGTGCACACAGGCCCTCGTCCAGCGCACCGACCAGCGCGCGCACGTCGGTGAGACCTCCCACCCGCCCCGAGAGGGGAGAGGCGAGGATGTTGCGTACACGCTCGTGCGTCGAGGACGGAAGCAGCCCGGCGTCGGCCAACCTGCTCGCCAAGTCGTCCAGGTCCGACACCGCCCGCACCTGGATATTGCCCCGCGAGGTCAGCTCCAACGTGCCGTCGCCCAGCTCGGCAGCGGCCTGCGCCAACACCTGCATCTGCCCCGGCAACACGACGCCACCCGGCAGCCGGATTCGTGCCAGCGGCCCGTCCGCCGCCAGATGGGTCGTCAGTGCTCCCGGGCAGCCGTCGGGCACCGACCTCTCTGGCGAACTCATGGTCACCAGGCTACAAGCGCAACGGGTGGCCCGATTCCCCGCTCGCCCCGGTAGCATTCGATGTCCACGGCTCCGGCCGAGAGGAAACCGGCGAGAATCCGGTACGGTCGCGCCACTGTGACGGCCTTCGATCCTTCGGGTCGGGGCTGGAGTCAGACCCTCTCTCCGACGAGTCGAAGAGCAGTTTTCACCGATCATTCGAACCACCGAAGTCAGGGGCGCGAAACCCCCGAGGAGGGCGTTACCCGTGTTCTTGTTGCTGTCCACGTCGGACACCGATCTGCTGAGCGCCCGCGCGAGCGGAGGAGACTTCACCTGGGGTAACCCTTCCCGACTGCTCGCCGCGGACATTCCGGCGATGGCCGAGTCGGCCGAGTTGATCATCGTGCGCATCCTGGGGTCGAGGCGATCGTGGGAGTCGGGCATCGACGCGGTTCTGGCCACCGGACTGCCGGTCGTCGTGCTCGGCGGTGAACAGGCACCCGACGCCGATCTGATGGAGATCTCGACGGTGCCTGCCAACGTCGCGGCGCAGGCACACAACTATCTGGCCGAGGGCGGATCGGACAATCTTCGTCAGCTGTACAACTTTCTCTCCGACACGGTGCTGCTGACCGGGCACGGTTTCGATGCACCACGGCACCTGCCGACGTGGGGCCACCTCGAACGAACCTCAGCTCCGCAGTCCGCGGGGCCGACGGTCGCGATCCTGTACTACCGCGCCCAGCATCTGGCCGGAAACACCACGTACATCGATGCTCTCGCCACGGCTGTGGAGAACGCTGGGGCCACCGCGCTTCCGATCTACTGCGCCTCCCTTCGCACCGCGGAAGCCGATCTGCTCGAGACCCTGAAGTCGGCGGACGCCCTGATCGTGACCGTGCTCGCGGCCGGTGGCACCAAACCTGCCGGCGCGTCTGCCGGCGGCGACGACGAAGCCTGGGACGTCGCCGAACTCGCCGCGCTCGATGTGCCGATTCTGCAAGGACTGTGCCTGACGAGTTCTCGCGCGACGTGGGCCGAGAACGACGACGGACTCTCCCCTCTGGACGTCGCCACGCAGGTCGCCGTTCCGGAGTTCGACGGCCGCCTCATCACGGTCCCGTTCTCGTTCAAGGAGATCGACGACGACGGCTTGACCACATACGTGCCGGACCACGAGCGGGCCGCTCGAGTAGCAGGCATCGCAGTACGGCACGCGCGGCTGCGGCACATTCCGGCCGCCGATCGCCGTATCGCCCTGATGTTCTCGGCCTATCCCACCAAGCATGCGCGGATCGGTAACGCCGTCGGCCTCGACACTCCGGCCAGCGCAATCGCGTTGATGTCCGAAATGCGCACCGCCGGCTACGACCTCGGTCCGCTCGACGGCCCGGATTCGGTGCCGGGTCTGGCTGCCCGCGACGGTGACGCCCTCATCCATGCGCTGATCGCCCGCGGCGGCCAGGATCCCAACTGGCTCACCGATGCCCAGCTCGAGGGCAATCCCATTCGTATCTCGGCCGCGCAGTACGGCCGGTGGTTCGAGAAGCTTCCCGCGGATCTGCGCGACGGCGTCGTCGAGCACTGGGGCCCGGCACCGGGCGATCTCTACGTTGATCGGTCTGCCGATCCGGACGGTGAGATCGTCATCGCAGCAATGCAATTCGGCAACGTGGTGATCATGGTGCAACCGCCGCGCGGATTCGGCGAGAAGCCGGTTGCGATCTATCACGACCCGGACCTGCCGCCGAGCCATCACTATCTGGCGGCCTACCGGTGGATCTCGGCCACGCAGGCCGACGGCGGCTTCGGTGCGGACGCCATGGTGCACCTGGGCAAGCACGGCAACCTGGAATGGCTGCCGGGCAAGACACTCGGTATGTCCGCTTCCTGCGGAACCGACGCGGCTCTGGGAGATCTGCCGTTGATCTACCCGTTCCTGGTCAACGATCCGGGGGAGGGCACGCAGGCCAAGCGTCGAGCGCACGCCACCCTCGTCGATCACCTGATTCCGCCGATGGCGCGCGCGGAGAGCTACGGCGACATCTCCCGCCTCGAGCAACTGCTCGACGAGCACGCGAACATCTCGGCCCTCGACCCGGCCAAGCTGCCCGCCATCCGCCAGCAGATCTGGACCCTGATGACAGCGGCGCAGATGCACAAGGACCTCGGACTCGAGGAGCGCCCCGACGAAGAAGTGTTCGACGACATGCTGCTGAACGTCGACGGGTGGCTGTGCGAGATCAAGGACGTACAGATCCGCGACGGACTGCACATCCTGGGCCAGGAACCCGTCGGAGACGCCGAGGTCGAACTGGTGCTCGCGATGCTCCGAGCTCGGCAGATGTGGGGTGGAGAGCAGACGGTCCCCGGTCTGCGAGAAGCACTGGGGCTCAGCGAGGACGGCGACGAGGACCGGACCCGCGTCGACAGCATCGAGGCCGTGGCCCACGGGTTGGTCGCGGCGATGCAGGCAGCGCAGTGGGATCCCGCAGCTGCCGCACGGGTCGCGGGCGAGCACGGCGGCGTGGTCACCCAGATTCTCGAGTTCGCCGCAGCCGAGGTCGTTCCGCGTCTGCGCGGGACCTCACGCGAGATCGCCCAGGTACTGCACGCTCTCGACGGCGGGTTCATCGCGGCCGGGCCGAGCGGTTCCCCGCTGCGCGGGCTGATCAACGTTCTCCCCACCGGCCGCAACTTCTACTCCGTCGACCCGAAGGCCGTGCCCTCTAAGTTGGCATGGGAGACCGGGCAGGCGATGGCGGAATCACTTCTCGCTCGCTACCGCCAGGATCACGGCGAGTGGCCGAAATCCGTCGGACTGTCGGTGTGGGGAACCTCGGCCATGCGCACCTCCGGCGACGACATCGCAGAAGTATTCGCCTTGCTGGGGGTCTCGCCGGTGTGGGACGAGGCATCGCGCAGGGTGACGCGGCTCGAGGTGATCGACCTCGTCGAGCTCGGCCGTCCCCGCATCGACGTGACGGTCCGGATCAGCGGCTTCTTCCGCGACGCGTTTCCCCACGTTCTCGCATTGCTCGACGATGCGGTCCGGATGGTCGCCGCGTTGGACGAGCCGGCCGAGCAGAACTACGTGCGAGCCCATGCGCAGGCCGATCTGGCCGAGCACGGCGACGAACGACGTTCCACGACGCGCATTTTCGGATCGAAGCCGGGCACCTACGGTGCCGGATTGCTCCAGCTGATCGACAGCAAGACCTGGCGCAGCGACGACGACCTGGCGCAGGTCTACACCACCTGGGGTGGCTTCGCGTACGGCCGCGGTCTCGACGGCGTACCGGCCTCGGACGACATGCGCACCGCCTACAAGCGCATTGACGTCGCCGCCAAGAACACCGACACGCGTGAGCACGACATCGCCGATTCCGACGACTACTTCCAGTACCACGGCGGCATGGTCGCGACCGTGCGCGCGTTGACCGGAAAGTCGCCCGAGGCGTACATCGGTGACAGCACACGGCCGGAATCGGTTCGTACGCGCACACTGTCGGAGGAAACCGCACGAGTCTTCCGCGCCCGGGTGGTGAACCCCAAGTGGCTCGACGCCATGCGCAGGCACGGCTACAAGGGCGCGTTCGAGATGGCGGCGACCGTGGACTACCTGTTCGGCTACGACGCGACGACCGACGTGGTCCAGGACTGGATGTACGAGAAGCTGGCCGAGACGTACGTGCTCGACGAGCAGAACAAGAAGTTCATGCAACAGTCCAATCCATGGGCCCTGCACGGTATCGCGGAGCGACTGCTCGAGGCCGCGGAGCGAAAGATGTGGGCCGAGCCGAACAAGCAGGTTCTCGACGGCTTGCGCCAGGTGTATCTGGAAACCGAGGGCGAGCTCGAAGGGGAGTAGCGACGTACTCTGAGCGGTATGGCTGCCACCTTCGAAGACATTGCCAAGGGCAAGTACGTACTGCTGACGACGTTCAAGAAGGACGGCACCGGGGTACCGACCCCGCTGTGGGGTGCCCTCGACGGTGATCGGCTGCTGGTCTGGACGGTATCCGATTCGTGGAAGGTCAAACGAATTCGCCGCAACCCCGCAGTCACCCTGGCACCGTGCGACATGCGCGGCAAGCCTCAGGGCGAGGCGATCGACGCCACCGCCGAGATCCTCGATGCCGACGGAACCGAGAAGGCCCGGGCAGCGATCGCCTCGAAGTACGGCATTCTCGGGTGGCTCACCGTCAAGGGCAGTGTGCTGCGCCGGGGCAAGAGCGGTTCCGTCGGACTGGCGATCACCGCCGCCAGGTAGCGAAAGTCGGCACCATCGCTCGTATGCGCAGTTCCGAATGCTTCGTGAGGCAGCTTCCCCTGCTGCCGGAATGGAGCACCACGTGCCTATCGCAGTGACCGATTACAACCATGTTCGCCTCACCGTCAGTGACATCGACCGGTCCCGGTCGTTCTACGACTCGGTGTTCGGCTTCGACGTCGCCTACGCCTGGGATCCCGACGCGGACGAAGAGACCAAGAAGGCCCTGTGGTTCCTCTTCGGCGGCGTCATCTACAAGTTCGGCGGCGGGCTGCTCGGGCTGCGCCCGGTCGCACCGAAAGACGACACCTTCGGCGAGGACCGGTGCGGGCTGGATCACCTCAGCTTCACCGTCGACACCCGAGCCGCACTCGAGGATGCCGTGAAGACCCTCGACGAGTTGGGCATTGCGCACGAGGGCATCAAGGACGCGGGCCCCGGCATGTCCATCGTGGAGTTCCGAGACCCCGACAACATCGCCCTCGAGCTGACCGGTCCCGACAAGTAGGCCGGGCAGGAGTGGAGCCTGCAGGAACGACCAGAATTCAACCCTACTGTGCCGCGCTGACCGACGACATGTGAAAGTCGGGAACGCGTAGCGGTGGCATCGCCGTGCGAGTGAACCAGTCCTTCCACTCGCGCGGCAGTGTCGCCTCGGTTGCGCCCGCCTCGGTGACGCGTCGCAGCAGATCCAGCGGGCTCTCGTTGAAGCGAAAGTTGTTCACCGCACCGGTGATTCGACCGTTCTCGATGGCATAGACGCCGTCTCTGGTCAGCCCGGTCAGCAACAGCGAGGTCGGATCGACCTCACGGATGTACCAGAGTGTCGTCAGGAGCAACCCGCGTTCGGTGTCGGCAACCATCTTGTCCAGACCGACGTCCGTGCCGCCCGTCAGAACGAGGTTCTCGCCCGGGACCGCGACGGGAGCTCCGAACTTCTGCGCCGTTGCACGTGGGTAGGCCAGGGCGGAGACCGATCCGTCGCGGATCCAGTCGACGCGCTCGATGTCCATGCCGTTGTCGAACACCGACACCGAATCACTCGACGACCCGGCCACCACGAACGGCGCGTACTCGAGTCCGGATGCGTGTGGATCGGAGTACAGGGTGAGCGGCAGGTCGGTGAGTTTCTCGCCGACTCGCGTCCCACCTGCCCGCGAGAGTGCGGTGCGGCCTTCCTGCGCTCCGCGGCCTTCCATGGTCCACATCAGGTAGATCATCAGGTCGGCCACCGCCGACGGGGGCAGCACAGTCTCATAGCGACCGGCGGGCAGTTCGACGGTGTTTCGGGCCCAGCCGAGCCGGGTGGACAGCTCCGCCAACATCGTCTCGGCCGACACGTTCTGGAAGTCGGTGGTTCCGGTGCCCACCCAGGCGCTCGCACCGGATCGCTTTCCGTTGATCTCGACCGATCCGGTGGGCTGTGTGAAAGTACGACGCACCCCGGTCGAGGTTCCGAGCCAGACGTTGTCGACGGTGTGCTGCGCGAATCCGTACAGCGCGTCCTCACCATCGAATCCGACGTTCAATTCCGTTGCCAGCGAGCCGAACACGTCGATCGACGTATGCTGTGCTCGGCGGTCCCAGTCGTGCGGGTCCGAGACCGACTCGCGAGGCAGCAAGGGCATCGCGTCCTCGGCGGGCTCTGCCGATCGCGCCGCCGCCTCACTCGCCCGAACCACTGCCTCGATGTCCTCCGGATCGACACTCGTCGACGACACGGTGCCGACTCGAACGGTGTCGGCCTCTCGCACGATCGAGATCACTTCCCAGCGCCGGGAGGTGGCAATTCCGTTGGTGGTCATGGAGTTTCCGGCCCACCGCAGTGTCGCGTCGCTGGAGTCGGTGACCGTCACGATGGTGTCGTCGACACTCGCGCAGGCGAGTGCACGTTCGATCACGAGCTGCGGCGCGATCATCGACCTGCCTCCGATCGGGTGTTGAGAACGTTGACGCCGCGGAACAACGCGACGGGGCAGCCGTGGCTGACGGCGGCCACCTGCCCGGGTTGGGCCTTGCCGCAGTTGAATGCGCCGCCGAGTCGCCACGTGGACGGTCCGCCGAGCAGTTCCATCGAGCCCCAGAATTCGGTGGTCGTCGCCTGGTACGCCACGTCACGCACCTGGCCGTCGAGCACGCCGTTGCGGATTCGGTAGAAGCGTTGGCCGGTGAACTGAAAGTTGTAGCGTTGCATGTCGATCGACCAGGATTTGTCTCCGACGACGTAGATGCCGTCCTCCACCTCGCCGATGACGTCGGCGGTGGATCGATCGACATCGGGGTCGGGCTGCAGCGATACGTTCGCCATCCGCTGGATCGGAACATGATGCGGAGAATCGGCGTACGAACATCCGTTGGACCGCTCCAGACCGAGTTTGGGGGCGAACACTCGATCGAGTTGGTAGCCGACCAGTGTGCCGTCGCGGACCAGGTCCCATCTCTGCGACGCCACTCCGTCGTCGTCCCAACCGATGCTGGCCAGGCCGTTGATCTCGGTTCGGTCGGCGGTGACGTGCATGATGGGCGATCCGTAGCGCAGCGTCCCCAACTGGTCCGGGGTCGCGAACGACGTGCCGGCGTAGGCGGCCTCGTAGCCGATGGCGCGATCGTATTCCGTTGCGTGCCCGATCGACTCGTGAATGGTGAGCCACAAATTGGTCGGATCGATCACCAGATCCGTTGGGCCTGCCACGACGGACGGCGCCTTCACCTTCTCGGCCAACCAGTCCGGGATCCGGGCCAGCTCGTCGGCCCAGTCCCACGTGCTGTGCTCACCCAGGTACTCCCAGCCTCGTCCGACGGGTGGAGCGAGGGTGCGCATGGTCTCGAACGCACCGGCAGATCGATCCACCGTGGTGGCCTCGAATTGTGGATGCAGTCGCACCCGCTGCTGAGTGATGCTGCTGCCGGCCAGATCCGCGTAGAACGACTGCTCCTTGACCTGCAGAACCGAGGCGGTCACGTGATCGACGCCGTCCGACGCCGCCAGCCGGGAGGAGTACTCCGCCAGTAGTGCCACCTTCTCGGTGGTGGGTACCTCGAACGGGTCGATGTCGTACTCCGACGTCCACGTCGCGTTCGAGTACACCGGCTCGGCGGCGAGTTCGACGCGTTCACGATTGAGCGCACGCAGTGCCGTGGCCACCTCGACAGCTTTACGCGCTGTCTCGGCCGCTGCGTCCGTGCCGAGTTCGGCGTGCGATGCGAAACCCCAGGTGCCGTCGACCACGACTCGTACGGCGAGGCCAATCTCCCCGGCGTCGATTGCCGATTGAACCGAGCCGTCGCGCAGCGAGATCGACTGAGTCGTCAAGCGCTGCACGCGAACATCGGCATGCGTTGCCCCGGCGGATCGAGCCGTGCTCAGGGCGGCGTCCGCGAGGGCCTGCAGGGGCAGAGCCAGGAAGTCGGCGTCGACCGACCGATCCGATTGTCTCGTCACGCCTGAAGACGCTAGCCGAATTGTTGCCAGCCGAGTCGAACGACCATCCCCACGACCACGACCAGCAGGACGATTCTCACGAATCCGGCACCGCGGGCGACCGCCGTTCTTGACCCGAGGACGGCACCGAACACGTTGCACACCGCCATGACTGCTCCGAGTTGCCAGTAGACGCTGCCGGTGACGGCGAAGAAGGCGAGGGCACCGACATTGGACCCGACGTTGATCACCTTGGCCATCGCGGCGCTGCGCACGAACTCGGTGCCGAGCATCGTGGCGAAGACGATGATGAGGAACGTTCCGGTGCCGGGCCCGAGAATGCCGTCGTAGAAGCCGATTCCGGCGGCTGCACAACCGATGACGATCAGAACCTTGCGATGGGTCGGCGGCGACGGCGCCGCGGTCAGGCCGATGGTCGGACGGCAGGTGACCAGTACTGCCACACCCACGAGAACCACCATGATGATCGGGATGAACAGCTCGCGATCGATCAACGACACCGCAGCAGCGCCGGCCGCCGAGGTCACGGCGGCGAGGACGCCGGCCGGAACGAGCACCGCCCAATTCAGCGAAACCTTCCGTGCGAAGGTCACGACGGCGGCGACGGTACCGAACACTGCAGTCGCCTTGTTCGTCGCCAGCGCTGCCTGCTGCGTCAGCTGAGGTGCCACGAGAAGAATCGCCGGCAACAGGATGAGGCCACCTCCGCCAACCACTGCGTCGACCCAACCGGCGGCCGTGGCCGCGACCATCAGCAATCCCCAGTCGGCGGCAGTCATACGGCAAACTCAATCACATGCGTCGATTCAGTCTGTGGCTCCGTGGGCAGCCGTTCGTGGCCGATGCTCTGCTGGCCGTCGGGCTGTTCGTCGTCGACATTCTGGTGTTCGTCAGCTCGGTCGACGGTCTGAACGGGCCGTTGTTCCTGGTCTTCTCGGTCGTGCTGACGATTCCCGTCGCGTGGCGGCGGCGTCTGCCCCGCACGATCGCAGCACTGACTCTCGTCACCACGCTCAGCTCCGACATAGCGGGCAGCCTGGTGGGCGATGCGTACAACGGTCACCCGGCAGCGCTCGCCCTGCCGATCATGCTCTACACGCTGGTCGCGTACGTCGGTCGAGTTCAGGGCGGCGTCTATGCCGCCGCACTCGCCGTGTACACCGCCGCGAACCTGCTTCTGTTCGCCCAACCGGTGTTCACGACACTGCTGTTCAGCGCGCTGATGTACGCCCTGTCGTGGGTTGCGGCGGAATTTCTCGGTGCCCGCCGGGCGTACGACGAAGCGACTCAGGCCCGGCTCGTCGTGGCCGAGTACGACAGGGACCGACGCGCCGAAGAGGCCGTGCTCACCGAGCGCACTCGCATTGCACGCGAACTGCACGACGTCATCGCCCACAGCGTCAGTGTCATGGTGGTGCAGGCCGACGGTGCCTCGTACGCCATCAGGCGCAATCCCGATCGCGCCGAGCAGGCCGTGGCCAACATCTCCGCAACGGGCCGTTCGGCATTGGCCGAGCTCCGTCGAACGGTCGCGTTGCTGCGAACCTCGCCCGACTCGGACGACATGCCCCAGTACGGCACCGCCGGTCTGGCCCGTGTCGTGGAGATGATGGGTCGCGCCGGATTGAACGTCGAGCTCGAACAGACCGGAAACCTGGACGACATCAGTCCGGCGATCAGCCTGGGAGTGCACCGGTTGGTGCAGGAATCGCTGACCAACGTCCTCCGCCACGCCGGTCATGCGCCACGCGCTGTGGTCAAGGTGGTTCGCGGAGAAGATGCGGTCACCGTCGAGATCTCCGACAACGGCTCCGGCGCACCACCGTCCGAGGACGGTGGTGGACACGGACTTCTCGGAATGCGCGAGCGAGTAGCGGTGCTTCGAGGCACCCTGCACGCCGGGCGGACGCCGCACGGCAATTGGCTCGTGCGGGCAACGCTACCGATCGAGTGAGGGCTAGGTTGGGTCGGTGCCGATCACCGTTGTCGTCGTGGACGACCAGGAACTCATGCGCATGGGATTGAACATGGTGCTCGAGGCGCAGGACGACATCGAGGTGGTGGGGGAGGCCTCGGACGGGGCGGGTGCCGTCGAGGCCGTCGCCAGACTGGCACCGGCGGTAGTGCTGATGGACGTCCGCATGCCCGGCATCGACGGCGTCGCCGCCACCCGCAGCATCACCGAATCGGGTTCGGACGCCAACGTTCTGGTGATGACGACCTTCGATCTCGACGAACACGTCCTCGGGGCACTCCGGGCAGGGGCCAGTGGATTCCTGCTCAAGGACACTCCACCCGAGGACCTGGTCTCCGCGATTCGCAGCGTCGCCGCAGGCGATGCCGTCGTCTCGCCGAAGGTCACCAAGCGTTTGCTGTCGAGGTTCGTCGAGCAGTCCGTGTCGACCACCGATGCCGCCGTTCTCGATGCTCTCACCGGACGCGAGCGCGAGGTGCTGGTGCACTTGGCTACCGGCTTGTCCAACGCCGAGATTGCGGCCGCCCTGCATCTGTCCGAGGCGACGATCAAGACTCACATCGGCCGAATCCTGACGAAGTTGGACGTCCGCGATCGAGTCCAGGCCGTCGTCGTGGCGTACGAAACCGGCCTCGTCCGGCCGGGTTCCTGAGAATCTGCCGACAAACACGGCAAGTCGGGAGCTATTTCGATGCCCCGCGCGTTGTACCGGTGAAGCGAAGAAAGGACCGTCATGCTCGCTCTGTTCGTACTCTATGTCGTGGTCGAGGTCGCAGCGCTGGTCGCCGTAGGAAGCGCGCTCGGTGTGCTCTGGACCGTCGTGCTGCTGATCGGTGGATCGCTGGTGGGGTCACTCCTCGTGCGATCGCAGGGCAGACGTGTGTTGGACGGTCTGCAGCGGGCATCGCGAGGCGAGCGATCGGCCGGCGGTGCCGTGGCCGACGGCGCTCTCTTCGCCGCAGGGTCGGTCGCGATGTTCGTGCCCGGCCTGGTGACCACGGTGATCGGGTTGCTGCTGTTGATCCCGCCGACCAGGTGGCTACTGCGCCCAGCGGTGATGTGGGCCGCCGCGCGCTGGTTGCCACAGGTCGCTACCGCCACCCGGCGCATGCGCCCCACCGTCATCGACGGTGAGATCCTCGACGACAGCACGCGAGCACCGAATGCATCCGGTTCTGCGCCGATACTCGAGGGACAGGTGATCGAGGCCGACCGCTTCGATCCCGCAGCCGGGGATTTCCGGAAGCCACACCGGTAGGGGCAGACTGGTCGTTCGTGACCACCGAATTGTTCTGCGGCGGACGGATCTACAGTCCGATGGCCTCCGACGCCACCGCCATGGCCGTGACCGATGGAATCGTCAGCTGGATCGGTGAGGACCGCACCGGGCGAGCGCTCCATCCAGGAGTCCGCATCACCGACTTGGCGGGCTCCTTCGTGGCACCGGCGTTCGTCGACACTCACGTGCACGTCACCGATCTGGGTCTGTCGCTGATCGGACTCGATCTGTCCGGCTGCACTTCGCTCGAACACTGCATACGGGTGCTCGCCGAACACGCATCATCGTCCTCGGACGCACTGATCTGGGGACACGGCTGGGACGAAACCGGGTGGCCCGAACATCGTGCACCGTCCACAGCCGACCTCGATGCGGCAGCTCCTGGTCGTCCGGTGTATCTCACTCGCATCGATTCGCATTCGGCCGCCGTCTCGACGCCGTTGCGCGTCGCCGCGACCGGTATCGAATCCGTCACCGGCTTCTCGGAGCAGTCCCCGCTCACCGCTGCCGCGCATCACCTCGCGCGGCAGACAGCGCGGTCGATGATCACGCCCGATACCCGCGCTCGGGCACGAACGGCTGCGCTCGACAGTGCTGCGGCGCAGGGAATCGTCGCAGTCCACGAATGTGCCGGTCCGATCGTGTCGGGTATCGACGACTTCCGCGAACTGATGGCCACCGAACACGGGGTGGAGGTTCGCGGATACTGGGGCGAGCTGGTCGAGACGGCCGAGCAGGCGCGGCAGCTGCTCGGCGACACCGGTGCCCACGGACTGGCCGGCGACATCTTCGTCGACGGCTCGCTGGGGTCGCGGACCGCGTGGCTGTCGTCGCCCTACGCCGACGGCTCCGGATCGGGTGTCCCGTACGAGGACGTCGATGCGATCGCCGAACACATCTCGGCGTGCACGACCGCCGGGATACAGGCGGGTTTCCACGTCATCGGCGACGCGGCTGTGTCGGCTGCCGTCACAGCGTTCGAGCGGGTGGTGGCCGAGCTCGGAACTCCTGCCGTCGCCGCGTGCGGGCATAGGCTCGAACATCTGGCGATGGTCGCACCCGAACAGGCCGACAAATTGGCCTCGTGGGGCGTCATAGCCAGCATGCAACCGATGTTCGATGCCCTGTGGGGCGGTTCGGACGGGCTGTACTCGGCGCGACTCGGCGCGGATCGTGCGTCGGCGCTCCATCCGTTCGCGCGCCTGGCATCGGCGGGGGTGGCGCTCGCATTCGGTTCGGATGCGCCGGTCACCCGACTCGATCCGTGGGCGACGATCAGAGCTGCGGTCAACCACCGCACGCCGGGCAGTGCCATCTCGCCTCGGGCCGCTTTCTCGGCCGGTACCCGCGGAGCGTGGCGTGCGGGCGGAGTCCGAGACGGACTGGCGGGAACGTTGGTGCCGGGAGCTCCCGCGTCCTTCGCGGTGTGGGAGGTCGACGAACTCGTCGTGCGAGCACCCAAGGACAGCGTGCAACGCTGGTCGACGGACCCCCGTGCGGGGGTATCTCCGTTGCCCGGTCTCGACCCGTCGTCCACGAGCCCACAGTGCTCGATGACCGTCCATCGCGGGCAGGTCATCCATGAGAACTGAGTCCGCCTCGGATATCGGGGCCAGGGCCCCGTCGGCGGGGCGACTACGACGAGCTTCGATGTCCACTGCACTCTCCGTTGCCGGTGGTGCCCTGATATTCGCGAGCTTTCCTCCGCGAACCCTGTGGTTTCTGGCACCGCTCGGGATCGCGCTGCTGGCCCTCGTCCTGACCGGCTTCGGCGGCCGACGTCCGTTGTCGCTGAAAGCGGGATTCGGCTACGGCTGTGCCGCCGGACTCGGATTCTTCGTTCCACTGCTCCCGTGGATCGGTGTCTACGTGGGACCGATGCCCTGGCTGGCGCTCGCCGCCGCCGAGTCCGTCTTCGTCGGCTTGTTCGGAATGCTCGGTGTGGTCGCAGCACGGAGTGCCTGGTGGCCCGTGTCGATGGCATTGGCCTGGAGCCTGACCGAGTGGCTTCGGTCCAGTGTTCCCTTCGGCGGTTTCCCGTGGGGCCGGTTGGCGTTCGGACAACCCGAGGGCTGGCTGCTTCCCTTGGCGAGCATCGGGGGTGCACCGTTGCTCAGCTTCGGTGTGGCACTGACCGGAACCGGAACGGCCGCGCTGCTGGTCGCGGGCAGTCGGCGCGACGGAGTGCGTTCGTTCCTCGGGCCGGTCGTCGCCACGACGGTCGCGTCCATAGCGGCCGTGGCGCTGCTACCCACGCTCCACAGCAACGACGCACCGGAAGGCGACGAACGGACCGTGACGATCGCAGCCGTCCAAGGAAGCGTTCCGCGTCTGGGTCTGGACTTCAACGCGCAGCGGCGAGCGGTACTGGACAATCACGTCCGTGAAACGATGAGTTTGGCCGCCGACGTCGAGGCAGGCAGGCAACCTGCCCCGGATCTCGTCGTGTGGCCCGAGAATGCGTCCGACATAGATCCACTGAGAAATCCCGACGCTGCAACTCTCATCACGCAGGCGTCCGTGGCTGTGGGGGCTCCGATTCTCGTCGGGACCGTACTCGTCAATGCCGATGGCACGAACACGAATTCGGTGATTGCGTGGAACGGTACGGACGGGCCCGGTGAGCGGCACGACAAGAAGATAATTCAACCGTTCGGCGAATACTTGCCATTCCGAAGTTTTTTTCGATTGTTCTCGGAATATGCCGACCGAGCGGGTTATTTCGTTCCAGGTAACGGAAACGGAGTTGTCCGCGCCGGGGGAATAGCAGCCGGAATAGCGACCTGCTACGAAGTCGCATTCGACCGTGCCCTCGAGGAATCGGTCCGATCGGGCGCGGAGTTCATCGCAATTCCAACCAACAACGCGACCTTCGGCGACACCGAGATGACCTACCAACAACTCGCGATGTCCAGGGTGCGCGCCGTCGAGCACGGAAGAACTGTCGTGGTGGCCGCGACGAGTGGTGTGAGCGCGATCGTGGCACCGGACGGAGAGGTTCTGCAGGATTCGCCACTCTTCACTCCCGACGTGCTGGTTTCCAGTGTTGTACTGCGACAATCCCTCACCGTCGCGACACGACTCGGCTTCGGATCGGAACTGGTGTTGTGTCTGGCAGCAGTCGCAGCCCTCGGCGCGACGCTCGTGGTCGGGCGCCGCCGCTCCGCCTCCTGAAACAATCGTCGAGTCGGTAAACGGCGGGTCGATCAGAACGACAGGTCCGATACGGGTCGGACAATGCTGTGCGACGCGGCGTGAGCAGTCATTCGTTCGACCGAATAGCGCCTGTTCGGGTGCACTCGGGGTCACTTCTGTAACAGGCTGGAGTCGGCGATCGATGGTTCTTATGATTACTGCACAAAAGAATCCTGCCGATGTTGTATCTTTGAAAGCCGCTGGGATGCTCGACGCGGAATTTCGGGTCGGCTTTCGGCGGTTGGCCGACGGTCTCGTGTGTGTATGTGAGTGCAGCACGAACGCCGACGTGGTCGAACGTGTCGTACGCCTGGTGGGGAGGGGAGTTCATGTCGGACAGGACGTCGAATTCGAGGGTCACCACGCACTCGGTTTGCGAACTCGAGGTTGGTTCTCCTCGGTAGAACCGTACCCTTTCCCTGTTTCAATCCAGTGGGCCGTGCGCGACGAATCGATACGACGGCATATCACCACCGAACGTGTGTGAATCGACACGAACGCAGACCAGAACGGAAGCCAGAATTGCTCAATCGCGCGCACAGGCCGCCGCGGCTCGACAGTCCGAACCGAACCGAGGTCTCCGGGTCCACCGACCCGATGTCGGCCATCGTGACCGTGCCGTCGAAGGGCAAGTGAATGCGCGCAGCAATTTCCGGTGGATCTCAGACGCCCCCGACCGGCCCCGGCTTCGAGAACGGTTTCCCGCTGTCGTCCGCTCAGCGTGGCATGTGGTTCGCTCAGCAGCTTGCCCCTGACGTCCCGGTCTGTATCGCACAATATGTCGACCTTCGCGGCAACCTCGACATCGGCGTTCTGCAAGAGGCCTCGGCTCAGGCCGGACACGAGTTCCAGTCCGCATATCTCCGACTGGCCGAGGTGGACGGCGAACCCGTACAGCTGGTCGACCACTCCATCGACCAGTCGGTGCACTACCTCGATCTGCGTGATGCCGAGGACCCGATGGCGTCGGCGCTGAGGTGGATCGACGAGAACTACGTCAAGCCCGTCGACATGGAACACGACCCTCTCGTCGACAGTTGGATCATTCAGGTCGAGGACGATCGCAACCTCTGGTACAGCAAGATTCACCACGTAGCACTCGACGGCTACGGTGCCATGACTCTCGTCAACCGAACCGCCGCGCTGTACACGGCGGCCGTCGAACACGTCGAGCCTGCTCCCAACAAGGCGGCCGAGCTTCGCCGACTCTACGAGCTCGATCAGGACTACCGGACGTCGTCGCGCTTCGAGTCCGACAAGGCGTACTGGACTGCTCGCGCCGCGGACATCCAGGACGGAGCTTCTCTGTCCAACACGACCGGTCGCACGATCGCTGCCAGCAAGTTGCGCAGCGTCGCTCTCCCCGAGGACGTCGTCGCCGAGCTCGAGGCGTCCGACGCGACCAAGGGTGGAACCGCGGCTGCGGTGTTCATCGCCGCTTTCGGCTGCTACCTCTCGCGAATGACCGGGCGAGAAGACGTCTCGGTCAACATCCCGGTGTCCGCGCGCACCACCGCACTGCTTCGCCGATCCGGTGGAATGCTCGTCAACGTCGCCCCCATTTCGATCCACGTGCCCCAGGACGCGACCGTCGGCGAGCTGGTTCAGCAGGTGCAGCTCGAACTGATGGGAGCGCTGCGGCACCAGCGCTTCAGCATCGAGGACATTCGGCGCGAGCTGGCGGCCTCGGGTAGTGACAAGCAGCTGTCCGGCCCGATGGTCAACATGATGCTGTTCCATCAGCAGATCGAACTCGGGTCGATCGTCGGCGAGTTCAACATCGTGACCTCGGGTCCGGTCGAGGACCTCCTGGTCAACGTCTATCAAAGCGGATCTCCGGCCCGGACGTTCGTCGATTTCAGGGCCAACCCCAACCGGTACGACGACGACGACCTCACCGCGCACCACTCGAGCTTCGTCGACATGGTGGAAGCCTTCATCGCGGCCGGGCCCGAGACCGCTGTTCTGGACGTCCATCCGGTCAGCGCACGCGAGGGCCAGCGCCGGCGGCGCGCGGCAGCCCAGCTCGCCTACTGGACCGAACGGCTCGCCGACGCCCCCGATCTCCTCGATCTTCCGACCGACCGCTCGCGCGCCTCGCACATCGGACACGTTCGCGCATCCCACGAGGTTACGATCGGATCCGAAACGTGGTCCGGAGTGACTCGATTGGCGGCAGAACGGTCCACGACGCCGTTCGTGGTTCTCGAATCTGCTCTCGCCGTGCTGCTTTCGCGACTGGCGAACACCGACGACCTGGTGATAGCCGTACCCGCGGGTCACGGAAACACCGTCGCGCTACGAAGCCGACCCGACGTTCGGCAGTCGTTCACCGAATTCGTCGATGCGTCCGCAGCCGACTTCGATGCGGCGATGGCACACGGTGACACGTCGTTCGACGACGTCGTTCAGGCCTTGAATCTGCCTCGAACGGAATCGCACAGCCCCCTCGCTCAGGTTGCGCTCCGGTTCGGTCCGTCCGCACTACCGCGTGACGGAGTCGGCATGGATCTGGTCGTCACCGTCGACGAGTCCGATTCTGTCACCGTCGTTTTCGATTACGCCACAGAACTGTTCGATGCCGCGAGCACGGCTCAACTCGCCCGTCGCCTCGTCCGCGTTCTCGACACATCGACCAACGAGCCCGATCTGCCGATAGGCGATGTGGATCTGCTGTCCACCGCCGAGCGCGCGCGCCTGGCTCCGGTTCGTGGTCCGCGGTCTGTGGTGGGTGTGGTGTTGCCGGAGTTGTTGGCTGGTGCGGTGGGTGTTGCTGGTGTCGGTGGTGTTGCGGTGGTGTCGGGGTCGCGGTCTGTTTCGTATGGTGAGTTGGATGCGGCGTCGTCGCGGTTGGCGCGGATGTTGATGTCGTGTGGGGTGGGTCCGGGGTCGTTCGTGGCGTTGGCGTTGTCGCGGTCGGTGGAGTCTGTGGTGGCGGTGTGGGCGGTGGCGAAGGCCGGTGGTGCGTTCTTGCCGGTGGATCCGAATTATCCGGTGGATCGGATCGAGCACATGTTGGTCGATTCGGGTGCTGTGGTGGGTGTGACGTTGGGTGCGGATGTGGGTGCGCTCTCGGGTGTGGGTGGGGTGTCGTGGGTGGTGCTCGATGATCCGGATGTGGTGGCGGATCTGGCGTTTCGGTCGTCTGCTCCGGTGTTGGATGTGGAGCGTTCGGGTGTGTTGCGGCTCGATGATGCGGCGTATCTGATTTACACGTCGGGGTCGACGGGTGTGCCCAAGGGTGTGGTGGTCACTCATCGTGGTGTGGGGAACTTGGCTGCCGAGGAGCGGGTTCGGTTCGGTGTGGGTCCGTCGTCGCGGGTGTTGGCGTTCGCGTCGCCGAGTTTCGATGCGTCGATTCTCGAGTTCGTGTTGGCGTTCTCGGGTGGGGCGACGATGGTGATTGCTCCGCCGTTGGTGTTCGGTGGGGTGGAGTTGGCGTCGTTGCTGGCCGAGGAGCGGGTGTCGCATGCGTTCGTCACGCCTGCGGCGTTGGCGTCGGTGGATCCGGTGGGGTTGGAGTCGGTCGAGGTGGTGGTGACCGGTGGTGATGTGTGTGCGCCGGAGTTGGTGGCGCGGTGGGCGCCGGGTCGGCGGATGTTCAATGCGTACGGTCCGACGGAGGCGACGATTTTTTCGTCGATCTCGTCGGCGTTGGTGGTGGGGGAGTCGGTCGATATCGGTTCGCCGACGATCGGTTTCGCGGAGGTGGTGTTGGATTCGCGGTTGAATCCGGTGCCCGTGGGTGTGGTGGGTGAGTTGTATCTGGCGGGTCCGGCGTTGGCTCGTGGGTATCACGCGCGGTTGGGTTTGACGGCGGAGCGGTTCGTGGCCGATCCGTTCGGTGGTGCGGGTTCGCGGATGTATCGCACCGGTGATGTGGTGCGGTGGAATGCCTCGGGTGCGTTGGAGTATGTGGGGCGTAGCGATTTTCAGGTGAAGGTGCGTGGTTTCCGGATCGAGTTGGGTGAGATCGATTCGGTGTTGGCTGCGGTGTCGGGTGTCGATTTCGTGGTCACCATCGGACGTGAGTCTGCTGCCGGGGCAACGGTGTTGGTCTCGTATGTGTTGCCGGTGGCCGGTACGGTCCTCGAGGTCGATGCGTTGCGTGAGCATGCCGGTTCGGTGCTGCCTGCGCACATGGTGCCCTCTGCGTTCGTGATGTTGGAGTCCATTCCTCTGACTCCGGCAGGCAAACTCGACCGCACCGCACTCCCCGAACCCGAACTCGGTTCACAGGGTGCATTCGAGGCCGCGGAAACGGAATACGAGGCCGCGGTGGCGTCCGTGTTCTGCGACGTTCTCGAGGTCGATCGAGTCGGTGTCACCGACAGCTTCTTCGATCTCGGCGGAAACTCCCTCGTGGCCACGCGTTTGATCGCACGGGTCAATTCGGCTCTCGGAACCGATCTGAAGGTACTGGATCTGTTCGAGGCGTCGACGGTTCGGACTCTGGCGGAACGTGCCGAAGCCAAGGGCGCGTCGCTGCATCGCCGCCCGGCACTCGTCCCCGTCGACCGCCCCGATTCGATCCCGCTGTCTCTCGCGCAGCAGCGGATGTGGTTCATCAACCAGTTCGACGTGTCCTCGCCCGCGTACAACATCCCGCTCACCGTGCGCCTGACCGGCCGTCTGGACGTGAGTGCGATGGCTGCTGCCGTCGGCGACGTCCTGTCCCGGCACGAGTCGCTCCGCACGGTGTTCCCGACTGTGGGCGATCTGCCGATTCAGGTCATCGCACCCGTCGAGGACGTCACCGGATCGAAGCTCCCCCTCGACGTGGTCGACGTCGACGCCGGTTCGGTCGATGAGCTCGTACGTGCAGCTGCGACAACAGGATTCGACGTCACGGTCGATCTTCCGTTCCGCGCGGTGCTGTACCGGACCGGCCCGGAGAGCTTCGTGCTCTCCATCGTCGTCCACCACATTGCGGCCGACGGTGCCTCGATGGCACCGCTGGCCCGAGACGTGATGGTCGCCTACGGCGCCCGCTCCGCCGGCTCGGTTCCGGCGTGGGAGCCACTCACCGTTCAGTACGCGGACTTCGCACTGTGGCAGCACGCCGTTCTCGGCGACGAGAGCGACTCCACCTCGGTGGCGTCGCGGCAGATCGAGTTCTGGCAGACGGCTCTGGCAGACCTGCCGGACGTGCTGCCGATGCCACTCGATCGCCCGCGGCCCACCCGGCAGTCGATGCGTGGCAGCGTCACCCCGTTCACGATTCCCGCCGATGTCGCCGCTCGGTTGAATTCGGTTGCTGCCGAACACGACTCGACGCTGTTCATGGTCGTCCATTCTGCGCTTGCATTGCTGCTCGCGCGCCTGAGCGGCACCCAGGACATCGCTGTCGGTACTCCGATCGCGGGTCGCGGCGACGCGGCCCTCGACGACCTCGTGGGCATGTTCGTCGGGACCCTGGTGCTGCGAACGCAGGTCGAGCCTCGAGCCACCTTCGCCGAACTGCTCGCCGACACTCGTCGCTCCGACCTCGCCGCCTTCGACAACACCGACATCCCGTTCGAGCGACTGGTCGACGTACTCGATCCGGCCAGGTCGACCGACCACTCGCCGCTGTTCCAGGTTCTCCTCGAGTTCCAGAACAATGCAGCTGTCACGTTGGAACTACCCGATCTCACCGTCGGTTTCGAGGAGATCAGCACCGACACAGCCAAATTCGATCTGCAGCTGCGCGTGGATCAGGAGCCCGTGGATCCGTCCGGGGCACTGTCGGCCTCGTTCACCTACGCCACAGATCTGTTCGATCCCGAAACCATCGACAGGTTCGTCGATCGCTTCCTGCGGATCGTGTCGACCATCGGGGCGTCGACGGACGTACGCACCGGCGACATAGACATCCTGTCCGCCGCAGAGCGGGAACTCGTCCTGTTCGAGTGGAACGACACTGCACGGCTGATCGAACCTCCGGTCCACCAGCACATCCCGGCCGGCGACGTCGACATGACGCTCAGCAGTCTGTTCGACCGACAGGTGCAGCGCAGCCCGTACTCGACCGCGTTGGTGTTCGAGGACGAGCACATCACCTATCTCGAACTGGACGAACGTGCGAATCAGCTCGCGCGACATCTCATCTCGCTCGGCGTGACGACCGAATCGCACGTCGGCCTCGCGATCCGACGGTCGATCGACCTGCTCGTCGGCATGTACGCGATCGTCAAGGCCGGTGGTGCCTATGTGCCGATCGACCCGGACCATCCGGTCGAGCGTTCGTCCTACGTCCTCTCCAGCGCCCAGCCTGTGTGCATCCTCACCACGAGCCGCGACTGGATCAACATCCCGGTCGCAACTCCGGTCCTCGCCGTCGATCTGCTCGACGTGTCCGATCGCGACCACACCTCTGTCACCGATTCGGATCGACTGGGAAGACTGCACGGCTCCAACACCGCGTATGTCATCTACACCTCCGGTTCGACCGGTCGACCCAAGGGTGTTGCTGTCACGCACTCGGCCATCGTGAATCGGTTGCTGTGGATGCAGCACGAGTATCACCTCGAGCCTGCGGACACCGTTCTGCAGAAGACGCCGGCCACGTTCGACGTCTCGGTGTGGGAATTCTTCTGGCCCCTGCAGGTCGGTGCCAAGCTCGTCGTGGCCGAACCCGACGGACACCGCGATCCGGTCTACCTGTCCCGCATCATCGCGGACGAGCACATCACCACCGCGCACTTCGTACCGTCCATGCTCGCGGTGTTCGCGGCAGGTGGACGAGCTGCGGAATGTGTCTCGCTCCGACTCGTCTTCTGCAGTGGCGAGGCACTTCCGCCTGCCACCGCGGCACAGTTCGCGCAGTTCTCCAACGCAGAACTGCACAACCTCTACGGCCCGACCGAAGCAGCCGTCGACGTCAGCTACTACCACGTGACCGGCCACGACGCCGTCTCGATCCCCATCGGCGCACCGGTGTGGAACACACGCTTGTACGTGCTCGACGCCTCGTTGCGACCGGCTCCCATCGGGGCTCCCGGCGAGCTGTATCTGGCCGGCGTGCAACTCGCTCGTGGGTACGTCGGTCGCGGCGATCTCACAGCGGATCGCTTCGTCGCGGATCCGTTCGGCGAGCCCGGCGAGAGGCTCTATCGCACAGGCGATCTGGTGCGCTGGCGCGCCGACGGCGAACTCGAGTACATCGGCCGAACGGACTTCCAGGTCAAGCTGCGCGGCCTGCGCATCGAACTACCCGAGATCGAATCGGTTCTCCTTCGATCCGAGTCGGTCGCACAGGCGGTCGCGTTGGTGCACAAGGACCCGAACACCGGTGAGACCCTCGTGGCCTACGTGGTCGGTGCACCCGGCTCCGCCGTCGACCCCGCACAGCTGACGGCCGAGGCCTCGCGCCGCCTGCCGGGGTACATGGTGCCCTCACACGTGGTCGTACTGGACTCGCTGCCGGTCAACGCCAGCGGCAAACTCGATCGCAAGGCATTGCCTGCGCCGGAATTCACCGTCGCCGCGTCGGAGTTCTTCGGCCCGGAGAACCCGGTAGAAGAGATCGTCGCCGGTGTCTTCGGTGATCTACTCGGTATCGCTCAGGTCAGTGTCACGTCGAGTTTCTTCGAGATCGGTGGCAACTCGCTGATCGCGATGCGTTTGGTCGCGCGCGTCAACGCGGCCCTCGGAACGGACATCGGCATCAGGGATCTGTTCGACGCCCCCACGGTGCGAGCGTTGTCTGCAGGCATCGACATCGGCGAGCACGACGCTGCGGCTGCCCCTCGACTGGTCCCGCAGGAGCGCCCGGATGTGGTGCCGCTGTCGCTCGCGCAGCAGCGAATGTGGTTCATCAATCAGTACGACACCGAGTCGGCTGCCTACAACGTGGCATTCGCCATGCGCCTGAGTGGTGTGCTCGATGTCGACGCGATGCACTCGGCCATCGGTGACGTGTTGAGCCGGCACGAGTCGCTGCGCACGATGTTCCCGCTGACCGACGACGTTCCCGCGCAGTCCATCCTCGACGTGGCATCGGCACTGCCGGATCTGACTCCGATTCACGCGAACGACGAGCGTCACGTCCTCGAGTTGATCGCCGACGTCGCCGGCTCGGGTTTCGACGTCGTGGCGGATGTTCCGCTGCGGGTACGACTGGTTCGGGTACGCGAGAACGAGCACGTGCTCGTGATGGTGGTGCACCACATCTCCTCCGACGGGTTCTCCAGCGCTCCGCTGGCCCGTGACTTGATGGTGTCCTACAGCGCCCGCGCCGCAGGACACGCACCGAGCCAGGAACCGTTGCCGGTGCAGTACGCCGATTACGCGCTGTGGCAGCGCCGGTTCCTCGGTGCGGAGTCCGATCCCGAGTCGATGATGGCCAAGCAGCTCGCCTACTGGGTCGACACACTGTCCGGCAGCCCCGAGGTCCTGGCGTTGCCGACCGATCGCCCGCGTCCCGCGGTCGCATCCCTGCGTGGCGACAGCGTCTCCTTCGAGATCGACGCCGCAATCCATGCTCGTCTTGCTGCTGTTGCCGCCGAGCACAATTCCAGCGCGTTCATGATCGTGCACGCGGCTCTGGCCGTCCTTCTGGCCCGACTCTCGGGCACCGAGGACATCTCGGTCGGCACGCCGATCTCGGGCCGAGGAGACGCCGCACTCGACGAGCTCGTCGGCATGTTCGTCAACACCCTCGTTCTGCGCACCCAGGTGCCCGGCTCGACACGGTTCGAGGACCTGCTCTCGGAGGTTCGCTCGGTCGACCTCGCCGCGTTCACTCATTCGGATGTCCCGTTCGAGCGAGTGGTCGATGCGGTCGATCCCGCGAGGTCGACTGCCCATGCGCCGTTGTTCCAGGTGATGCTGGAGTTCCAACAGACCGACCGACCGACGGTGACGTTGCCCGGACTGTCGATCGAGAGCATCGAGCTACCCAACGACATTTCCAACTTCGACCTGCAGTTGACGGTCTCGGAAGAATTCGACAGTTCCGGCGCACCGGTCGGCATGGAAGCCGGATTCCGCTACGCCACAGAACTGTTCGATGCAGACACCGTCCGGGTTCTCGCCGATCGCCTCGTACGGATCCTCGACGCCGTGACGGCAACGCCGTCCATCCGAGTCGGTGACATCGAGATTCTGTCTGCCAACGAGTACGACTCGTTGGCTCCGGTTCGTGGTCCGCGGTCTGTGGTGGGTGTGGTGTTGCCGGAGTTGTTGGCTGGTGCGGTGGGTGTTGCTGGTGTCGGTGGTGTTGCGGTGGTGTCGGGGTCGCGGTCTGTTTCGTATGGTGAGTTGGATGCGGCGTCGTCGCGGTTGGCGCGGATGTTGATGTCGTGTGGGGTGGGTCCGGGGTCGTTCGTGGCGTTGGCGTTGTCGCGGTCGGTGGAGTCTGTGGTGGCGGTGTGGGCGGTGGCGAAGGCCGGTGGTGCGTTCTTGCCGGTGGATCCGAATTATCCGGTGGATCGGATCGAGCACATGTTGGTCGATTCGGGTGCTGTGGTGGGTGTGACGTTGGGTGCGGATGTGGGTGCGCTCTCGGGTGTGGGTGGGGTGTCGTGGGTGGTGCTCGATGATCCGGATGTGGTGGCGGATCTGGCGTTTCGGTCGTCTGCTCCGGTGTTGGATGTGGAGCGTTCGGGTGTGTTGCGGCTCGATGATGCGGCGTATCTGATTTACACGTCGGGGTCGACGGGTGTGCCCAAGGGTGTGGTGGTCACTCATCGTGGTGTGGGGAACTTGGCTGCCGAGGAGCGGGTTCGGTTCGGTGTGGGTCCGTCGTCGCGGGTGTTGGCGTTCGCGTCGCCGAGTTTCGATGCGTCGATTCTCGAGTTCGTGTTGGCGTTCTCGGGTGGGGCGACGATGGTGATTGCTCCGCCGTTGGTGTTCGGTGGGGTGGAGTTGGCGTCGTTGCTGGCCGAGGAGCGGGTGTCGCATGCGTTCGTCACGCCTGCGGCGTTGGCGTCGGTGGATCCGGTGGGGTTGGAGTCGGTCGAGGTGGTGGTGACCGGTGGTGATGTGTGTGCGCCGGAGTTGGTGGCGCGGTGGGCGCCGGGTCGGCGGATGTTCAATGCGTACGGTCCGACGGAGGCGACGATTTTTTCGTCGATCTCGTCGGCGTTGGTGGTGGGGGAGTCGGTCGATATCGGTTCGCCGACGATCGGTTTCGCGGAGGTGGTGTTGGATTCGCGGTTGAATCCGGTGCCCGTGGGTGTGGTGGGTGAGTTGTATCTGGCGGGTCCGGCGTTGGCTCGTGGGTATCACGCGCGGTTGGGTTTGACGGCGGAGCGGTTCGTGGCCGATCCGTTCGGTGGTGCGGGTTCGCGGATGTATCGCACCGGTGATGTGGTGCGGTGGAATGCCTCGGGTGCGTTGGAGTATGTGGGGCGTAGCGATTTTCAGGTGAAGGTGCGTGGTTTCCGGATCGAGTTGGGTGAGATCGATTCGGTGTTGGCTGCGGTGTCGGGTGTCGATTTCGTGGTCACCATCGGACGTGAGTCTGCTGCCGGGGCAACGGTGTTGGTCTCGTATGTGTTGCCGGTGGCCGGTACGGTCCTCGAGGTCGATGCGTTGCGTGAGCATGCCGGTTCGGTGCTGCCTGCGCACATGGTGCCCTCTGCGTTCGTGATGTTGGAGTCCATTCCTCTGACTCCGGCAGGCAAACTCGACCGCACCGCACTCCCCGAACCCGATTGGTCCGCTCAGGTCACGTCCGGTCGCGACGCGGACAATGCGGTCGAGAAGACGTTGGCCGGTTTGTTCGCCGAGGTGCTTCGACTGGACCGTGTCGGTGTCGACGATTCGTTCTTCGCCCTCGGCGGCGACAGCATCATGTCGATTCAGTTGGTCTCGCGCGCCAAGGCGGCCGGACTGTCTCTGTCGCCACGAGATGTCTTCGAGCACAAGACGGTTGCGGCGCTCGCCGAGGTGGTCGCGTCCTCGGACGGCACCGCACCTCTCGTACTGGAAGAGTTGCCCGGCGGCGGCGTAGGCGATGTACCTCTGACTCCGATCGTGGCGTGGATGCTCGATCGGACGGACGTTCTCGACAAGCACACGCAGACGGCGGTTCTCACACTTCCGGTCGACATCGAACTCGATGTGCTCGAAGCCACCGTCCAGACGGTCCTCGATCACCACGACATGCTTCGCGGTGTCCTGCACCGGGGTGAGCACCCCGCGATGGAGGTTCTTCCCGTCGGATCGGTCTCGGCGAACTCGGTCGTGCACCGCGTGACCTCGACAACCGTTCGGGGACAGGAGTTCTCGGAGCAAGCAAACGCCGAGGCAGAAGCAGCAGTCGGCCGGCTGGCACCCGATGCCGGTGTCATGATCCAGATGGTGTGGTTCGACGCCGGCTCCGGGGGGAGCCGTCTGCTCGTCGTCGCCCACCATCTGGTCGTCGACGGCGTGTCCTGGAGAATCCTGGTTCCCGACCTCGCGTCGGCGTGGGCCCAGATCATCGGCGGAAGCACCCCCGAGCTGGCTCCGGTCGGCACCTCCATGCGTCGTTGGTCGCACGGTTTGCGTGAGGTCACCGCCACCCGCGGAGACGAACTGGCGATCTGGCGCGACGTTCTGGCACAACCGGATCTACTCATCGGATCACGAGCACTCGATCGCGAGATCGACGTGTACCGAACAGTGGACAAGGTCGAGTTGACGCTGTCCACCGACGTCACCGAGGGGCTACTGACGGCACTGCCCGACGCGTTCCACGGCAGCGTCAACGACGGCCTGCTCGCGGCTCTCGCCCTCGCCACGGCGGTGTGGCGACGTGGTCGGGGAGTGGTCGTCGACGACGCTCTCATCTCGCTCGAGGGTCACGGCCGCGAGGACCACGTGGTGCCCGGTGCAGATCTCGGCCGGACCGTCGGTTGGTTCACCACGCTCTACCCGCTCAGGCTGACCCTCGCCGATCTGGATCTGGACGACGCACTCGCAGGCGGCGTCGACGCAGCGCGTCTGATCAAGTCGGTCAAGGAGCAGCTGCTGGCCGTTCCGGACCACGGTATCGGCTACGGCATGCTCCGCTACCTGGACGAGGACGGTGCCGCTGCACTGCGTGACTTCCCGGCTCCCCAGATCAGTTTCAACTATCTCGGGCGCTACAGCACCGACGTTCCCGACGAACTTCGCGGACACGGCTGGCTGCCGGTCGACGACTCCGGTGTCGGCGATTCGCAGGACGAGGATCTTCCGGTCGCAGCCGTTCTCGACATCAATGCCGTCACCACCGCGACGCCGACCGGCCCGCGGCTCGAGGCGACGTTCGCTTTCCCCACCGGCGTGCTCGACGCGGACGAGGTCACCGAGCTGGCGGAGCTGTGGCGTCAGGCTCTCACCGCGCTGACGCAGCTGGCCCAGCGACCGGGGGCCGGTGGCTTCACGCCCTCCGACCTCGATCTGGTGCGGCTCGATCAGAGTTCCATCGACGACCTCGAACGGGTCTATCCCACGCTGGACGACATCTGGTCCATGACGCCGCTGCAGGCCGGATTGCTCTTTCACGCCGAGCTGTCGGATCAGTCCGTCGACGCCTACATCGTCCAACTGGTGCTGGAGTTGCGCGGAAGCGTCGACGAGGCGCGGTTCCGGCGTGCTGCTCGGGGGCTGCTGCGTCGACACGCGAACCTGCGGACCGCTTTCGTGCACAACAGCGACGGCGAGTCGATTCAGATCGTCCACCACGACGTGGATGCCCCCTGGTCGTCGATCGACCTGACCGGACTGGATCCGGAGGATCGAGCCGTCGAGCTCGATCGCATCGAACACGAGGACCGTGCCACTCGGTTCAACATGGCACAGGCACCTCTGTTGCGCTTCATGCTCATCACCGTGGCACCGGGCGAGTGGCGCCTGGTGATGACCAACCACCACATCCTGCTCGACGGCTGGTCCACGCCGCTGTTGCTCAAGGACCTGCTGACGCTCTACGTGGTCGACGGTGACGAGACCGTGCTCCCACGAGTTCCTGCCTACCGCGACTACCTGTCGTGGCTGGCCAAGCGTGATCGCTCGTCGGCACTCGAAGCGTGGACGAACGCTCTCGCCGGTTTGTCCGAGCCGACGCTGTTGACGCCGGTCGAGAGCCGACGCCAGGAATCGACGTTGGCCGGCCGTTCGTTGGTCTCACTCGATGTGGAGCAGACGAACCGCTTGCGCAGCGTCGCTCGCGCCCGTGGCGTGACGATCAACTCCATGGTCCAGGCGTCCTGGGCGCTGGTTCTCGGCACTCTGACCGGACGCTCCGACGTCGTGTTCGGTGCCACCGTGTCCGGACGCCCGCCGGAGGTCTCCGACATCGAGTCGATGGTCGGTTTGTTCATCAACACTCTGCCGGTGCGGATCGTGCTCGATCCGTCGGAGACACTCGGTGAGTACCTCGAACGGGTGCAGTCCGAACAGGCCGCGCTACTCGATCACCACTACCTCGGGCTCACCGACATTCAGCGAGCAGTCGGACCGGCCGTCTCCTTCGACACCCTGACGGTGTTCGAGTCGTACCCGATGGACCGCGCGGGATTGTCGGCGGAGACCGACCTTGCCGGCATGCAGGTGCACGACGTGCACGACGGAAGCGACACCGCGCAGTATCCTCTGACCTTGGTCGCCATGGTCGACGACCGGCTGCACATCGAGGCGAAGTACCTGCCGGAGTTGTTCGAGCACAGCGTCGTTGCGGCGACGGTCGACAGAATCGTGCGTGTTCTCGAGGCCATCGCAACCGACACCGGTCGACGCGTCGGATCGCTCTCGTTGCTGTCCGAGGACGAATTGCGCCGGCTGGCACCGGTTCGTGGACCGGCGTCGTCGGATACTCGACTGCTTCCCGATATCTTCACCGACGCTGCCGCAGTCGACCCGCAGGGCACCGCTCTGTGGAGCGACGGCCGCACCGTGGACTATGCCGAACTGGACGCGCAATCGTCTGCTCTCGCAAGAACTTTGATCGCTCGCGGTGCCGGCCCGGAAACTGTCGTTGCACTGGCTCTGCCACGGTCCGTCGAATCCGTACTCGGCATCTGGGCAGTCGCCAAGACCGGGGCGGCGTTCCTGCCGATCGATCCGAGCTACCCGCGCGATCGCGTCGAACACATGCTCGTCGACTCGAACGCGTCGATCGGTCTTACCCTGTCGGAGCACGAGGCCGCTGTCTCCGGTCTCGGCTCTGCTCGGTGGACCGTGCTCGACCACGACGCCACGCGCACCGAACTCGCCGGTCACTCGACCGCCCCGGTTCGCGACAGCGACCGAATTCGCCCGATGCACATCGATCAGCTCGCCTACCTGATCTACACCTCGGGCTCGACGGGTGTTCCCAAGGGCGTCACCGTCACCCACCGCGGGCTGGCCAATCTGGCAGAAGAGGAGCGGACTCGTTTCGAGGTGACCCCGGGCGCTCGGGTTCTCGCGTTCGCGTCCCCGAGCTTCGATGCCTCCATCCTGGAACTGCTGATGGTGTTCTCCGGTGCCGCGACCATGGTCATCGCGCCGACCTCCGTCTACGGCGGCACCGAGTTGGCCGAACTGCTCGCAGCACAGCACGTCACGCACGCGTTCGTCACGCCCGCCGCGCTGGCATCGGTGGATCCGGACGGCCTGACCGAGTTGGCCGTGGTGGCCACCGGTGGCGACGTGTGTCCGCCCGAGCTCGTGGCTCGCTGGGCACCGGGCCGTCGGATGTTCAACGCGTACGGCCCCACTGAGGCGACGATCTTCTCGTCCATCAGTGATCGACTCGACGTCGACTCCGCCATCGACATCGGTTCTCCGACAATCGGTTTCAGCGAGGTGGTCCTCGACGCACGACTGCATCCCGTTCCGGTCGGGGTCGTGGGTGAGCTCTATCTCGCCGGCCCGGCACTGGCTCGTGGCTACCATTGCCGATTCGGTCTGACCGCAGACCGTTTCGTCGCGAATCCCTTCGGCGAGAGCGGTGCCAGGATGTACCGCACCGGCGACGTGGTGCGGTGGACCGAGTCTGGAACGCTCGAGTACGTCGGACGCAGCGATTTCCAGGTCAAGGTGCGCGGCTTCCGCATCGAACTGGGCGAGATCGACGCCGTCCTGACCGACCATCCGATGGTCGAGTTCGCCACCACCGTGGGTGTCGACGGTCCGACGGGCAACACCATTCTGGTTGCCTACGTCCTCCCGAGGTCCGGCGAGCAGGTCGATGCAGCAGCTCTGCGCACTCATGTCTCGAGTTCGCTACCGACCCACATGATCCCGACGGCCTTCGTCGCACTGGAGTCGATTCCGCTGACACCGGCAGGCAAGTTGGACCGCAATGCCCTGCCTGCACCCGATCTCCATCTCGGGGGCGACTCGCGTGCACCGCGGAACGACACCGAGCAGGTCATCGCCGATATCTTCGGCGAGGTACTGGGGATCGACGGCGTCGGAATCGATTCGAGCTTCTTCGATCTGGGTGGCGACTCGCTCAGTGCCACCAGACTCACTGCGCGCGTCAACTCCGCCCTCGGCACCACGATCAGCGTCCGCGCATTGTTCGAGGCTCCCACCGTCGAGTCACTTGCGGTGCGAGTGCTCAGCAACCCGGTCGGTACCCTTCGCCGTCCCGCACTCGTGGCGAAGCCGCGACCGGATTCGATTCCGTTGTCGCTTGCGCAGCAACGAATGTGGTTCATCAATCAGTTCGACGTGACCTCGGCGGCGTACAACATCCCGCTTGCGGTGAGACTGACGGGTCGACTCGACATCGCCGCGATGAGCGCGGCCGTCGGGGACGTTCTGGAACGTCACGAGTCGCTGCGCACGGTGTTCCCCACCCGCGGGGATCGTCCTGAGCAGAAGATCCTCGACGTGCAGGCGGCGAGAACCGAACTCGCCGTCGTCGAGCTGGACGCCACCGAGGTCGTTGCGGCCATCTCGACCGCTGCCGCAACAGGATTCGATGTCTCGACCGATCTACCGTTCCGCGCGGTCCTGTACCGGATCGCACCGGACGAGTTCGTGCTCTCGATCGTCGTCCATCACATTGCTGCCGACGGCGCATCCATGGCACCCCTGGCGCGAGATGTCATGGTCGCCTACGGCTCTCGCGCGGCTGCCGGCGCTCCGAAGTGGACACCGCTCGACGTTCAGTACGCGGACTTCGCACTCTGGCAACGCACCGTCCTCGGCGACGAGTCCGATCCCGCGTCCCTCGCCGCGCAGCAGTTGGACTTCTGGAAGACCGCCCTGGCGGATCTTCCCGATGTTCTGCCGCTACCGCTCGATCACCCGCGGCCCGCTCGGCAGTCCATGCGCGGCAACAGTGTTCGGTTCGAGATCGACCGCACCACTCATGCCAGGCTGGTCGACCTCGCGCGTGCCAACGAGGCGACCGTCTTCATGGCCGTCCACGCGGCGTGGTCGATCCTGATGGCGCGCATCAGCGGCACCGAGGACATCGCTGTCGGAACGCCGATCGCCGGACGAGGTGACGCTGCACTCGACGATCTGGTCGGCATGTTCGTCGGCACCCTGGTTCTGCGCACGGAGGTGGCACCGCAGCTTTCGTTCACCGATCTGCTTCGGGCCACGCGGACAGCCGATCTCGCGGCGTTCGAGAACACCGATGTGCCGTTCGAGCGGTTGGTCGACGTTCTCGACCCCGCTCGTTCGACCGACCGCTCGCCGTTGTTCCAGGTGCTTCTCGAGTTCCAGAACAACACGTCCGCGACGCTCGAACTGCCGGACCTCACGGTCGAGGCCGTCGACATCGATGCTCACATCGCGAAGTTCGACCTGCAACTGACCGTCGCCGAGGAGTTCGACGAGGCCGGTGCACCGGCCGGGATGACCGCCGCGATCACCTACGCGACCGACTTGTTCGAGGAAACGTCCGTCGAGGAGTTCTCGGCACGATTCGGTGCCGTGCTCGCCTCCGTGACGAGCGATCCCGAGCGCGCAGTCGGCGATATCGATCTGCTCCTGCCGGGTGAGCTCGACGCCATGACGCATGACTGGAACCACCCTGGCCGGGTGGCATCCGATGCGACGCTGGCCGATCGATTCGCTGCTGCCGCAGCGCGATTCCCCGATTCGCGCGCCGTCGTCTTCGGAGATCACACGCTGACCTACGCCGAGCTCGACGACCGCTCCAGCCGCCTCGCACGGCTTCTCGTACAGCGCGGTGTGACGTCGGAATCGCTGGTAGCGGTCGCGATGCCTCGCAACGAGGAGCTGATCGTCGCGCTGCTCGCGGTGATCAAGTCCGGTGGCGGCTACCTTCCGATCGACGTGTCCTACCCAGCGGACCGGCTGGCGTTCATGCTCGAAGACGCTTCGCCCGTCTGCGTGATCTCCACTGTTGCCGACAGCGCGGCGGTGCCCGCCTCGGATCTCGATGTCCTCGAGATCGATTCGCCCGAGCTGATCGCGGAGCTGGCCGGCATGTCGGGTGCCCCGCTGACCGACGCGGACCGTTCGGGTGGCACCAGCGCCGATTCCATCGCGTACGTCATCTACACCTCGGGCAGCACTGGTCGCCCCAAGGGCGTGCAGATCGCGCACCGCAACGTGGCGACACTGTTCGAGAACACCGCTGGTCTCTTCGATTTCGACGATCGTGACGTCTGGACGATGTTCCACTCGTACGCGTTCGATTTCTCGGTGTGGGAGCTGTGGGGACCGCTGCTGCACGGTGGAACGCTCGTGGTCGTCGACTACTACACGGCACGCTCTCCGGAGCTGTTCCGCGAGTTGCTGGTTCGCGAGCGGGTCACGGTACTCAACCAGACACCGACGGCGTTCTACCAGTTCGCGGAAGCCGATCGTGTGGCCACCGGGAACCTCGCCGGCACCACGGACTCCGATCTCTCGCTGCGCTACGTGATCTTCGGCGGCGAGGCACTCGATCTCGGGCAGTTGGCTCGCTGGTACGCCCGGCACGACGAGTCCGCCCCGACTCTGGTGAACATGTACGGCATCACCGAGACGACAGTCCACGTGAGCCACCTGGCCTTGACCGAGCAGTTCGCGGCATCGGCCTCGGCCAGCGTCATCGGTCAGGCCATCCCCGCACTGCGCGTCGCCGTTCTCGACACGCGTCTCAATCCGGTACCACCCGGCGTCACCGGTGAAATGTACGTCTCCGGGGCACAGCTCTCTCGCGGATACCTGGGCCGGGCCGGCCTGTCGGCCACCCGTTTCGTGGCAGATCCGGCCGGAGAAGCCGGTGCCCGGATGTACCGCACCGGCGACACCGCACGGTGGAATCGTGACGGCGCGCTCGAGTACCTGGGCCGCAGCGACATGCAGGTGCAGCTGCACGGCTTCCGCATCGAACTCGGCGAGATCGAAAGCGCGCTGTTGGCATTCGACGGCGTCGCGGCGTCCGTGGTCTCGGTTCGAGACGACGGATTCGGCGATCGACTGATCGGATACGTCGTCGCCGAGGCGGGCCGAACACTCGACCACTCCGCCGTTCTCGAATTCGTCGGACACTCACTGACGTCGTACATGGTTCCGGCCGCTTTGATCGTGCTGGACGAGCTGCCGCTCACCGCCAACGGAAAGCTCGACCGCCGGGCATTGCCGGCTCCGGACTTCTCCGCCAATGTCACCGAGAGCCGTTTGCCGGCAACCGAAGTCGAGTCCATTCTCGCCGGATTGTTCGCCGATGTCCTCGGCCTCGACACCGTCGGCGTCGACGACTCGTTCTTCGCGCTCGGCGGCGACAGCATCATGTCCATCCAGCTGGTCTCACGCGCCAAGGCGGCCGGTCTGGTTCTGGCTCCGCGCGACATCTTCGAGCGCAAGACCGTCGCGGCATTGGCCGAGGTCGTGGTCCTCGGAGGCGACGTCGTCGTACTGGAAGAACTCGACGGTGGGGGAGTCGGCCCGCTGCCCCTCACTCCGGTCGTGCGTTGGATGTTGGAGCGCAGCACCGACTTCGGGCGCTACACCCAGACAGCACTGCTTCAGCTCCCGGTCGGCATCGAGAGCGTCACGCTCGAGCGCACCGTGCAGGCCGTGCTCGATCGTCACGACATGCTGCGATCGCGACTGTTCCAGGATGCGGACGGAATCTGGCACGAGGAAGTAGCTCCGATCGGCACTGTGTCCGCCGCGTCGGTGATCCACGCGGTCTCGGTCGATTCCGTGGACGGTCCCGAATTCTCCTCCCGTGCTGCAACGGAACTCGACGCTGCAGCAGATCGACTGGTCCCCGCCGACGGGGTCATGGTGCAGATGGTGTGGTTCCAGGCCCCGAACGGGTCCGGCCGACTGCTCGTCGTCGCACATCACCTCGTGATCGACGGCGTGTCGTGGCGCATCCTCGTCCCGGATCTGGCGACGGCCTGGAGCCAGATAGTCGCGGGCGACACGCCTGCGCTGGCACCGATCGGCACATCGATGCGACGGTGGTCCACCGGTTTGACCGAGGTCACCCCGAGCCGCGCCGACGAAATCGGCCTGTGGCAGCGCATTCTGAGCGGCGACGATCCGACGATCGGTTCGCGACCACTGGACAAGCGCGTCGATGTCGACGCGACCGTCCAGCGCATCCGCACATCGCTTCCGGTCCAGGTGACCGAGCGACTGCTGACAGCGGTGCCGAATGCCTTCCGCGGCAGCGTCAACGACGGTCTCCTGGCCGGGCTGGCATTGGCACTGACGGCGTGGCGTCGCGAACGGGGAGCCACTGTCCGCAGTGCGTTGATCACACTCGAAGGCCATGGCCGTGAAGACGCCGTGGTGCCCGGAGCCGATCTCGGCAGGACCGTCGGCTGGTTCACCACGATCTTCCCGGTTCGACTCGACCTCGGCTCCCTGGACATCGCCGACGCGTTGTCCGGTGGCGACTCCGCCGGAGCCTTGATCAAGGCCGTGAAGGAACAGCTGCTCGAGATCCCCGATCACGGAATCGGCTACGGCATGCTGCGGTACCTGGACTCCGACGGGACCGAGGCACTGTCCGGTTACGCCGCTCCGCAGGTCAGCTTCAACTACCTCGGGCGCTTCTCGACCGGATCGTCCGAGGGCATGGAAGACTTGGGCTGGATTCCTGTGGCCGACGCCGAACTGGGCGACGCACAGAACCCGGACATGCCGGTACCGGCCGCGCTGGACATCAACGCCGTCACCACCTCGACACCCGACGGGCCCCAGCTCGACGCCACCTTCGCGTTCCCGGCCGGCATCCTGGATGCGGACGAGGTCGATCGGTTGATCGAACTGTGGACGCAGGCACTGACCGCGATCACCGAGCACGCCTCGACCGAGGGTGCGGGCGGCTTCACCCCGTCCGACCTCGAGCTGGTGGACATCGATCAGCGCTCCATCGAGGTGCTCGAGAAGCAGTTCCCCGATCTCGACGATGTGTGGTCGATGTCGCCGCTGCAGGCCGGACTGCTCTTCCACGCCCGTCTCGCAGGCGAGGTCGGCAGCGACAGTGCTGGAGTCGACGCCTACATGGTGCAGCTCGGTCTGGAGCTGCGCGGCGTCGTCGATGCCGAGCGGATGCATTCCGCCGTGAACAAGCTCGTCTCTCGTCATCCGAACTTGCGAGCAGCGTTCGTGCACAACAGCACCGGCGAATCTCTGCAGATCGTGCAGAGTTCGGTCACGGTGCCGTGGTCCGAGGTCGATCTCCGCGGTGAAGCCGATGTCGAGGCAGCACTGGAAGCCGTACTCGAGGCCGATCGCGGCGTGCGATTCGAGATGGACTCGGCACCGCTGCTTCGGTTCACGCTGATCACCCTCGCCGACGATCACTGGCGACTGCTGCTGACCAATCACCACATCCTGCTCGACGGCTGGTCGACGCCGCTGGTGGTCAAGGAACTGATCACCCTCTACGTCACCGAGTCCGACGATTCGATGCTGCCGCGAGTTCCCGCGTATCGGGACTACCTCGCGTGGATGCGGCAACGCGACGTCGCCATCTCCACCGCGCAGTGGGTCAGTGCGATGGCCGGCGTCGAGGAGCCGACACTGCTCGTCACCGGTGACCGGGGTCGTCAGTTGTCCACTGTCTCGAGCGAGACCGAGCGGTCGTTGTCGATCGAGACCACAGCGGCGTTGCGCGATTTCGCGGCGCGCCGCGGGTCCACTCTGAACACACTCGTTCAGACTGCGTGGGGCATCGTGCTCGCCACTCTGACCGGTCGCGAGGACGTCGTCTTCGGTGCCACGGTGTCGGGTCGTCCGCCCGAGGTTCCGGGCATCGAAGGCATGATCGGGCTCTTCATCAACACGCTTCCCGTTCGGGTCACGCTCGATCGGGCCGAGACACTCGGCGCTCTGGTCGATCGTGTGCAGGCCGAACAGGCAGCGCTGCTCGATCACCATTACCTCGGTCTGACCGACATCCAGCGCGCGGCCGGAGCCGGCGTCGCATTCGACACGCTGACGGTGTTCGAGTCCTACCCGGTCGATCGCGCCGGAGCCTCTGCTGCAACGGATTTCGCAGGTATGCAGGTGACGGACATCCTCGGCACCGACGCGGCGCACTATCCGCTGACACTGGTGTCTTCGGTCGACGAGCGCCTGAACCTCAAGGCCAAGTACCTGCCCGAACTCTTCGAGCTCCAAGACGTGCACGCCATCGTCGATCGGGTCGAGCGGGTGCTCGACGCAGTGCTGGCCGACGAGCAGCAGCCACTGGCTCGGCTGCGATTGCTGGCCGACACCGAATTCGCTTCTCTGGCTCCGGTATTCGGCCTCGAAGGCCGATCGACTCGGCTGCTACCGGAGATCTTCTCAGACGCAGCTGCCGTCGACCCGGACGCCATCGCGGTGCGCAGCGTCGACGGCGAGTTGACGTACCGAGAGCTGGATCGACAGTCGAACCGGCTCGCTCGCATTCTGATCGGCCGCGGTGTCCGCACCGAGACGTTCGTCGCTCTCGGGATCGCACGATCCATCGAGTCGGTGTTGACCGTCTGGGCCGTCGCGAAGTCCGGTGCCGCCTTCGTACCGGTCGATCCGAACTACCCGGCCGATCGCATCGAGCACATGCTGGCCGACTCCGGAGCAACCTTCGGTGTCACCACCCGCACTCACCTCGACGACCTGCCGTCGACCGTGCCGTGGATCGTCCTGGACGACCTCGCCACCGACGGTCCGAACGCGGTGAGCGACGAGCCCGTCGCCGACGACGAACGCCGTGGTCGCGTCACCCTGTCGAGTGCGGCGTACACGATCTACACGTCGGGTTCGACGGGTGTACCGAAGGGGGTCGTGGTCACCCACTCCGGCCTCGACAACTTCGCGACCGAGCAGCGCGAGCGCTATCGAGTCACGAAGGACTCACGCACGCTTCATGTTTCGTCACCCAGCTTCGACGCGTCCGTACTCGAGTACCTGCTCGCGTTCGGCGTCGGTGCCACGATGGTGATCGTTCCACCCACGGTGTACGGCGGAGCCGAGCTGGCGTCGTTGCTGGCCGAGGAATCGGTCACTCACGGCTTCATCACCCCGTCCGCCCTCGCCTCGGTCGATCCGGCCGGTCTCGACACGTTCGCCGATGTCGTGGTCGGCGGCGAGGCCGTTCCGTCCGAGTTGGTCACCAAGTGGGCTCCCGGTCGCAACCTGTTCAACGGGTACGGACCGACCGAGGCCACGATCATGTCCAACATCAGTGCACCGATGGTCGCCGGCGAGCCGGTGTCGATCGGTGGGCCGGTGCGGGGTGTGTACGAGGTGGTTCTCGACTCGCGACTGCAGCCGGTTCCCGTCGGGGTCGCGGGTGAGCTCTATCTCGCAGGCGTCGGCCTGGCCCGCGGCTACCACGATCGGATGGGGCTGACGGCCGAACGATTCGTCGCCGACCCGTTCGGTGCTCCCGGTGCCCGCATGTACCGCACCGGAGATGTGGTGCGCTGGTCGCCGGATCTGGCCATCGAATATGTCGGTCGCAGCGACTCGCAGGTCAAGGTCCGCGGCTTCCGCATCGAACTCGGCGAGATCGACGCCGCGCTCTCGGCACATCCCGCGGTGGATTTCGCAGCCACCTTCGGAACTCCCGGGCCGTCCGGTGCCACTGTTCTCGTGGCGTACGTGCGCCTGACGGGGGACAACCCGGCACACGCGGTCGACACCTTCGACACTGCGGTTCTGCGTGACCATCTTGCCGCCGCGCTGCCGTCGCACATGGTGCCCAGCGCCATCGTCGTGGTCGAGTCGATTCCTCTCACTCCGGTGGGCAAGCTCGATCGCGCCGCACTGCCCGTACCGGAGTTCGGCTCGGCCACCTCGTACCGAGAGCCGAGCACGCCGGCCGAGCTGACGGTCGCGGCGGTCTTCGCCGAGATCCTCGAGGTGGATCGAGTCGGTGCCGACGACGGATTCTTCGAGCTCGGTGGTGACTCGCTCAGCGCAACGCGGGTGATCGCTCGCGTCAACGCCGAGTTCGGTACCTCGATCGGTGTCCGCACGATCTTCGAGACCCCGACGGTGTCGGGACTGGCGAGCGCAGTCGGCACTGCCGACACTCGCGCGCAGCGCCCGGCTCTCGTTGCGGCGGCGCGTCCGGAGCACATTCCGCTCTCGCTCGCTCAGCAGCGGATGTGGTTCATCAACCAGTTCGACACCTCGTCGGCCGCGTACAACGTGCCGTTGGTCGTCAAGCTGACCGGGCGGCTCGACACCGCTGCGCTGGCCGCCGCGGTGGTCGATGTTCTGGGACGCCACGAATCTCTGCGCACGACCTTCCCCGACGGCCCGGAGTTCCCGGTGCAGCTCGTGCACCCGGCTGCCGAGGTCGCGCCTGCGGTCGAATCCGAACGGATCGATGCCGCAGTTCTGACCGATCGCGTCGCCCTGTTGGCCGGTCGAGGATTCGACGTGACCACCGAGATCCCGGTGCACGTCGAGCTGTTCGAGGTGCTCGATGCCGGCGTCGACGCGTCCGAGGATCCTGTCTTCGTACTCGCCATGGTGGTGCACCACATCGCCGCCGACGGCGCGTCGATGGCACCGCTCGCTCGCGACGTCGTGCTCGCGTACTCGGCGCGCAGTGCAGGTCAGGCACCGAACTGGCAGCCGCTGCCCGTCCAGTACGCCGACTACACGATCTGGCAGCGTTCGCTGCTCGGAGACGAGCAGGACCCGTCGAGCGTGGCCGCGGCCCAGCTCGAGCACTGGTCCACCGCGCTCGCGGGTCTTCCCGACCTGCTGCCGTTGCCGACGGACCGACCGAGGCCGACCACGCAGGACTTCCACGGTGGCCGAGTTCGCTTCACGGTCGATGCCGACATCCATCGGACGCTCGTCGACATCACTCGGGAACAGAACGTCAGCATGTTCATGGTGCTGCACGCGGCGTTCGCGGTCGTTCTGGCTCGTTTGAGCGGCACCGACGACATCGCGATCACCACTCCGGTGGCCGGGCGCGGGGACGCGGCGCTCGACGACCTCGTGGGTATGTTCGTCAACACGCTCGTGCTGCGCAGCCGAGTCGACGAGTCCGCGACGTTCGACGATCTGCTGAACCAGGTCAAGGCACACGATCTCGACGCGTTCGATCACACCGAGATGCCCTTCGAGAGAATCGTCGAGGTTCTCAATCCCACCCGTTCGACGGCATACGCTCCGCTGTCACAGGTCGCGCTGTCGTTCCAGAACAACGAGAAGGCCTCGCTCGAGCTTCCGGACCTCCGCGTCGAAGGCTTCGACTTCGACGTTCCGGTAGCCAAGCAGGATCTTCAGCTGCTGCTGTCCGAGACCTTCGACGAGGCGGGACGTCCGTCCGGCTTCGAGGCCGCATTCGACTACGCCACAGCGCTGTTCGACGCGGCCAGCGTCGAGGCCATCGCGGCGCGACTGATTCGAGTTCTCGACGCCGTCGGACGCGACCGGCACGCGGTGGTCGGAGACATCGAAATTCTGGGCGCCGACGAACAGCGCGCGTTGGCGCCGGCGCGAGGAAACCCGGACGCAGCAGTCCGGACGTGGCCGGAGTTGCTCGCGGCGGCGGTCGCGCTCGACCCGTACGCAGTGGCCGTCACCTACCGAGGCATCAGCCTTTCCTACGCCGATCTGGACAGCTGGTCCAACCGAATCGCTCGAATGCTGATCGACTACGGCGTCGGGCCCGAGACGTTCGTCGCGTTGGCGCTGCCTCGATCGATCGAGTCGGTGCTGTCGGTGTGGGCCGTGGCCAAGACCGGTGCTGCATTCCTGCCCGTCGATCCGAACTACCCGGCGGACCGAATCGCGCACATGCTCGAAGATTCCCATGCCGCAATGGGTCTGACCGACATCGACAGCAGGGGATCGCTGCCCGACACCGTCCCGTGGCTGGTTCTGGACGATCCGGAAATTTCCGCGGAGTTGTCTCGCTACCCGGCGGACGCGGTGACCGACGTCGAGCGTACGGCGACCCTGCACATCGACCACCCCGCCTACCTGATCTACACATCGGGTTCGACCGGTCGCCCGAAGGGCGTTGCAGTGCGGCACCGTGGCTTGGCCAACCTCCAGGCCGAGGTGCTCGAGCGATTCCGCCCCACTCGGGATTCGCGTGTTTCGCACATCGCGTCACCGAGTTTCGACGCATCGATCTACGAGCTGACGATGGCGTTCGGCGTCGGTGCCACCGTCGTGATCGTGCCGCCGGGAGTCTTCGGCGGCGGCGACTTGGCCGACCTGCTCGAATCCGAACACGTCACGCACGCGTTCCTGACGCCCGCGGCGCTGTCGTCGATCGACGAGACACGTCTGGGCAACGTTCGGGTCCTCGCCGTCGGAGGTGAGGCCTGTACTCCGGAGTTGGTGGCGAAATGGGCACCGGGCCGCCAGATGTTCAACGGCTACGGTCCGACCGAGACCACCATCCAGGCGAGTGTCGGTGGTCCGCTGGTGCCCGGTGGCACGGTGGACGTCGGCAGGCCTGGAACCGGATTCCGGTTCCAGGTGCTCGACGCACGACTGCGGCCGGTTCCGGCCGGAGTGTCGGGCGAGCTCTACATCGCCGGTCCCGGTACCGCCCGTGGATACCTCGGGCGTTTCGGGCTGACATCCGAGCGCTTCGTCGCCGATCCGTTCGGTACTCCTGGCGACCGGATGTATCGAACCGGTGACGTCGTGCGCTGGGGAAGTGCCGGAGCCGTCGAGTTCGTCGGACGCAGTGACTTCCAGGTCAAGGTGCGCGGTTTCCGCATCGAACTCGGCGAGATCGACTCCGCACTCACCGAGAACGAGCAGGTCGGATTCGCCGCCACGATCGGGCACACGGCGGCGTCGGGTGACACCGTTCTCGTGTCCTACGTTCTCGCGGCCGACGGCGAATCGGTCGACACCGAAGCACTTCGAGACCGAGTCGCCAAAGTGCTTCCGCGTCATATGGTTCCGTCGGCGATCATCGAGCTGGACGACATTCCGCTGACGCCTGTGGGCAAGCTCGATCGGCGGGCCCTGCCGGTTCCGGAGCTGACGACGTCGACCACTCCGTACCGGGCACCGGCCACCGACGTGGAAGCTGCGATCGCCGATGCGTTCGCGCAGGTTCTCGGAGTCGATCGGGTCGGCATGGACGACAACTTCTTCGAGCTGGGCGGGACGTCGCTGGTGGCCACGAAGATCGTGCCTGCCATCGAGAACGCCATCGGAGTGCGGGTGCCGCTGCAAGCGCTGTTCGTCGATCCGACACCGTCGGGGTTGGCAGCGCGGGTCGCCGCGGATGCCGACGCCGGGGGCGCGGATCTCGATTCGGTGTTCGGGGTCGTGATTCCGCTGCGCGGCAGCGGGTCCAAGGCACCGTTGTTCTGCGTTCACCCGGGAATCGGGTTGTCGTGGGGCTACGCCGGTCTCGTCTCGCATCTGAGCGACGACCGTCCCGTGTACGGCCTACAGCTGCCGAGCATCGTCGAAGGGTCGACGTTCGGGTCCATTCGCGATCTCGCGCACCGCTACGCCGACGAGATTCGCGCTGTTCAGCCGGTGGGTCCGTACCACCTGCTCGGGTGGTCGCTCGGCGGCTCGCTCGCTCATGCGATAGCGGTGGAACTGCGCAGCACCGGCAGCGATGTTCGCACCCTCGCACTGTTGGACAGCTACGTCGACGGGCACGACGGCGAAGCGGTCGAGGGAGCGTTGAGCGTCGAGAACCTGCTTGCGGGATTGGGGCTCGATCTGACTGCTCAGCCCTCGACCGAGCCGTTGACCTACGAACGGGGCGTCGAACTACTCGACGAGTCGTTGGGACAGACGACCGGCGTTTCCGCCGATCATCTGCTACGTATCAATGCGGGATTCGAGAACTCGACTCGAATAATGGCCGAGTTCATCCCGGACGTGTTCGACGGAGATGTTTTGTTCTTCTCCGCAACGAAGGGTGCGAGCGATGGAATTGTTCGATCTCCGCAGGAATGGCGGCCGTATGTGACAGGAGATATCGTCATCCACGATGTCGACGTTTTCCACAACGAGATGACCAATGCAGATGCGGCCACTGTGATCGGGCCGGTCGTCGATTCTCATCTCGGGAATACACCTGAATAACAATTGATGTGTTCTTCACATCGCAGGGCACATCTACGAATACCATCGGCACTCGAGACGAATGCCGTCGAATACGAATCACTACCACCAGGGGACAGAAGTGAAACTGATCAGAACAGCAACGGTAGCGGTGGCGTTGACCGCTGCGGTGGCCACCGGAGCAGGCCATGCTGTGGCAGACCCGTCGTCGGACCCGGTGAATTACGAGACTTCGGTCAACCCGGACGGCACGGTCACCACCATCCTCGATGCCGGGCTGTTCCGGGTCGACGCCACGAGCGAGAACGTGTCCGTCATCGACCAGGCCGGTGCCACGCTCGCAACCGTTCCGCTGGAATACACCATCAACGGCACCGTCTACTCGATCGCACCGCTGATCGGTGCCGAGGGTCGCGAACTGACGTTGACTCCGCAGACGGTTCCCGTCGCCGAGGTCGCAGGTCCGCGGACCAAGCAGCAGGCATTCGACAACATGGTCAACCAGCTCGCAATCGGCTGGAACAACGGTGGCGGTGTCGGCACGGCGATCGGCGCAGGCCTCGGCTTCGCCATCGGCTGTGTATCGATCTTCCCGAACTTCATCTCCGGGTGCATCATCGGAACCGTCATCGGTACGGTTGCCGGCGCGGTCATCGGTACGTCCAACGGAAACCCGCAGGCTCAGCCTGCCGTGTTCGAGTACTTCACCACTCCGTAAGGCAGAACGGCCCCGAGCCGACGGAGGTCCGAACAGCGGGTGGAGCGCGTGCGCTCTACCCGCTGTTCGCTGTCCGCCCGGTCAACGCCCGGCGCATCGACACGGCTTTGACCATCGTCTCCTCGAACTCCTCGTCGGGATCCGACAGTGCCACGATTGCACCACCCACTCCGTACGTCACTTCGTGCTCGGTGGCCACGATCGTGCGAATGACGATCGAGAAGTCTGCGGTGCCGGTGATCGAGAAGTAACCGATGGCACCCGAGTACACCCCGCGCGGTCCGTCTTCGAGCTTGTCGATGATCGCCATCGTGCGGATCTTGGGGGCTCCTGTCATCGAACCACCGGGAAACGCGGCACGGATACAGTCCGCCGCGGATGCGTCCTCGCGCAGGCGGCCACGAACGGTCGAGACCAATTGGTGCACGGGAGCATAGGTTTCGACATCGAACAGCTTCGGTACGTGAACCGACCCCGGCACGCAGACCTGGGCGAGGTCGTTGCGCACCAGATCCACGATCATCAGATTCTCGGCCTTGTCCTTCTCGTTCGCGACGAGATCGGCCTTGAGCGCGTTGTCTTCTTCCGCCGTGGCTCCGCGGGGACGCGTCCCCTTGATCGGCTTGGACTCGACTACGCGGTCGGCGTCGATGCGCAAGAAGCGTTCCGGAGACGCACTCAACACCGACAGCTCGGGAAACTTCAGCAGCGCACTGTACGGAGTGGGGTTGATTTCACGCATGTACGAGTAGGTGGCGGTCGCGTCGATGGATCCGGCTACGGTCGCCGTGTTGGTCAAACAGACCTCGTACGTCTCACCGGAGCGAATCTCGGCGAGGCACTGGGAAATCAGATCGAGGTAGTGGGCACGGTCGTGGCGTAGACGGGGCTCGAGCGATCGATCTGCTCCGAGCAGGGGAGTGCCCGACGCTGGCGCATCCGCGTGGTCGTTCGGGACTGCCTTTCGAGACAAGCCACGCAGGGTCTCGGTGACAGAGTCGAACCACTGCGCCAACACAGGATCCCCGGGGGTGGTGGCCAACCCCATCAGATACAGGGTGCCGGCTTCGTGGTCGAACACCAGCGCGCGATCTGCGAAGACCATCGACGCGTCGGGAGTCGAGGCCGTGTGAACCAGTTGGCCACCGGTATCGGCCTTGAGCTCGTATCCCAGATACCCCACGTAGCCGAGTCCGAATGCAAACGGTAGGTCGTGTCGAGGGGGAGTGGACCGCTCTCGCAATCGCTCGTCGATGTAGTCGAAGAATGTCGAGTGGATGCGCTCGGTCGTACCGTCGGCACCTTGCACGGTCACCGTGGTCTCGGCAACCGAGTAGGTCACGTACTCCGCATGAGGACCCGAGCAGTCGCCCATGACGGTGAATCTGCAGTCGGGTTCGAGAGCCGCGCTACCGTCCAGCCAGAAACTCTTCGAGCCGTCCGCGAAAAGAGCGTCGAATACCTGCTCGGAGTCGAAAGCCTCGTCGAGCGAACGTGTTTCGATGGTGAAGATCGAATCCTGAGTCCGTGCGGCGCTCGATGCGGCCGATTGAGCCAGTGTCAGATCGCGGAAGTTGGCGAGTAGTTCGCGGCCGTATTCGGTACTGATCGACTCGGGATGGAACTGAACGCCCCACATGGGCTTGCTCCGGTGCCGCACGGCCATGACCAGTCCGTCGGGCGTCCATGCGACTTCCTCGAAGTCGGCAGGGGTGCGGGTCACCACGAGCGAGTGATACCGCACCACCGAGTAGGGCGAGGGGATTCCGGCGAACAGGTCCACGCCGGAATGAGTGATGTCGGTGATCCTGCCGTGCATCGGCGCGGGCGCGAGATCGACACTGCCACCGAACAGATGGCACAGACCCTGATGCCCGAGGCACACGCCGAGTATCGGTAGACCGGACTCGAGTATCACGCGAGAACTGATCCCGAAGTCCTGCTCCACATCGGGCCGCCCTGGACCGGGTGAGATCACGACGTTGTCGAAAGCCTCGAAATCCAAAGACGTCCACTCGACGTCGTTCTTGACCACCGTTGGCGGCCGTCCGTTCACCTCGGTGAGAAGGCTGTACAGGTTGTAGGTGAACGAATCGTAATTGTCCACCAGGAGCGTATGAATCGTCATCGGCGTGCTTCTACCGTTTCCTGTCGAGGCCCGGCCCGGGCGTCGGAGAATCGATGATCGAATCCTCGACGCGACATGCCTCTGCAATCATCGTTCGGTACAGATCTTCGAGAAAGTCGGGGGACATCCCATTGGCCGACGCGAATTCTCTCGCTCGCTCTGTCACCAATCCGACACGGCCTGGTTGCATCATCGGAATGGCGTGTTCTCGTTTTACGTGTGCAACACGTACACACACATCGATGCGGTCTCGAATTGCAGCGCGCAGAACTTCGTCGATTCCGTCCAACTCGCGCCTCAACTCCGCAAGCTTCTGCTCGCCGACTGCGCGATGGCCTTCCGATTCCGCTTCGGAGGCCGCCGTGCGCAAAGCGTCGGTCGAGCGCTGATCAGAATCCTGGCTCACGAGTTATTGCCCCCTGATTTTTCGAGTGCGATGCCGCTGTTTATCGGTATTGTCCGACAACTGTTACGGCGACCGTTCACGAATCGTCCACTTGTGTGACAACCGATACTCCATGATGGCACCTCGGACAGCCACCTCGCCACTCGATCGTATTGGAATAGCTGGTCAGGCGACAATGAATGCAACAAAGGTCCGCGAAAACATCCGATAAGTTCGATATACATAAAAAAAACTGCACCGCCGGATTGTTTCCAATCAGGCGGTGCAGAGTGCGGCGAACGTCATGCGCCGCGGCGCTTGACCTTCAGCAGGTCCAAACGCTCTTTGAGAAGCTCCTCGAGCTCGTCGACCGAACGACGCTCGAGCAGCATGTCCCAGTGCGTACGGGGAGGCTTGACTTTCTTGGCCTCCGGCGCGGTTCCCTCGATCAGCGACCCTTCCAGACCGTTGCGGCAAGCCCAGGTTCCGGGAATCTCGGCATCGTCGGCGAACGGTACGTCGAACTCCTCGCCGTTGTCGCACCGGTAGCGCGCAACGCGGCGGGGCGCCAGGTCGTGATCACGGTCGGTCTCGTAGCTGACCGCTCCCAGTCGGCTACCTCGAAGTACACGATCTGCCATGGTGAAGTCCTCTCCATCGATAGTAGGTACGTGCGTCGAAGCCATCCGTCGACATCGAACTACACCGTCTACCCACTGATCTACAACGTCGCCGCGCGTCGGTTCGTTCCCGGGCCGATGAGTCCCGGTGCGATCCCATCGGCGCAGCTTATCGGGCGATCTTACCTCGCGGCCGCAGTAGGCTGAACGACCATGTCCGCCAGAACCCGCCGCGACCAGACATGCGCCTGGTGCGGGCGCCCGGTCGCCGATACAGGAACCGGCCGTAAGCGGCGGTACTGCCGTCAATCGTGCCGTCAGCGAGCCTACGAGCAGCGCAGCGCGACGAAAGGGACGTCGATTCCCGACGACGCCGTCGTGCTGACCGCGGAGGAGGTGTCGGCCGTGGCAGACAGAGCGTTCGAGGTTCGGTGTGCCGCCGAGGACGTCAGCACGGCGGTGGCGGAAGGTGCCGACGCTGCGGAACTGCACCGACTGTGCGCCGAGCTGTTGGCCAAAGCTCATGACGCAGAGCGACTGCGCTGAACTGCGGTTCCTTACTCGTTCACCGACTCCATGGACAATGGTCGTACCGCCCGCGCGACTGCGCAGGCGGTACGACCTAGTGAGGAGCTCCATGGCGTTCTGGGATCAACTCAAATCCAAGGCACAGGAATTGAACGGCCAGCTGCAGACCAAGACCAGCCAGTTCAAGAACAAGGAATTCGCCAACGGCAGCATGGCCATGTGTGCCCTGATCGCGGCGGCGGACGGCACCATCGATCCTGCCGAGCGCCAGAAGACGGCATCACTGATCGCCGGCAACGAGGCTCTGAGAGTGTTCGAGCCCGACGAGCTTCGGCAGAAGTTCGACTGGTACTGCGACAAGCTGCAGGGAGACTTCGACTTCGGGAAGGTCGAGGCGACAGCCACGATCGGCAAGCTGAAGTCGAAGCCCGACCAGGCACGGGCCGTCATCCAGATCGGCATCATCATCGGCGGCGCGGACGGCCACTTCGACGATCACGAGAAGGCTGCCGTGCGCAATGCGTGCTTCGCAGTCGGAATCGATCCGGCCGAGTTCGAGCTCTGAGTCCTTCCGTACGAAAGGACCGCGGTAGTCGATCGTGCTGACGGCGATCGACGAAGTCATCAGGCGACTTCGTCGATCGCCGTTCTCGTCGGCAGTCGCCGCTGTGAAATGTGGCGTATGCCGGGATACTAGGGGCACTCCGACGGCTTGTGCCGACGTCGAAAGATCCGTTGGAGATCCGGTTGCAGCCCACCAGCAAAGGGACCGTGCATGACAGTTGCCGCGATCTACCTCGTCATCGCCTTCGGTCTGGGCGGACTCGCCATGGTGGTACGGCTACCTCCCTTGGTCGGGTTTCTCGCTGCCGGTTTCGTCATCAATGCGCTCGATGTCGGTGAGGTGCCCCAGCTCGAGCTGATCGCCGACCTGGGCGTGACACTGCTGTTGTTCGCAATCGGTCTCAAGCTCGACGTTCGTATTCTTCTGCGCCGGGAGGTGTGGCTGACAACATCGGTGCATCTGGTGGCGAGCATCGTGGTCGGTACCACCGTGCTGTGGCTCGCCGCCGTCGCCGGGTTGGCCATGTTGTCCGGCCAAAGTCTGACGACGATAGCGTTGCTCGCATTCGCGATGTCGTTCTCGAGCACAGTGTTCGTGGTCAAGGTTCTGGAAGAGCGAGGGGAGTCGCACGCCCTCTACGGACGGGTGGCGATCGGTGTCCTGGTCATGCAGGACATCGTTGCCGTGGTTTTCCTCACCATAACCAGCGGCTCGCTACCGAGCCCATGGGCGGTGACGCTCGTACTGCTGTGGCCGGTGACGCGGATCCTTCGGAAGATCTGGAGCGGACTCGGCCACGGCGAGATGCAGTCGCTGTTCGGCATCGTGATGGCGCTGGTCCCGGGTTACGCCCTGTTCTCCGCCCTGGGGCTCAAGGGGGATCTGGGCGCACTGGTCATCGGCGTGTTGCTGGCATCGCATCCGGCCTCGTCGGAACTGTCACGATCGCTGTTCCACATCAAGGAACTGCTCCTGGTGGGCTTTTTCGTCTCGATCGGTTTGTCCGGGCTGCCGGACCTACCCAGTCTCGGTGTCGCCCTCCTCATGGTGCTTCTGCTGCCACTCAAATCCGTCCTGTACTTGGCGCTGTTCGCCCTGATGAAGTTGCGATATCGGACCGCGCTCCTGGCCGGACTGAGCCTGATGAACTACTCCGAATTCGGCCTGATCGTCGTGTCGGTAGGAGTGACGACCGGCCTACTCGCACCGGCCTGGCTGGTCGAGATGTCGATCGCCGTGGCTTTGAGTTTCGTCGCGTCGGCTCTGGTGAACGGTCGTGGCCACCTGATGGTCGAGAAGATCGCGACCCGTCTACCCGAGCAGGACGAGTCGAGCTTGCATCCCGAGGAACGCTCCGGCGATGCCGGCGACGCCGAGGTGGTCGTGATCGGAATGGGGCGTGTCGGGTTCGCGGCATATCAGCGGCTCACCGATCACTACGGCCTCGATGCCGTAGGAGTCGACTACGACGGGCCTCGCATTCGTCGCCTGGCTGATCAGGGACTACGAGTCATCGAAGGGGACGCAACCGATCTCGATTTCTGGCATCAACTACGGCATTCCGAGTCGGTACGCATTGCCGTGCTCGCGATGCCGCGTCACGGTGCCAATGTCACAGCACTCGCCTGTCTGCGCGAATCCGGATTCAGTGGAACAGTTGCCGCAGTGGCCCGCTACGACGACGAAGTGCAGTGGGCCAAGGAGCACGGCGTGGACATCGCGTTCAATGTCTATGCAGGTGCGGGGTTGGAATTGGCGGATCAGGTCGCCACGACATCGCCCGATCCCGTCGGCAACGAAAGCGACTCCGACTTCGGTACCTCGCAGTCCGAGAAGGTCCCTCGGCCGACCACGGGACCGGTACCGCTCGATGAGCATCCCTGACCGATTCGCGTGGGATATTCGAGGGCCAGGGGAGAGACACCGAATCGGCGACTGGACCGCGGCCTGCTCGTCCCAACTCCACCCTTGCAAAACGTCACTGTGACGATTCGGAGGGTTGAAGGTGGGCGAGCGGGATGCAAGAGAGTGACGCAAGCTCGATCGGATTCACACATTTCATCCGGATCCACACATTTCATTCAACCGTCGCGAGGAGCTGCCCGTTGGACAACAGCGCCGAGTGTCCGCCGCAGTGCTCGAGTGGGACGTGCACACAGCGTTCGACGCGGAAGCGTTGTGAATGCGTCGGCCACAGGAACCGAACCGCCGCAGCGTCCGTCGACACCTTCTGAACTGCTGCTCCGTTTTGCCGATAATCAACATTATGTCAACTAATTGGAACCCACGGCTCTGCGTCAGTTACAGCGCAATACCTCTCTGTTTCAGCGGGCCTGGCTAGGCAGGGAAATCCGCGCTACGAGATAGTGTTTCGTTCGACCGGATGTCGCTCAGGTTTTCTTCCAGCGCGTCGATCACGGCGTCGTATCCGCTGTTGCCCAGGATCAGCCGGTGTGGCGGTGGGTCCTGGGCCATCGCTGCGATCACCGCACGGGCACCGCGATGCGGGTCTCCCGGTTGCACCCCGTTCATGTCGACGAAGGCGGCCCGCACCTGTTGCAGCATCTCGCGGTATTCCGGAATGGCCTCCGCGATGGGCTCGTCGGCGAATCCGGCGTACGCGTTCGTGCGGAAAGCGCCCGGTTCGACTGCCAACACGGAGATGCCGTGCTCGGCGACTTCCTGGCGCAGCGCGTCGGTGACGGCCTCGCTCGCGTATTTCGTGGCGCTGTAGTAGCCGAATCCGACCGCCGCCAGAAGCCCGGCCACCGAGGACACGTTGACGATCCACCCGCTTCCGCGAGTGCGCATACCTGGTAGCACTGCGCGCGTGACGGACAGCACGGCGAAGAAGTTCAGCTCGAACATCGCCCGTATCGAGGACTCGTCCATTCCCTCGATCGATCCGTACCAGCCTCGACCGGCGTTGTTGACCAGCACGTCGATACCGCCGAAATGCTCCTCGGCCGTGTGCACCGCGCGGAGCACCTGTGCTGCGTCGGTGACATCCATGGCCACTACGAGAACGCGGTCACCGTACCGATCGGCCCACGCCGCCAATTCCTCCGGACGCCGGGCGGTGAGTACCACGCGGTCCCCCGCCTTCAGCGCCACCTCGGCGTACGCCATGCCGAAACCGCCGGGTGTGCCACCGGTGATGAACCATCGCTTGCTCATGGTTCGATCACCAGCCGCTGGATCAGCGCACCGTCGAGCGTGAAGCGGTAGTGCAGGTCGACGACTCCCCCGGGGAAGTTGCCTTCCAGATGTTGCTCGACGTCGACAGTCGTGCCGGTCGTGGTCGCTCCGGTGAACTCGCTCGTGTAGGTGTACTCACTCTCACTGACCGAGGCGATCAGCCAGGCCTCGATCTCGTCTCGGCCCGAGTAGTCGTGGCCCTCATCGGTCACCACGGCATCCGCGGTGAATACGGAGAGCCCGCGAGCGCCTTGCTTGGAGTCGAGTGCGGTCATGAACTTCTTGACGTTGTCCGGGAGTCCATCCCATTGTGTTGTCATGACCCCACGGTGATGCCTCCCCCAAGGGGAGTGTCAACACCAGGTCCACCCCGGAAAAACACTGCTCACAAATATTCAGACTGATCGTAGAAAACAGCGAGCAGACTCGAGCCGATCGGCGTCGTAGTCTTCCCACTTCGCTGCAGGCACATCCTGATGCCCGACCTCGACGAAACTGCGTTTGGCGAAGAACTCCGCGGCCTCACTGCTGACGGTGACCGCGAACAGGGACGAGATGCCCTTCGTGCGGCAGACCTCCAACAATCCGTCCATCAACAAGCCGCCTGCTCCCAGTCCGGAGAACTCGGCAACGGTGATCAAGCCGGACACTTCGCCGAATCCGGTTCCGGCGTAACGGTCCACCTCGAGTCCGACGATGCCGGCGAGGTGCCCCGTGCGCAGTACCCGAGCACCGAGCCCACCGACAGCCATCCTGGCAATCTCGATCCGACTGCGCTGCTTGAGAACCCCTTCTCGCACTCCCTGTGCCACCAAAGCCTCTATTGCCGGGAAGTCGTCCACCTGTAGCGAGGCCAAGTGCAGGTAGCGGCCTTGGGTCAGGACGGTCCCTCGGCCGTCGAATGTGAACAGCTCGAATTCGAGATCCTCAGCACGACAGAGGTTTACGCTGTATGCACCACCGGCAAGTGCTGCCTCGGCGGCTGGGGGGAAATTGTCGAGCCCCCGTTCGGCCAGGTGGGCGACCAGGCGCTCGCGGTGCAGGTCGATGTCGGCGAAGCTACGAGGAGGATTACCCCAACCCCCGCCCGGATCGGTCAGGACCATTTTCGATGCCCGCACGCTCGCAGACACGGTGCCTGCAGTGCGCGCGACAGCGGCCGCCTCCGCCCCGATCACGACGCATTCCGAGTCCGCGATTGCGAGCCACAGACGGGCGACGGACTCGTCGTTCCAGACAGTCGCACCGGCCATGGCCACACCACCGACTGCAGCGGTGACTTCCGGAGCATGGTCGGCCGGAACCACGAATATGAATCGCGTGTCGCCGGTGCCGAACTCACCGACCGTCCGTTCCACTGCTTCCAGAGCCGCGACGCCCACCATGGGAAGGGCGATCACGATCGTGACCCCGCGGAACTCCTCGACGAAGAAGTCGCGCTCGGCAACAGGCACCCCGCTGGACGTCAGCTCGACCGCCACCTCGCGCGGGACCGCTGGCCGCGGCCGCAATTTCCGTGGGTTGGCGCGCAGATCGTAGTTCGTCATGGTGGGTCCAAGTGTGGACTGTCGACTCACACCCCGCAACGTCCGAATCAGTAGGTGTAGTTGATACCTCGGGAGAACGTGAATCCGCCCGTGGGTGCGGTACACCCGATTATGTCGTCGGGCCCGGACCGGCACACCACGTCCTCGACCGACAGCACCTGGCCGAACTCGAGTATTGGGGCGTTCGCATCCACGTAGATGCCCTGTGTCGTGCACATGCTTTCCGAGCCCGCCGCGGTTACGCGAACAGCGACCTTGTCGTTCTCGGCGTTCGAGCATTGCGGTCCGTCGAAAGGATTTCTGCCGTCCACGGCCTGACATCCCACTCGCCCCTCGGGCCCGTCGGCGTCCCAGATGCCGCAGTGAATGTTGCCCGTAGGCGACGTGAAGTTGTATTTGTCACTCCCCGTCCGGAACGTCACGGGATCGACGTTGCCTGCTTCGTCTCCCGACGGCTGCAAGATCGCACCACCACCACCCGGCACCAGGTCCGCTGCTTCCTCCGGCGTTCGCGTCGACGGAGCGACTGCAGATTTCTGTGGGGATTCGGCCTCGAGCCGAGTCGGCGGCTCGGCCACAACCGACGACTCGGTGCTCGTCCCCGCGGGCGACGTCGTCGTCCCAGCGGGCACACGTGTCGTGTCCGGCGCGGCACTGGTGTCCGAATCGCCACTCGCACAACCACCTAGGGCCAATCCGCACACAGTCGCGACCAGAACAACTGACTTCCGAGCAATTGTCACGTTTTCTCTTTTCTCTTTCGAGTCGACATGAAGACGTCACGGCTCTCGCCCGCCGGAAGCCGGTTCGGCGCTGTTCAGCGGGCCGGCACCTCGAAGGTGGGGCTCGGTGTATGCGCGGCACTCGTTCTGAAGGTGACCGTAAGCGGCCCCTCCCCTGTCTCGATGTCCACGTAAGGGTTTGCCACATTGGGGCCCTGGAACCGCCAGCTCGCCACCCGCTGCTCGGCGGTTCCGCTGAGTCCTGTGTCGTGGTTACGCCAATCCGCATAGATGCTCAGATAACACTCGTAGTCGGCTGATCCGGCCCATGCCGGGCTGTACAGGTGGGTGGTGAAATTCGCACGAATCTCGTTGGGCGCGTAACCGCTCTGGACATTCACATCGACGGTACCGCCGAGACATTGGGGAACCTCGGCGAGCGTGTAAATCCGTTGTTGCGGCGAGAAGTATCTCTCCTGGGCACCGGCTTGCGCGGCGCTGGTACCGATCACGGCTGTGAGCGCGCTGGCGAGGACGAGTGAACGAGTGACGACCGGATGCTTCTTCATGACCCTCCATGGATGTGCGCGGTGTACTTTCAGGATTCAACGTAACACTTGCCTAGACGGAAAGTGTTAGAGTTGCCAACATGGAAAGCAATCAGTCGCCGGACGACGTGCGCGATCTTCTGGGTGCGCTCCACGCCGATCGCGTCTCCCTCGCAGATCGTCTCGCTGCACCGTCCTGGTTCTACCCGGTCTTCGCCGCCGTGACCGCTCTGCACGTAGGAACGCCGGTATTGCCGGACAGCAACGTGGGTGCCGCATTCGCCGCTCTCCCGGTAGCGGCAGCCGCGACATTGGCTCTGCTCTACCCCCGGATATCCGGGGTGCGACCGGCGGCAGTAGGCATGGTGGGATGGGGTGTTCTCATCGGGCTCCTGGTGAGCGTGCTCGGCTTGTTGAGCGTGTCCTACGGTGTGGTGGCGTCACTGTCTGCGTGGTGGGTACTTCTGCCGCAGGCCGTGTGCTTCGTCGTCGTGCTGATCGGCGGTCGTCTGTTCGACGGCGTGTACCGAACCCATCTGCACGCTGGAGGCGTCCGGCAGCTCACCGGCCGCCGGTCCAGGAGTAACCGATCGTGACCGAAGATCCCGGTTTCGGGCCGAAATTCGATTCCGTCATACATGCTCCAATCCGCCTGCGCGTCTGCGGAATTCTGCGGCGAATCGACGAAATCGACTTCGCGGTCATACGCGACACACTCGAGATCAGCGACGCGTCGCTGTCGAAACATCTCAAAGCGCTCTCCGACGCGGGCTACGTCTCGATGAAGAAGACTGCGTCGCTGTCACGTTCGGACTCGAGGAGAGTGACGTGGGTGAAGCTGACAGGTGCCGGACGGGAAGCGTTCGATTCCCATATCGCCGAACTTCATGTCATCGCCCACGGCCACCCGGAACCATCGCCGTCGCGACCGCCCATCATGACGTGGAATCCGACCTTCGGTGCCACCCCCGAATTGGGCTGAACTGCATGTCACCGGGTGCAATTTCCACCACCCAGCATCCGAACGAACCGCCGCTGTACCGGCGACGCCGAGCCTGAATCCGATCACCGCCATCGGCGACAACAGACTGCCCGTTGTCCGACCGACACAGCCATCAGCTGGGGTCGGCCGCACAACGACGAATCGACCTCACTCCCCTGCACTCTGCGCTCACGTCCATCAGATGACCGTAATCATCAACGGCGACAACCATTTTCGGGGACGACGTCGCATCCATTCGTCGGTCGCGTTCGTGCCGGACAGCGTTGGTGCCGGACTGCGGACGGTTGTGCGGTGCCCGGGTTGTTCGGATCGCCAGCGATCGGCGTCGAACAGACGTACAAGGCGTGCGGTGAACGGCGCGACGATCTGCCTGGCTTACGAGAAGTCCTGGCCGACAGATTCAAGCAGAGGTCACGATGGTGGGAAATATGGCGCTCTTCGTCGCTCGACATACCGTCGAGGCACGACAACGGACAGACTGATACCCGGCACGGGCTGTTCGGGCACACCGGCCGCGAACGACGAATAACATGGACCCGGAGCCGCACGTATCCCGGGCGACACGGATCGGAGGGCCGATGTTCGATCTCCCGGGCGATCCGGTGAGTCTTCGATCCTTTCTGGAACGCTCCCCTGATTTCGTTGCGCTGTCCGATTTCACGGGGAAGATTCTGTACATCAATCCGGCGGGTTCGGAGCTGATCGGGGTCTCGGACGTGGCCGATATCGGCCAGCTGTCGGCCTTGGATCTGCTGACTTCCGACGGACTCGATCTCACCGACGACATCGCCGCCGGTCTACTCGCCGAAGGCAAGTGGGAGGGCTACTGCGAGCTGCGTCACCACGTGACCGGTACCGGCATGCCGGTCGTGGTGTCTTCCTACGTGATCAGTCGTGACGACGGTGGCCCCGACGTGGTCGTATCCACCATCAGGCACCGACACACGGTGGAACAGCGCAGTGCCAGGATGGCGGCCGACGCGGTGATCGCCGGTCGTCACGCGCTGGAGCAGAAGGCTCTCGCCGATCTGAGCCGATTCGCCGTCATAGCCGAGCTACCCAGGTTACTCACCGCAGCAACCGACACAGCCGCCACCTTGATCGGCGTGGGCAACTCCGCCATCGCCCATCTCGAGCACCCGACCGATCCGTACTTGACCATGGACGCGGCCAGCGGTGCACTGGGCGTGCGTCAGAACGTTCCGTCCGGGAACGGTTCGTTGGTGGGATTCGTACTGACGCTCTCGGAGCCTGTCGTGTGCAACGACAGTCACGCCGAGAATCGTTTCCGTACCGACACGATGATCTCTCTCGGCCTCCGCAGCGGCGTCGGAGTCCCCATCTTCACCGCCGCCGGAAAGGTTTGGGGAGTTCTCTCCATCCACAGCGCTGAGGCCCGTCTCTATCGTGACGAAGAAGTATCGTTTCTCAGTTCGGTTGCCGGGATCGTATCCGCGGCGATACGACGCATCGACCTCGAACTCCAACTGCGACGACGGAGTACGCACGACGCCCTGACCGGTCTGCCGAACCGCACCCTCGCGTACGAGGTCATAGATTCGGCGTTGGACCGTGCCAGACAACAGGCAGGCACCGTAGCACTGCTTCTGCTCGACATCGACGACTTCAAGATCATCAACGACAGCCTGGGACACGACGCCGGGGACAGGGCGTTGGTCAAGTTCGTCGAACGGCTCGCCTCGGCCATCAGAGACGCCGACACCATCGCGCGCCTGGGCGGAGACGAATTCTTGATCGTCTGTGAAGGCGTCGACAGCGTTGCTCACGCGGAGGAACTCGCTCGACACATCTCGAGTTCCATCGCCGTTCCCTTCTCCGCCGAAGACGTGCCCATCCCCCTGAGCGCCAGCATCGGTATCGCGGTGTCCGAACCGAATTCGAGTCGGCACGAGCTGATCCACCGCGCCGACTTGGCCATGTACCGCGCAAAGGACAGTGGTACCGGTGGGCATGCAGTGTTCGATCCCACCGATCTCTACGACGCGGATCGCATCAGATCGCTGTCGATCGATCTCCGAGCGGCACTGCTCGCCGATGAACTCACTCTCGCCTACCAACCGTTGGTGGACATCGCCACACGGAAGATCGTTGCCGTGGAGGCGCTCGCCCGCTGGAATCACCGCGAACTCGGCCCCATCGAACCGAGCGAGTTCGTCGGAGTCGCCGAAAGAACCGGTCTTGCAACGCCGTTGGGCGCGTGGGCGCTGCGCACCGCATGCACGGCCGCGGCGCGATGGCGAACGTTCTCCGACATCGTGGTCCGCGTCAACGTCAGCGCGCTTCAACTCCGCGATCCCGATTTTCCCACCGAGGTCGCCTCGGTACTGGAAGAAACAGGACTGCCTGCCTTCGCTCTCGGCCTCGAGGTGACCGAAACCGTGTGGGTCGCCGACACCGAACGGGTCGCCGACACCGTCTCCGCCCTGCACGCCATGGGGGTGGCTCTCCTGCTCGACGACATGGGCAAAGGCCACAGCTCCATGTCGTACCTCGACCGCTACCCCATGTTCGAGTGCTTCAAGATCGACAAGTCGTACATAGCGCGGCTGCCGGCCCCTCGGGCTCGCGCGATCGTCTCGGCCATCGTTTCGCTCGCCCGCGCATTCGACGTCACCGTCGTCGGCGAGGGAGTCGAAACCGAGGAGCAACTCGACGCGCTGGCCGCCACCGGCTGCGATTTCGCGCAGGGATACCTCTTGGGTCGGCCGGTCGGTGCCGGAGCCATCGCCGATCTGCTTCTCGGCGATCGATGAACCCCGACCGCGAGGGGCAGTTCGCCGGCCGCGCACCTGTGGCCTGATCCTGACTTCGAATCATCTGATGCACAGCCGGTTTCGTCGGCATTGGTGTCTGGGGACGGGATCGAGAGCGACTGTTACTTCTTTTCCCCTTTCAATGTATAGCGCACCCAGGGGCTTGCGGCAAGACCCCGTACAGGGCTCAGAATTGCACGCTGCAGCCACGTAGCTATCGATCGGAGTCCTGTGAAACATGCGTACCCGAGTGTTTTCGACCTACCCGACAATCTCGCGCGCAAGCGTGACTCGGCATTGATCGGCCAAGACAAGCAACACTTTTCAGCTATTCGCTCGAGTATCGAGAAGTCTCGTCTCGACACGTCGGCACGGCTGGAGGCAGCGCAGAAGTCGTCGGGCCGTATGGGCCGAGAAGTGATGGAACGCGACTTCGAGATACACCGCTTGGGCGGCCGTCTCCGTTCACTGCGTCGGTACGGAGTCGATCTGTGCCTGGGTCGCGTCGTGACCACCGACGCGGACGAGCCGGTATACATCGGACGACTCGGACTGCTGGGAACCGCGGGCAAGCAACTCCTCGTCGACTGGCGCTCCCCCGCAGCCGAACCGTTCTTCGGCGCTACTCACGCCAATCCCATGGGGCTGCGAAGTCGTCGTAGATACAGGTGGACGAACGGCACCATCACCGACTACTGGGACGAGGTGTTCTATCTGACCGAACCGATCACCGATGCTGCGCTGGACGATCAGTCCGCCTTCATCGCCAGTCTGGGTACGGCACGTTCACCGCGAATGCGTGACGTGCTGGGCACCGTTCAGGCAGATCAAGACGCGATCATTCGAGCGGACGCCCGCGGCGCGCTGGTCGTCGACGGTGGTCCTGGAACCGGGAAAACCGTGGTCGCACTGCATCGCACCGCGTATCTGCTGTATGCGGAGACGCGTCTGGGACACAGCCGCGGCGGCGTGCTGTTCATCGGCCCACACGAGCCGTACCTCGCCTACGTTTCCGACGTCCTACCGAGTCTGGGCGAGGACGGTGTGCAGACCTGTACTCTTCGAGATCTCGTCGCCGAAGGAACGAACGCGATCGACGAGACGAATCCTTCTGTGGCGCAATTGAAGGCGACCGAGAGCATGAACGTGGCGATCGACGCGGCCGTTGCGTTCTACGAGCAGCCACCGACTCGGACCATGATCGTGGAGACCGAATGGGCCGATCTGACATTGACTGCGGCCGATTGGGCCGAGGCCTTCGAGGCACCCGACCCCGGCACTCCACACAACGAGGCTCGTGAACAGGTTTGGGAATTGCTGCTGACGATTCTGATGGACCGCTACGACGGCGACGAGGACCCGACCGACATACGAAAGTCACTGCAGAACAACGAGTCTCTACGCGCGGAGCTGGAAAGATCCTGGACGATCATCGATGCTCCCGACCTCGTCGCAGACCTGTGGAGCGTGCCGGCGTACCTTCGCTCGTGCGCACCCTGGCTCGCCCCCGAGGACATCCACGCACTACAACGACCCGATCCGACGCGATGGACGGTGGCCGATCTCCCGCTGCTCGACGCCGCACGAATGCGGCTGGGAGATCCTGAACATGCACGGCGCACTCGGCGTCGGGAGCTGGCAGCTGTACACGAGCGCGCGCGAATGGACCGCGTCGTCGATGAACTCATGGCCGCCGACGACGACGAGATGATGGCTGCGCAGTTGCGGCAAGACGGAATTCGCGATGCGCTCGTCGATTCGGCGGGCTTCGAGCAGATCCCGTCGGACCCCTTGGCGGGGCCGTTCGCACACATCGTCGTCGACGAGGCGCAAGAATTGACCGACGCGCAATGGCACATGGTCCTGCGCCGGTGCCCGTCGCGCAGCATCACCATCGTCGGAGACCGCGCGCAAGCGCGTCTGGGATTCGCCGAGTCCTGGCGCGAACGACTTGGACGGGTCGGTCTCGACAGGGTCAGGATCGCGACCCTCGGTGTCAATTACCGCACCCCGCAGGAAGTCATGGCCGAAGCCGAGCCGGTGATCCGTGCAGCGCTGCCGGACGCGAACGTCCCGGTCTCCATCCGCAGTACCGGAGTGCCCGTCGAGTACGGAGACGCGGCACAGCTGGCGTCGATCCTCGATCGCTGGCTGCAATCGAACATCGACGGAATCGCCTGCGTCATCGGCGATCCCACGTTTCCCCCGTCGGAGCGCATCCGCTCGCTGACACCGCAGTCGTCGAAGGGCCTCGAATTCGATCTGGTCGTGCTCATCGACCCGGATTCGTTCGGATCAGGAATCGCCGGTGCCGTCGACAGGTACGTGGCCATGACGCGAGCGACCGGCCAGCTGGTCGTTCTGACCGCTCAGCGCGAGGCCGCACCGAGGACGCCCAGCACGGCATGAATTGCCGGGCTGGCATCGGCGCTGCGCCGCCACGCGGCCTGCACCTCACGAGCGGGAGCGCGCTCGAGCGGAACCGCGACGAGACCGGCACCGAGCACCGGACGCGCGAGGCGAGGCACGAGAGCGAGCACGTCGTCCGCTTCGACCAGCGCGAGTTGCGTGGAGAAATCGTCGACGAGATGGCGAACATCGATCTCGGCGGATGACTCGGCGAACAGCCGCCGAAACCACTGGTGACAGACCGTCCCGGCCGGGCTCGTCACCCACGGGTACCGAGCGAGTTCGGCATGGGTCAACGCGGTCTCGCGTCGGGCGAGAGGGTGGGTTCGCTTCATGATCACGTCGCCGAAGTCCAGGTGAATCGGTTGGCGAACGACCGAGGGAGGAGCGGGTGCCGATACCCCGTCTGCATCGTGCACCAGCGCCAAATCTGCGGTCCCGGCATGGACGCTGTGCAGTGCACGATCCGGATCCTCCTCGCTGATGTGCACCGTCAGATCGGGGTACCGTCGGTCCAGCTCGATCAGCGCGGGAGCTACCAATCCACGCACCGCGGTCGAGAAGCCGACCAATCGAACGACCCCACGAGCGATGCCCCCGTCGGCGGATCGAGCGGCCTCGACGCAGCGTTCCAGAGCGTCGAACACCTCCCCCGCGGACTCGACCACCGCCCGACCTGCGGGGGTGAGCACAACGCCTCTGCCGGCCTGTGCCAGTACCGGGGTGCCGATCTGCCGTTCGAGTCGTTTGATCTGCTGGGAGATCGCCGAGGAGGTGTAGCCGAGCTCGTCGGCGGCCCGCGCAAGAGTGCCGAGTGCAGCCACAGCGCGCAGTGCGTGCAGGGCGCTGGTATCGATCATGAAGGAACAGTACGCAGTAATGCCACAAATGCATCGCTGGACCTCAGGTATCGAGCGGTCCACACTCGGACCATGAACACCAATCGGTCGCCGGCCTCGACGATCTTCGGTACGAACCTCGTCGCCATGGCGACCCCGATGCACCCCGATGGTTCACTCGACCTTGCGGGCGTCGATGCTCTTCTCACGCACCTGTCGGCGAGACGATGCGATGGCGTCGTGATCGCCGGAACAACCGGTGAAGCACCGACCTTGACGGGCCACGAGGTCTCGCAGCTGATCGCTTGCGCCTGCAGGCATCGCGATCACGCTCTTCGCGTGATCGCTGGAGTAGGCACCAACGACACCTCCACGGGGATGGAGATGGCTCGGTCCGCAGCAGCTGCCGGTGCCGACGCATTGCTGATCACCGCTCCCTACTATTCGCGCCCCACCCAGGCCGGCATCGTGGAACATATGGTCGCCATCGCCGAAGCAGGCGGGCTACCCGTCATGGCGTACGACGTCCCGGCGCGCACAGGTGTGGCGATCGAGGCGTCGACGCTAGTCGAGCTCTCTCACCACCCGCTCATCGGTGCTGTCAAGGATGCCAAGGGTGATCTGTACGAGGCCATGACCGTCATGTCCTCGACGGACCTCGCCTACTACTGCGGAATCGACGAACTCGCGCTGCCCTACCTCGCCTCCGGTGCAACAGGATTGGTCAGCGTCACCGGAAACGTCGTGGCAGACCGCTACACCGAGCTGATCGCGGCAATCCGCGTCGGCGACCTGGACCGAGCGAACGCAGTACAGCGATTGCTCCTGCCGTTGACCGACGCCATCATGCGCACGACGCAGGGGGCCATCATGGCGAAGGCCGCGCTCGCCAGGATCGGCGTCATCTCCGACGCGACCGTGCGACGCCCACTTCTCGCATCCTCGGCGGCCGACCTGAGCCGACTCGACGCGGCCCTGTCGGCCACCGGATTCGATCAGGAATCGAGAAGCGAGCACGTTTCGGTACGACTAGCGTGACTGCTCATGGCGACGAAGAAGGTCTCGGAGGGCTCGGCACGGCATGCTGCCGACAGTCACGATTCGATTCGTGTTCAGGGGGCGCGGCAGAACAATCTCCAGGACATCGATGTGGAGCTGCCCAAGCGGCGACTGACCGTGTTCACCGGGGTCTCCGGGTCAGGAAAGAGCTCGCTGGTCTTCAGTACGATTGCGGCCGAATCACAACGCATGATCAACGAGACCTACAGTGCCTTCGTTCAGGGATTCATGCCCACGCTCGGCCGCCCGGATGTCGACGTCATGGACGGACTCACCACGGCCATCATCGTCGATCAACAGCGCATGGGCACCAATCCTCACTCCACCGTCGGCACCGCAACCGATGCCAACGCCATGCTGCGGATTCTGTTCAGCCGAATCGGAAAGCCGTACATCGGCTCCGCACAGACCTTTTCGTTCAACGTCGCGTCGGTGTCCGGTGCAGGTGCGTACAAGGTGGACAAGGGCGGCAGGCAGACCACAGAGAAGAAGTCCTTCACCGTGACCGGTGGCATGTGCCCACGCTGTGAGGGCAGAGGCTCCGTCAGCGACTTCGATCTCACCGCTCTCTACGACGCGAGCAAGTCGCTCAACGAGAGCGCGATCACGATCCCCGGCTACAGCATGGAGGGCTGGTACGGCCGAATATTCCGCGGCTGCGGGTATTTCGACCCGGACAAGCCCATCGCGAAGTACACCAAGAAGGAACTCGACGACCTGCTCTATCGCGAACCGACGAAGATCAAGGTCGACGGCATCAATCTGACCTACTCGGGGCTCGTGCCGCAGATTCAGAAGTCGTTCCTGTCCAAGGACGTCGACGCCATGCAGCCCCACATCCGCGCCTTCGTCGAACGTGCGATCACCTTCACCACCTGCCCGGACTGCCTCGGAACCAGGCTCAACGAAGGTGCTCGGTCGTCGAAGATCAAGGGCGTCAACATCGCCGACGCATGTTCGATGCAGATCAGCGACCTGGCGAAGTGGGTGAGCGGCCTGAAGGAACCGTCGGTGGCACCACTGCTGACCACACTCGGCGAGACTCTCGACTCGTTCGTCGAGATCGGGCTCGGCTACCTGAGCCTGGATCGTCCGTCGGGAACGTTGTCCGGTGGAGAGGCTCAGCGCACCAAGATGATTCGCCACCTCGGATCCTCGTTGACCGACGTGACGTACGTGTTCGACGAGCCGACCACCGGTCTGCATCCCCACGACATCGAGCGGATGAACAACCTGCTGCTTCAGTTGCGCGACAAGGGAAACACCGTACTCGTGGTCGAGCACAAGCCCGAGACGATCTCCATCGCAGACCACGTCGTCGATCTGGGCCCCGGTGCGGGAAGCGCGGGCGGGCACGTCTGTTTCGAGGGCACCGTCGACGGATTGCGGCAGAGCGACACCGTCACCGGTCGGCATTTCGACGATCGGGCATCACTGAAGGAATCGGTGCGCGAGTTCTCCGAAGTACTCGAAATCCGCGGCGCGGACTCCCACAATCTGCGCGACGTGGACGTCGACGTTCCACTCGGAGTACTGGTCGTCGTCACCGGCGTCGCAGGCTCGGGCAAGAGTTCGCTCATTCACGGATCGCTCTCGGGGACAGACGATGTGGTGTCGGTCGATCAGGGGGCTATCCGTGGCTCGCGTCGAAGCAACCCCGCGACGTACACCGGGTTGCTCGAACCGATCCGCAAGGCGTTCGCCAAGGAGAACGACGTCAAACCCGCGTTGTTCAGCTCGAACTCCGAAGGCGCGTGCCCGACGTGCAACGGCGCTGGCGTCCTCTACAGCGACCTCGCGATGATGGCCGGGGTGGCCACGACGTGCGAGGAGTGCGAGGGCAAGCGATTCCAGGCATCGGTACTCGAGTACCACTACGGCGGGCGCAACATCGACGAGGTGTTGTCGATGTCGGTCGCCGAGGCCGAGGAATTCTTCTCTGACGGGCCGGCGAAACTGCTCCCGGCACACAGGATTCTGCAGCGATTGAACGACGTCGGACTGGGCTACCTGAAGATCGGCCAGCCGTTGACCACGCTGTCGGGTGGAGAACGCCAACGCCTCAAGCTGGCGACGCACATGGCCGACAAAGGCGGGATCTACGTGCTGGACGAACCCACCACCGGGCTGCACCTCGCCGATGTCGACAAGCTCCTGGGGCTGTTGGACAGGTTGGTCGACTCGGGCAAGTCCGTGATCGTCATCGAGCATCATCAGGCCGTCATGGCCCACGCCGATTGGATCATCGATCTCGGTCCCGGTGCCGGGCACGACGGCGGACTGGTCGTGTTCGAGGGCACGCCGTCCGATCTGGTGGCGGACGGTTCGACCCTGACGGGCAAGCACTTGGCCGCGTACGTGGGGAGCTGACGTGCAACCGATTCCCGGCCGGACCGCCGAGGCCGTCGTCACCGACAAGGTCACCTTCGACTGACCGATATCCTGGACCCTCCATGGTGACCTTGCTGCTTGCGCTTGTCGGATTTGCACTACTCGATTCACTCGACGTGCTGCTGATCGGCGTGACCGCTGCCATCGCTGTGCACTCGAGAACCACCCGCCGGTCTCCTTTCCGAGCCGGGCTGGCGTTCGTCGGCGGAGTGTTCACGGCGACCACCACGTTCGGCATCCTCACCGTTCTCGGCATCGATTTCTTCACCGATCTGTTCGACATCACCATCACTGCCACGCTCCGGTATCGAACGGAACTGGTTGTGGGGCTGGTGCTGATCGGTCTCGGTGCACTGCGCACCACCGAACGCCGCCCACCGGCGTGGGCAGCCCGAGCCGGCTCGAGCATTCCCGTCGTTGCCCTGACCGGACTGACGATCGGTCTGGTGCAGGGCCCGACGGCAGTGCCGTATCTCGCCGGGTTGACGATGCTCTCCACCTACGATCCCCGTCCGCCGTGGTGGCCGGCCATCGTCGTGGTGTACTGCCTGATCGGGCTGCTACCGCCCATCCTCGTTCTGATTCTGGCGTCGAGAAAGAGTCGACGTTCCAGGCGGGCGTTCACCGCGACCGTGCGGGCTCTGACGCGGTACGGCCCACCGACGGTGCGCGTCATCTTCGTCGTACTCGGTGTCGCACTCGTCGCCGACGCGCTCGTTCATGCCCGAGACCTCCTGTAGGTCGTCGCCGTAAGCTTCTGCGCATGGCACTCGATCATGGCGATCCCGGTGACGCCCCGTCCGTTCCCCCTCCCCTGGCCCCCGTCGTCGAGGACCGTCGGCCGTCCGCGGCCGAGGAAGCACGCACGATCGCTGCGTCCACCAACACCGCAACTCTTGCGAGCCTGACCGCGGACGGCGATCCCTGGGCTTCGTTCGTCACGTACGGATTGCTCGACGGCGCTCCCGTTCTGTGTGTCTCGCGAATGGCCGAACATGGACGCAACCTCACCGGTGATCAACGGATGAGCCTGTCGATCGTGGCACCGCAATCGCAGACCGATCCGCTGGCGTCGGGCCGAATCACGCTGGCAGGTGTGGTCGAGCGGCCGGAGGGCGACGAGCTGGCCGCAGCACGCGCGGCGCACCTCGACGGCGTACCGGCGGCGAAGTACTACCTCGACTACAGCGATTTCACGCTCTGGGTCATGCGCGTGCATCGGGTCCGGTGGGTCGGCGGATACGGCCGGATGGATTCTGCAACTGCCGAAGCGTATTCCCAGGCCGCGCCCGATCCGGTGTCGCCGACCTCCGCGTACGCGGTCGAGCACCTCAACGCCGACCACTCGACGTCGCTGACTGCGATGGCCCGCGAACTGGGCGGCTTTCCCGATGCGACGTCCGCGGAGTGCACGGCAGCGGACCGCTACGGACTGGATCTGAAGGTGCACACGCCGCGCGGAATCGCGTACACCAGGGTCGGTTATGCGACTCCGATCGGCTCGGCTGCCGAACTGCGAGCCGCGACCGTGGAACTGGCGAAGCGCGCAGCAGCCGGCCGATAGGTGCGCGCTGCCACCACAGACACGACGACCTTGTCGAGACGTCGCGATCGATGGCGACTACCGTTGACCTCACACCGCAATCGTTAGGGAGCAGGTAATGAGCATCCAACCGCTCGAATCGAAGCGTCACCGCGTCGTCGTCATCGGTTCCGGGTTCGGAGGTCTGTTCGGCGTCAAGGCGCTCAAGAAAGCCGACGTCGACATCACCCTCGTCGCCAAGACGACACACCACCTTTTCCAGCCTCTCCTCTATCAGGTCGCGACAGGCATTCTGTCCGTCGGCGAGATCGCTCCCACCACCCGCGTCATTCTGCGCAAGCAGAAAAACGCCGAGGTGCTGCTCGGAGACGTGCTGAACATCGATCTCGAGGCCAAGACGGTGACGTCCAAGCTCCTCGAACGCATCACCGTCACTCCGTTCGACAGCCTGATCGTCGCTGCAGGCGCACAGCAGTCCTACTTCGGCAACGACCACTTCGCCGAGTTCGCGCCCGGCATGAAGACCATCGACGATGCACTCGAACTGCGAGGACGCATCCTCGGTGCGTTCGAGCAGGCCGAACTCTCCGACGATCAGGAGGAGAAGGACCGCCTCATGACCTTCGTGGTCGTCGGCGCGGGTCCCACCGGTGTCGAGCTCGCCGGGCAGATCGCCGAGCTCGCCGATCGCACCCTCGACGGAGCTTTCCGCAACATCGATCCGCGCGACGCCCGCGTCATCCTGCTCGACGCCGCTCCCGCCGTGCTGCCGCCGATGGGCGAGAAGCTCGGCCGCAAGGCTGCCGAGCGGCTCGAGAAGCTCGGCGTGGAAATCCAGCTCAACGCGATGGTCACCGACGTCGACAACGACGGCCTGACCGTCAAGGAGAAGGACGGCACGACGCGTCGCATCGAGGCGCAGTGCAAGGTCTGGTCCGCAGGCGTGCAGGGCAGCCCACTCGGTAAGCAACTCGCCGACCAGTCCGGATCCGAGACCGATCGCGCCGGACGCGTGCTGGTCGAACCGGACCTCACCGTCAAGGGTCACCCGAACGTGTTCGTGGTCGGCGACCTGATGTCGGTCAAGGACGTTCCGGGCATGGCGCAGGGCGCCATTCAGGGAGCGACCTACGCTGCCAAGCTGATCAAGGCGTCGGTCAAGGGCCAGGACGATCCCGCCCAGCGGGCCCCGTTCAAGTACTTCGACAAGGGTTCGATGGCGACGGTGTCGCGGTTCAACGCCGTGGCCAAGGTCGGCAAGCTCGAGTTCGGCGGATTCATCGCCTGGCTCATGTGGCTCGCTCTGCACCTGTACTACCTCGTGGGATACCGCAGCCGCATCACGACCGTCATCTCGTGGTTCGTGACGTTCCTCGGCAAGGGCCGCGCGCAGATGGCGTCGACCGAACAGCAGGTGTTCGCGCGATTGGCCATCGAGCAACTCAACTCTCTCGAACGTGCGGGTGCCGTCAAGACGGACGCAGCCGATCAGGAACAGGAACGCGAGAAGGCCGCAGGCTGATCAGCAGCTGACCCGTCGCTACGACTGCGACGCACGGGCCGACGACATACCGTCGGCCCGTGCGTCGTTCGTTTGTCAGGGCTGTCTCAGCCGAGCGAATCGACAGGCTGTAGACGACGCCCCACCGAGGTACTCAGCGAACCGCCTCCGGCCAGCGCCAGCCGGACGGAACCGTCTGCCAGATCGACCTCGGACGCCCGAGTATCGGGATACCTCAGCGTGCTGGACATCGACAGCGGTGCCGACAACGCGTCGTGCGCAACCGATCCCGCACCCAGTTCCACTCGATGACGCAGCAGCGGGCTGCCTCCGACGTCGCATCGCATCGCACTGCTCCACTGTCCCGACGCTTCCTCGAAGCGGCCGATCTGCGTTCGCTCTCGTAACCACAGAGTCGAATCCTGTTCCAGCACAACGGTGTTGATCACCGAGTGCGAGGCATCGGAGACGACGACCATCGGTTCCGGGTCGAAGACCAGCGACGCACCTGCACCGACCTCGAAGTGCCACTGCGCGGAGGAGTGACGATGCAGCCCACCGGGCATCGCCAACGAGGCTGCGACACTGCGCACCTCCAGGTGCGCGCCGGCCGCCACCGAGATTCTGACCACGATGGTGTCACCGCCGAGAGGAGTTGCCGCCGTTCCGATCAGGTGAACCGTGTCCGGTCCGGTCTGTCGGCCGGCGAGTCCGCCCACCGAGGTGATGCGTGGGCTGCGGCTGCGGCTCGCGTCGATGCAGAGCTCTGTGTGCATCGACGCTCAGTGTGTGTGGGCGTGCGCGTCGGCGTCGGCGATCACCTTCAGCTGCTCCCGCACCCACTCGAGCACCATGGTCGCCGCCGGATCGTCGGTGAGGGAGATCAGCGCAGTCGGGCGCCCCTCGCGTACCTGAGCCGCGTCCCGTTCCATGACACCGAGATCAGCTCCTACGTACGGAGCGAGGTCGGTCTTGTTGACGACCAACAGGTCGGAGAAAGTCACACCGGGACCGCCCTTACGCGGCACCTTGTCTCCCCCGGCCACGTCGACGACGAATATCTGCACGTCGATCAGACCGGACGAGAACGTCGCCGTCAGATTGTCGCCACCGGATTCCACGAGAATCAGATCCAGGGGCGGGTTGTTCTCGATCAGATCGTCGATGGCGTCGAGATTGGCCGTGATGTCGTCTCGGATCGCGGTGTGTGGGCAGCCACCGGTCTGGACCGCCGTGATGCGCTCGTCGGGCAACACGGCGTGCCTACGCAGGAAGTCCGCGTCCTCGGTGGTGTAGATGTCGTTGGTGAGTACGGCGAGCGAAAGTTCGTCGCGCAGTTCGCGGCACAGTGCAGCAACCAACGCCGTCTTCCCGGAACCGACGGGTCCACCGATGCCGACGCGCAGCGCGTCACCTGCCACCCGTGCGCGCTTGGGCCGATCCAAACCGTGGTCGTGGGGCTCACCGTCGATCAGGTGCGGGGGCATGTCGAACTCCTTGTCGCTAGAGAAAAAAATGGATCCGTACTCAGGATACGAACAACGGCCGATCGCGGACGGCGTGGGCTTCGGCGAACATGTCCAGCAACGGATCCGACAACTCCATCAGCTCGGGCAGGCACTCGCACACCGCCGAGGTCACGTCGTCGCAGAAGTCGCCCAACCGGATGGTGCACGCCGCGACCTCGGCCGGATCGAGCGCGAGCAGACGCTGGGCGGCGATCGCCGACCCGGTCATGGTGATGTACACCTGCACGGCGGCCGTGTCGGTAACCGACAGGCCCGCCGCGAGTCCGACGTGCCCGGCGGCAACGGCCAGATGCGGCTTGCGGCCGATTGCCGCCCAATCATGATGCGGCCAAGCAGACTTGGCCAACCGAAGCAATCCGCGACCCTGAGCACGGGAAGCAGACCTCGCGGCCGGGGACGGTGTTCGTGCGTCGGATTCGGCATCTGCCTCGTCCGTGCTCGACGACCCGTACACCAGCGATGCGGCAATGGACGCCGTTGTGGCCCCGGAGGTTCGGATGCGGCGCCGCAGAAACGCCTCGAGCGTCTCGATGTCTCGGACGAAGCCCGAGGCGATCGCTTCCTCCACGCCGCCGGAATGCACGTGGCCACCGGTGGGCAGCCGTGAATCCGCAAGCGAGAGAAGCGTGGTCACCTGCAGTCGGGCATCGGGCATCAGAAGAGGAAGTATCGCTGCGCCATCGGCAGTTCGGTTGCCGGCTGCTCCGTCCACACGTCACCGTCGATACGGACCGTGAAGGTATCGGGATCCACTCGGATGTCGGGCAGAGCGTCGTTGAGTGCCATGTTCGACTTCCTGACACCGCGCACGTTCTTGACCGGAACCAACCGACGATCGCAGTTCAGACGTCCGGCCAGTCCGTCCTCGATCGCCTGCGGGGCAACGAAATGCAGCGACGTCGCGGCGGCTGCCTTCGGCGACGCCCCGAACATAGGACGTGGCAGTTCGGGTTGTGGGGTCGGGATGGACGCGTTGGCATCGCCCATGGCAGCCCAGGCGATCATGCCGCCCTTGATGACCATGTGGGGACGCACCCCGAAGAATGCCGGATCCCACAGCACCAGGTCGGCGAGTTTGCCCGGCTCGATCGAACCGATCTCGTCGTCGAGGCCATGTGCGACGGCCGGGCAGATGGTGTACTTGGCGACGTAGCGCATGACTCGGTTGTTGTCGGCTCCGTTGTCGCCGGCCAGGAAGCCGCGACGAGACTTCATCACGTGGGCCGTCTGCCAGGTGCGCAGAACCACCTCACCAATGCGGCCCATTGCCTGAGCGTCGCTGCCGATCATCGAGATCGCACCCATGTCGTGCAACAGATCCTCGGCTGCGATCGTCGACGGCCGGATTCGGCTCTCGGCGAACGCCAGATCCTCCGGAATCGATGGACTGAGGTGGTGGCACACCATCAGCATGTCGAGATGTTCGTCCAGGGTGTTGACGGTGTGGGGTCGCGTCGGGTTGGTCGAGCTGGGGAGGACGTGCGGCTGCGCCGCCACGGTGATGATGTCGGGTGCGTGCCCGCCGCCCGCACCCTCGGTGTGATACGCGTGAATTCCACGTCCCCTGATCGCATCGAGGGTGGTCTCGACGAATCCGGCCTCGTTGAGAGTGTCCGAGTGCAGCGCTGCCTGAACACCTGCGTCCTCGCACACTCGCAGGCACGCGTCGATCGCGGCCGGGGTCGAACCCCAGTCCTCGTGCAGTTTGAAACCCGATGCGCCGGCGCGCAATTGCTCCCACATCGAGTCCGGATTGACCGTGTTGCCCTTGCCGAGGAGCACGATGTTCATCGGCCAGTCGTCCAGTGACTCGAGCATCCGAGACAGGTGCCATGCGCCCGGCGTGACGGTGGTGGCCTTGCTGCCTTCGGCGGGGCCGGTACCGCCTGCGATCACCGTGGTGATGCCACCACCGAGAGCCTCCTCCTTGATCTGCGGGCAGATCAGGTGGACGTGGCAGTCGATACCGCCTGCGGTGACGATCTTTCCGTTGCCCGCGATGATCTCGGTGGACGGGCCGATGACGAGATCGGGATGCACCCCGGTCATGGTGTCGGGATTGCCCGCCTTCCCCAGCGCCACGATGCGTCCGTCGCGAATACCGAGATCGGCCTTGATGATTCCCCAGTAGTCGACGACGACAACCCCGGTGATGACCGTATCGGGAGCGCCGTCGGCGCGGGTGGCTCGGGACTGACCCATCGATTCACGGATCACCTTGCCACCGCCGAAGACGGCCTCCTCACCGGCGTTGCCGGGGCCACCACTGCGGTCCTCGGTGACCTCGATCAGAAGATCGGTGTCTGCCAAGCGGATTCGATCACCCGTGGTGGGACCGAACAACTGGGCGTATCGACTGCGACTCATACGCGCCATCAGCTGTCCAACTTTCCGGGAGGTGTCATGCTCAATCCGTGTACCTCGCGCGTGCCGCCGAGGGGCACGAGCCGAATCGTCTGTTCGATGCCGGGCTCGAAACGCACCGCCGTGCCCGCAGGGATGTCGAGGCGGCAGCCGTGCGCCCGTTCGCGGTCGAACTGCAGAGCTGCGTTCGACTGCGGGAAATGCACATGGCTGCCCACCTGTACCGGTCGATCTCCCGCGTTGACGACGGCCATGGAGATCACCTCGGCGCCGTCGTTGATCTCGATGTCGCCTGCGACGGTGATGATCTCGCCCGGAATCAGGTGACCGTCACCCCGCTTCGGAGAGATCGGCTCGTGCACCGTGATCAGTTTCGTGCCGTCCGGGAAGGTCGCTTCGACCATCACCTCGGGGAGCAACTCGGGCACACCGTCGATGACGTCGTCGGCCCCCAGAATCTCGCGACCCGAGGACATCAGGTCTGCGACCGACCGGCCGTCGCGGGCACCTTCGAGCAGGTGATCGGTGATGACCGCGATCGCCTCGGGGTGATTGAGTTTGAGGCCGCGTGCCTGACGACGCCGAGCGAGCTCGGCCGCGTAGCTGACGAGCAGTCGGTCCTGCTCGTGCGGAGACAACCGCATTGGAGTTCTCCGTCCCGATCGGTGATGGTGCCCGGCAATTCTGACACGCTTAGGACCTGCCGGCAGCGGAGCGCGCCGACGCATCTCATCCGAGCGGCACGGTCACCGATCGATCGAGCAGTCCCCGCAGCACGTTTCGGTCGATGCCGGCAGCCACGTTCTGCAACTCGGCGATGCCGAACGCGCCCGAATCCAGGCCCCGCACCAGAACGCCTGCCAACGCCTGCGCTGTCGCCGGCTCGTCCATCACCTCACCACCCTGGCGGTCGAGGTAGCTGCCCAGCCGAGCAGCAGCGACCGGCATGGCCTGACGGAAGAAGCCGAATGTCGCCGACCACCGCGTCACCAGGTGGCCGGGATGCATGTCCCAACCCTGATAGAAGCCGCGCTCGAGGGATCTGGTCACCAGCTCGAAATGTCGACGCGCGGACGCAGCCACCTGCGCGGAATCGCCCGTCGGCACCACCTGAGTCGAACCGTCGCACACCCACACCCCGGTCTGCGCCGCTGCCGCCAGCATGACGTTCTTCGCATGGTCCGCCACCGGATGGGCCAGTGACTGCTGTGCAGAGGTGATTCCGCAGGCGGCACTGTAGTCGTAGGTACCGTAGTGCAGGGCGGTGCAGCGGCCGTCCGCCCTGGTGATCGCCCTCGCCAGGGTCGCCGTTCCGTCGGCCCCGATCACCGCCTGTGGGCTCTCGATCTGCAGCTCGAAGCGAAGGGCGCGATCGGGCAGGCCGTGCGCACGTTCGAGTTCCTCGCACAGGGCGACCACGGCGGCTACCTGCTCGACGGCGCGGAGCTTGGGTACGGTGAACACGAAGCCGTCGGGTACTCCCCCGGCTCCGTCCAGGACCAGCTCCAGGGTGCGAATCCCACGCCGACGCTCATGTGCGGCAAGCCCTTTGGCGCGGATCCCGAGCCACGTCGGTCCGGCCGGATCTTCGGCCAAAGTGGACAGAGCTGCCCCGACTGCGGTCGCGTGGCGGTCCTCGACGGCGTCGGATCGCCATCCGTAACCGTCCTCGAAATCGAATCTGAGGTCCTGGATGGGCGCACTTCCGAGCCGGTCGCGTACGAGGGGTAAGGCGTTCTGTGTGTCGAGTCCGGCGAACACCTCGGGGTGGGCGTCCAGGATTGCCAGAGCGGCAGCACCCCATTCGGCGGGCACAGCCGCCGACGCATCCGAGGCCGATACGTAGACGGTGTGAGAGGGCTGGCCACCGACTCGGTCGCCTGGATAATGCTGCGCGAGTTCGTCGTCGATGGGACCGAACAGTGATTCGAGGCGATCGAAGGCGTCGGCAGTCAGTGAAATTGCGCCCGGCCGGATGGAAGAGTCGGCGCTGTCGCTGTGTCCCGTCATGGGCATCACTGTCCCAGATGCGCCGTGTTTTCGATATTCGCCAGCCGGACCTTGCCCTGAGCAACCAGGCGTCCACTCTCGTCCGTCATGTCGACCTGCCAGAGCTGCTGGGTGCGGCCCCGATGAATCGGATGTCCGTGCGCGGCCAGGGTTCCCGATCGAGTCGCGCGCAGAAAGTCGGTGTTGTTGTTGGTTCCGACCACGTGCCCCCGGGAGCCGAACCAGGCCGATCCGCCGATACTCGCCACCGACTCGACCACCGAGCACAAAACCCCGCCGTGCATGATTCCGGCCGGCTGGTGGAGCTGCGGACTGACGGTCCATTCCGCGCGCACCTCGTCGCCGGATACCTCGAGGTACCGCAGGCCGATGACCCCGTCGAATCCTCGTGCACACAATTCGGTGAGCTGTTCCGGCGTCATGGTGTCGAAGGAGGTCTCCCCCGTGGTGCCGTTCGAGTCCGTCATTGCTGTGCCTTCCGGTTGCGTCGAGAGGGTGGCCGACTCGGCAGTCGGCTCCCGTTCAGAGATACACGACGATGGACCCACAAAAATCGGTGGGCCTCTCGTTCGCGAAGAACGAGAGGCCCACCGTGGCAAGGACCGGGAGTCACTGCAGCCCTCAGGACTCCGGCGCGGTCCGTTGGTACGAAGTAAGCATAGGCAAACCTTAGTTTCGGCGCAAGGCCTCCATGATGCCCGCAGTCTCGCGCGGCCAGGAACGCCGACGCGTGACCGCACGGGTGCCCCGGCCGCGACCATGGCGTCGAGCAGCATCTGACCCCGGCGCGCACCTGCCGATGCGCTCGCCCCAGCCAGAATCGGTACATACGTCGAGGCCCCCAGGATGGCGTCGCCGACCAGAGCCCAGAAGACACGCGCATTCAGCGGTGCGCGGTCGGCTATCGCGCGGAACACCGCGCCGAGCGACGTCGTGCATCGATGTGCAGTCCAGACCAACAGAGCCTGTTCGCACGGAAGTGTGACCGTCCCGGGCTCACCCGCGGCGGGATCCTCGGGCAGCACGCGCAGGATCGGCGATGTCACTCCCGCCCAATCGATCCCGCCGTCACTGTCCATGTGGATCCACAGATTGTCGATGCCCGGATCCCAGGCTCGTGCCTCCAACACCAGCAGCGCGGCCACGCGCCCGACGACGGCATGAATCAGAGCCGTAGCGACCTGCACTGCCGCAGCTTCGGGAACATCGAGATCCTCGAGCGATCGCCGGTACATCTGCTCGACGCGACCGTCGTCGAGACCCACCGCCAACTGCCACCAACGGCGCTTGCCCTCGTTCGCCATCGCTGCCACCGCGTACATCCGCGGGTAATCGGGGTTGAGTGCACGCAGGGTCGCACACGAGTCGGCCAACAGCGCCGCCCCGCCGGATCGACTCGAGAGTCGATGCACATCGGCCCAACCCGTATACGACGCTGCTGCAACTGACATCTGATCGCTCCTCAGTTTCCCGGCGGGTGCACGCGTCGCACCCCTACCCACTCAATGTAGGTTAGCCTAACCAGATTATAAAGCGGTCAGGCCGCTACCCTTACCTCACCTCACGCGCCGAGGAAGGGTTCCGTAACCTAAACCGTGTCCCTTCGAAACAGCGAGGAGTCACGAGCACTGTGACAACAGCTCCGCTACTCGGCCCCCACGGCGCACGCCGGTCTTCCGACGAGCCGTACGGGACCGAGGACGTGCCCACCGGGCCGCCGCCGCGTAGCTCTCGCCTCGCTGCAGCCGCGATCGACGCACTGATCGTGCTGATCCCCCTGTTCGTCGGCTGGTCGACCGTCGACGCGCTTCGTGACGACAACGGTGGCGGCCAGGCGGACCGATTCGTGTTCGGCACCATCGCGGTGTGCGTCGCGGTGGCTCTGTTCGTCTGGAACCGCGGATACCGCGACGGCAACGAAGGCCAGAGCACCGGCAAGCGCTGGCTGGGGCTCACGCTGCGAGACACCTCGACCCATGGCCCCATCGGCGCACGCCGGGCTCTGCGTCGTCAGTTCGGGATCGACACGTCGTCGTCGGAAGTGGTCCGCGACAAGACCGCGGCAGCAGAAGGATTCGAGCCCGTTCCCAAGGACGGCTCGGTCGCCGCGATCCGAAGGCGCAGGTTGCTCGGCCTGGCAGTCCTGGTCGTCGCGCTCGTGGCGGGCATCCTCGCCAGCATCGCCATCGGCGCGCGGCCACTGACGTTCGCCGAAATCGCCCATGCGCTGCTGAATTCGACGGGCACCGACACCGACATCATCGTGCGCACGTTGCGGATCCCACGCACGGTGCTCGCACTGGTCGTCGGCATCGCACTCGGCATCGCAGGCGCTCTCATCCAGGGGCACACCCGTAACCCGTTGGCAGACGCCAGCCTGCTCGGCCTCAATTCCGGGGCGGCGTTCTTCGTCGTCATGGCCATCTATCTGTTTCGGTTCACCTCGCCGAGTCAGTACCTGTGGTTCGCGTTCGCCGGTTCGGCGGTGGCGAGCATCGTCGTCTTCGGACTGTCGTCGATCGGGTCGGGCAGATCGAGTCCGGTCAATCTCGCCCTGGCCGGAGCAGGCGTCGCATTCTTTCTCTCGGCGATGACCAACGCCGTTGTGTTGCTCGATCAGACCAGCTTGGACGGCTACCGCTTCTGGGTGGTCGGATCCGTTGCCGGACGCGGCCTCGACGTACTGTGGCAGGTCCTGCCGTTCCTGGTGATCGGCGTCCTCATCGCACTGGCGAGCACCCCCGGCCTGAACGTCATGAGCCTCGGCGAGGACGTCGCACGATCCCTCGGGACCAACATCGCGATCACCCGAACCGTCGGCATCCTCGCCATCACGCTGCTCACCGGTGCAGCCACCGCAGCATGCGGGCCCATCGCGTTCGTCGGCCTCGTCGTCCCGCACATCGCCCGCGCGGTGACCGGACCCGACTACCGCTGGCTCGTCCCGTATGCAGGCCTCATGGGCGGAGTGATGCTCATGATCGCCGACGTCATCGGCCGGGTCGTGGTGCGTCCGGGCGAGCTTCAGGTGGGCATCGTTCTGGCACTGATCGGAGCGCCGTTCTTCATCGCTCTCGTCCGACGCCGGAAGTTGGTCGGCCTGTGACCGCCGACCTGCAGTCCCCCACACCGACGCCCAGCCATGGCGGCGTTCGCACCCGGCCTGCGTTCCGCCTCGGTCCGATCTCGATGGTCCGACGGCCACTGATGGTACTGACGACCGTCCTACTGGCTGCGGCGCTGGTGCTGGTCATGTGTGTGAACATCGGCCGAGGCGACTTCCCGCTGTCGATCGTGCAGGTCCTCGACGTGCTGCTCGGCGGCGGTTCGAGGATCGAACGATTCATCGTGATGGACCTGCGGCTGCCCCGATCACTGACCGGGCTCCTGGTCGGGGCCGCCCTCGGTATATCCGGCGCGATCACGCAGTCGATCTCCCGCAACGCCCTCGCCAGCCCCGACATACTGGGCATCACGGCCGGTTCCAGTGCCGCGGCCGTCGCGTTGATCGTGCTCGGCGGTGGCAGCAGCTTCAGCGGGCTGCTCGCCACCCTCGGCCTTCCTCTGGCGGCCTTGATCGGCGGCCTGCTCACCGCCATCGCGATCTATACCCTCGCCTGGCGCAAGGGCGTCGACGGATTCCGGCTCATTCTGGTCGGCATCGCCGTCAACGCCATGCTCACCGCGGTGATCGGCTGGCTGCTGATCAGCGCCGACATCAACGACGTCTCCCGCGCTCAGGTCTGGCTCAACGGGTCACTCAACGGAGCGGACTGGTCCGCGGTCTGGCCGGTCGCCATCGCGGTCGTCCTCGTCGGTGGCGGCACCGTCGTCGCGACGTTCACTCTGGGTGCCCTGCGACTCGGCGACGACAACGCACGATCGCTCGGGGTCCGTCTGCAACACAGTCAGGCCATGATGCTGCTCGCGGCCGTCGCACTCGCCGCGATCGCCACCGCCGCCGCGGGACCCATCGGATTCGTGGCGCTCGCCGCTCCCCAAATAGCGCTGAGGGTGCTGCGAACGCCCGGCCCGCCGATCATCGCGTCGGCACTTCTCGGTGGATTGCTGGTCGTGGCAAGCGATCTGATCGCGCGCACTATTCTGCCGGTGGAACTCCCGGTCGGCATCGTCACCTCGGCCCTCGGTGGACCGTTCCTGCTCTACCTACTCGTTCGCAGTAACCGAAAGGCCTCCGTATGACCACCAGCCACACCTCGCGTCTGATCGCGAACGATCTGAGCCTCGGGTACGGCGACCGCACCATCGTCGAACACCTCGATCTCGAGATTCACACCGGTGTCATCACCACGGTCATCGGACCCAACGGTTGCGGAAAGTCGACGCTGCTGCGTTCGCTCGGCCGCCTGCTCAAGCCCAAGGCCGGCAGCGTGATGCTCGACGGTCGGGCGATCTCGTCGATGAAGACCAAAGAGGTGGCCCGCACCCTCGGGATGCTGCCTCAGGCGCCCACTGCTCCCGAAGGACTGACCGTCGCAGATCTCGTGTCACGCGGTCGTCACCCCCACCAATCGTGGATCCGGCAGTGGAGCTCGGACGACGAGGCAGAGGTCGCGAACGCACTCGAACTGACCGGAATCAGCGACCTTGCCGACAGACCCGTCGACGAATTGTCCGGTGGCCAACGGCAACGCGCCTGGATCTCGATGGCACTGGCCCAGGGCACCGATATCCTGCTGCTCGACGAGCCGACCACCTATCTCGATCTGGCGCACTCCATCGAGGTCCTGGATCTCGTCGACCGCCTGCACGACGAACTCGGCCGCACCATCGTCATGGTCCTGCACGATCTGAACCTGGCAATCAGGTACAGCGACCGGTTGATCGTGATGAAGCAGGGCCGGATCGTCACCTCGGGCAGGCCACAGGACGTCATCTCCGAGCAGCTGCTGCTCGACGTGTTCGGCCTCGAAGCCGCCGTGATAGACGATCCGATGTCCGACCGTCCGCTCATCGTTCCGATCGGCACCCGCCACGTGTACGGGTCGGTCGGTGGACCCGTCCGGTCCGAGAGTCACGCCGCCGCAGGTGCTTCCACCGAGCGGTAGCGCGGGGTCTCACCGCTCGATCATCGTGCGTACCAGCTTGACGCCCTGGCCGATCGACACGTCGGGCAGATATGCCCGGCCGATCGCATTTCCGATGCTGGGCAGTGCGGCCGGATCCGCGAAGGTCATGTGCATCGGTTCGTAGCGAGGCTGGAACTTCGACTTGAACGCCAGTAGGGAACGGAATCCGTAGACGGGTTCGAGGGTGCGTCCGAGGACGTCGAGCAATCGCTCGAGCAGCCCAGACAGCGTGGACTGCTCGGCACTGGAGACGTGTTCGGGTTGCTTCTCGTCGACCTTGGCCAGGGGTGCGCCCGAGAGGCTGAGGAATCGGGCACCTTCCTGTTCGAGCAGCAGGGCCGCCGATGCGATGAGGAATTCCATCGTGGGCCGAAAGCCCTCGGACCGGCGTCTCATGAAGTCGAGCGTCCATCCGACGATGACGCCGTCCTCGTACACCGGCATCCACGAGGTCACGCCGTGCACGGTCCGGTTCTCGTCGACGGCGATCAGGCACCGCACGTTCTCGTCGTCGACCTCCTCGAGACCGCCGAGGGTGAAGCCCATCTCGGGCATACCCTTGTCCGCGACCCATTCCTCCGAGATCGCAGTGATCTGGTCCGTGATCGCCAGCGGGGCAGAAGGAAAGCGGATCCACTCGGCGACGACGCCGGCTTTCTTCGCTCTGTTCAGCGCAGTCCGCACGTCCTGGAATCGCTTGCCGGTGAACGCAATGCCGTCGAGGTCCAGAACCGTTTCCTCACCGACCTGGATTCCTCCCCAACCGAGGGAGTCGGTTATGCGGCGGACGTCGGGAGTGACGGAGTAGAAGCACGGGATCCACCCGTTCTCGGACGCGAACTCGGCGAACTCGACGACGTTGTCCCGCAGGGACTCCCGCGGACCGACGGGATCCCCGGTGGTCAGTGCCACGCCGGAGATGACCCGGTAGGCGACGTAGCTGCGACCGTCGGAACCGAACCAGTACTTGTTGCCTCGCCAGGTCGTCATCCACGACAGAGCGGATCCGCTGCTCGACATCAGCAAAGCGCGCGCACGTTCGGCGGCGTCGGTCTCGGTGCCGTACACCGGGGTGAGGAAGGTACTCGCAGCGAGCACGCAGACCACCACCCAGAACACCACACCGGTCCACTCGAAGAGCAGGGTCGTCGGCGTGCTCTGCGGGAGCAGGGCAGGTTCGAGCCATTGCAGGTAGACCGGGGGAACCAATCGTTGCGGGAAGTCCACCAGCAGTCCGCCGAAGGACGGCGAATCGGCGAAGCCACCGCGGGCCAGATACCCACCGAGCGAGTAGATCAGGGCGAGTCCTGCCGCCACCCCGACCACCGAGGCCGCCCATCGACGGTAGGTACCCGAAGGTGCCGACACGTCGAAGAACTTGCGCGTGACGATCAGAACGAGCAACACGATCAGGGGCAGCAGGAACGGTACCGCAGTGCGGTACGCCGTCGGCGATTCCAAGCCGTAGAACAGGGACTGGTCGTCACCGGACTCGAGGAATCGAATCGCGAAGTTGGCCACCGACAGTGCGAGCAGAATTCCCTTCGAGACCACCGCCATGGCCCACGCGAAACGCCTGCCTCGACGCAGGCCGTCACTGACCACCAGCAGGAACAACGACGGCATGATGCTCAGGATGGTCGGGCCGACTCCCCCGAGTCTGAGATCGAGCAGACCACGACGGCATTCGACCGGGTCGGTGGTCGCGTCGGCGCAGATTTCGCGCACCTCCGCCGCCGTGTACGGAACTCCCCGCACCACATCACGAAGTACCGCGAACGGCCCGACAGCGTTGGGGCTCAGGGCCGCCAGTACCGGGCCGAGGGCGCTCGCAGCGACGATCAGCGCAACCAGCACCCGGCCTTCGCGTCGGGTACCCGCCAGTCGAGGGCCACGTGCCGATCGACCGACGATCCACGGGCCCACGATCAGGCCGATCACCGCCGCAGCGAGTCGAACGACGTCCTGCAGGTGTCCACCGAACAATGCCAATGTCACCAGCAAGGCCAGCACGCCGACGCGGATTCGCCTGCGCCACAACGTATCCATTCGCGAGGTCGCGACCAGGACCACACCGAAGATCCAGGTCGTCGGGCCCACAGCGGTTCCGACGTGCAACCGGAATCCCCAGTCCGCGTCGAAGGTCTTGGCCAGAACCGCGAGACCGAGGCCGAACAACGAACCGGCCACCTGCGTCACGAACGCAGCGACGGCGAAGCGACGGGATCCGATACGGCGCTCGATCGGTGCGGCGGCCAGCAGCACCCCGACCGTGGCCACCACACAACCGGCGATGTTGGGTGCCGCCAGACCCGAGGTGAGCGGGGTCCACAGGTGCCAGTGCTCGAACGGCATGATGCCCACGGCGAAGTACTTGTCCATCTCGCCGCGGTTGTCCACGACCGCGGCGACGATGCCCATCACCCAGACGACGGCGAGCAAAGTGAAACTGACCGGTGCTCCCACGGCACCGAACACGATGAGCGCCCACACCCGCCGAAGCTGGCGCATCACTGCAGACGCACCTGACCTCAGGGATTCGGTGCGCGCGGACATCCACGACGGTTCGGCGGGTGTGGGTGGTTCGGCGTCCGCCGCGGACGGTCGTTCCGGATCGGTCACGTTCACGAAATCAACCCTGTTCTCGTTGCCAACCATGGCAGCTCGCGCCGGAGGCCTTCCGACCACACCGCGAAGCTGTGTCCGCCCGGTACTTCCACGTACTGCACATCCATTCCGGCGGCCTTCGCCGCGTCGTACATCTCCTGTTGGCCCGGTTTGTAGTCGTTGTCGTCGGACCCCACGACGAAAATACCGGCGGAGTCGGGGTACTGACGTGATTTCAGCAGGTCGAGTGGGTTGATGGCGGTGAACGCCGCGGAGTTTCCTCCGAAGGCCTGCTGCACCGTGCGGTCTCGATCGCCGAGAGTCGGCTCGCGCTGGCCGGAGAGGTCGAGGAACGTGGGATAGACATCGGGGTGATTGGTCGCCATCTGAATCGAGCACGTACCGCCGTAGGACAATCCGCCGATCGCCCAGTGTGCGCGATTGCGGTCCACCTGCAGCGCCGAGTCGATCCAGTCGGGAACGTCGCGGGAGAGATACGTGTCCACGTTGCCCAGCGGCGAGTCGACACAGAGCGGATTCGCCATCGACGACCCGGTTCCGTCCGCGACGACGACAACCGGCGCGAGACCGGCATGATCGCGAGCGAAATCGTCCATCGTCTCGGCGAGTTTTCCGCCGTTGAGCCAGTCCTCGGGTGCTCCCGGCTGGCCGGCGAGCAGCACGAGAACCGGAAGGAGCGGGCGAGGATCGGCGAAGTAGGCGGGCGGCAGGTAGATCTCCGCATCTCGTGCGGTGAAGTTCGACGCGGTGGCCGGAATGGATGCCGAGGTGATCTTTCCGGCGGTTGCCAGATCTGCCGGTGCTGTCCACACCGAGTCCAGAGGTGTTCCCGTAACGGTCTGTTCCACCGCAGCGGGCACATCCGAGAACTGAATGCGCGCCGCCGACTCGGCGCCGAGAGCATTGCCCACGGTGGGATACGCGTCGAACTCGAGATTGACGTGCAGGGCCGACGCCGCCACCACGAACACCATCGCCAGCACCGACGCCAGCGTGCCCAGCACCCCTCGGGCGGTCACCGCCCTGGGAATCACCGCGAACAGCGCAGCGAGGCCCACTCCGATCCACACGTAGATCGAGGTCTCTATCGGATCCGGGAACGGTCGCCACACCTTCTCGACCACCACGTAGCCGATCGCCGTGACGACGATCGCTGCCGTGACGACGATCGGCACTGCACGTGTGGCGTATCGCCGCGACCTCGAGACGAGCTTCCACAGACCACCGAGGGCACCGAGAACGGACACGATCACCGGTACCGGACCATCGATCAACGACAGGGAATCGAACCACTCCACGCTTTCGTCTCCGCTCACTTCTCGAACGTCGGGCCGAAAGGCGGCACGATCACAGCACAGATTATTCGCCCCGGGAGTCCCGCGGTCGAGACCCGCCGATTCGTCGCGACTGTGACTATGACCGATCCCACACCAGTTGAACGGTCGGTACTACCACGAGTAGTACGCATCCACGTCGGAGTAGCCGTAGACTCGGACGAATGGCTGGTCTTGGTGAACTAGAGCGCGCAGTGATGGACCATCTGTGGGAGTCGTCCGATCCCCAGACCGTTCGACAGGTCCACGAGGCACTTGCGACGCATCGTGAACTCGCGTACACGACAGTGATGACGGTGCTGCAGCGGCTGGCCAAGAAGAAGTTGGTCGTCCAGCAACGCGACGACAGAGCGCACCGCTACGCACCGTTGCACGGTCGCGACGAGCTGGTCGCAAGCCTTATGGTCGATGCGCTGTCGCAGGCACCGGCGTCGGGTGGACGCGCAGCGGCACTCGTGCACTTCGTCGGTCAGGTGGGGGCCGACGAAGCCGACGCCCTCCGTGAGGCGCTTGCCGCGTTGGAAGTGGCACAATCGACATCGAAGTCCCCTTCGGCTGGAGATCGCCGTCCGACGGACTGACGCTCGCGGCAGTAGGTGAGGACATGAACTCGACGACTGCGCTGGTATTCGCAGTACTCGCGCTGATCCTGGCTGGGCCGGTTCCGGCAGTGCTCGCTCGCGCGAGCTGGCCGTACCGGTCACCGCGCGCCGCTTTGGTTCTCTGGCAGGCAATTGCTCTCGCTGCGGTGCTCTCGGCTTTCAGCTCCGGCCTCGCGATCGGCGGACTGCTGCTCGTCCCCGGACCTGACGGTCGTCCCACGACGGCACCGACCGACGAGATCGACGCGCTCGGTCTGCCCCTGTGGACTCTCTACGTCGTCGTCCTCGCCATCACGCTCGGCATCGGTGCCAAGCTCATGTTCTCCGTCGTTCGGGTAGCGGTCAGAACCCGTCGCCGACGTTCCAGGCATCGCGTGCTCGTCGATCTGCTGGATCGAACCGACTTGGGAGAGAACCCTTTTCGCGGCCTTCGCGACGCAGACATCCGGGTACTCGACGCGGCCGAACCGATCGCGTACTGCCTACCCGGTCTGCGTCAGCGGGTGGTCCTGAGTCGGGGAACGTTGGCCAGCCTGTCCGAGGCCGAGGTCACTGCGATCCTCAGCCACGAGCGGTCACATCTACGCGCCCGCCACGATCTGGTTCTCGAAGCGTTCACCGCCGTCAACGAAGCCTTCCCGCGGATCGTCCGTAGCAAGTCGGCGCTCGGCAGCGTGCAGCTGCTGGTCGAGCTGCTCGCAGACGACTCGGCGGTCAAGGTCACCGGACCCACTCCGTTGGCCAGGGCACTGGTCACGTGCGCCGGGTCCACCGCACCGCGTGGCGCGATGGCCGCCGGAGGGCCGCACACCCTCATCCGTGTGCAGCGCTTGAGCGGCCCGGGCAGCGATGTGCGCATCGCCGCGGCGGCCTACGCGGCGGCCGTGGTGATCCTGGTTCTTCCGACGATCTACGTTGCCATGCCGTGGCTGGAGGAGCTGAGCAAGCTCATCGGGTGAGCTCGCGCGCGATCGGGGTCGCACAGGTCACATCGACTCGAGTCGAACAATTGGCGGTACGTCCCGTACAGTAGAGACCGGTCGCCATCGCGACCTAGCAATCGAAATGGCACAAACAGCCCCACTTTATGCAGTTCTCATCTGCATTCTGATGGCCAGGTGACAGTGCCCTGGCTCGTATCAATGTGTTCTGGCTGTTTTTCGTGTTTCCCGGTTCTTCGGGTGCTCTCAGCTTCGGGCTTATTGGCGTGCCCGTAATCCGGAGAGGCTTTACTGCGTGACCCACGCTGTTTCCAACACACCCGTTTCCACCACTTCCGACACCACGGCAGTCCCGACGCCCGTAGCGGCACCGGCCTTCACCTTCGCCGATCTCGGACTGCCCGAGGCTGTCGTCGCCGCATTGGCGCGCAACTCGATCACCGTGCCCTCCCCCATCCAGGAGAAGGCGCTTCCCGACGCGATCGCCGGTAAGAACGTCCTCGGTCGCGCGCAGACCGGCTCGGGCAAGACCCTGGCCTTCGGCCTGCCGATCCTGCAGCGCCTGTCGCTGCACACCGATCGCCCGGCCGCCAAGCGCCCGCGTTCGCTCGTGCTGGTCCCCACCCGCGAGCTCGCCTTCCAGGTCGTCGAGTCCCTCGCTCCCTACGCCAATGCTCAGGGCCTGCGAGTCATGCCAGCCGTCGGCGGTACCCCGTTCAACAAGCAGGTCGAGCAGCTCCGACGCGGAGTCGACGTCCTCGTCGCCACTCCCGGCCGCCTCGCCGATCACCTCCGCCAGGGCACCTGCATCCTGGACTCCATCGAGATCACCGCGCTCGACGAGGCCGATCAGATGGCCGACATGGGCTTCCTGCCCGAGGTGCGTGCAGTCCTCGCCGACACCCCGGCAGACGGACAGCGCATGCTGTTCTCTGCCACCCTCGACCGTGAGGTCCAGTCGCTGGTTCGCCAGTTCCTGCCCGATCACGTCGAGCACTCCACCCAGGACGGCAAAGCCAGTGTCCGGACCATGGATCACTACGTCCTCATGGTCGACCGGGGTCAGAAGGATCTCGTTCTCTCCGAGATCGGTGCTCGCGAAGGCGGTCGCACCATCATGTTCGCGCGTACCAAGCTGGGCTGCGACGGGATCACCGATCGCCTCCGTGCGCTCGGTATCGCCGCGGAGTCGCTGCACGGCGGTAAGGCTCAGAACCAGCGCACCCGCGTTCTCGAGCGCTTCAAGAACGGCCGCACCCCCGTCCTCGTCGCTACAGACGTTGCTGCTCGCGGAATCCACGTCGACGGTATCGACCTGGTCGTCCACGTCGATCCGCCCGCAGACCACAAGGACTACCTGCACCGCGCAGGACGCACGGCACGCGCAGGCGAGAAGGGCACCGTCGTCGCGATCGTGCTCCCCAACCAGCGTCGTCAGGTTCTGCGTCTGACCGGTATGGCCGGCGTCAAGGCCACTGCCGTCAACGTCTCGCCCGGTTCGGCCGAGCTGAACAGCATCACCGGGGCGAAGAAGCCGACCGGTGAGCCTCTGCGCGCCGAGTCCGCTCCTCGTGACCGGAACAGCCGTCCCGGCTACCAGGGCTCCAACCCCCGTAGCGGCGGCGGATACCAGGGCTCCAACCCGCGCAGCGGCGGCGGATACCAGGGCTCCAACCCGCGCAGCAGCGAGGGCTACCAGGGCGACCGTCCCCGCACCGGCTACCAGGGTTCGAACCCGCGCAGCAGCGAGGGCTACCAGGGGTCCAACCCGCGCAGCAGCGGCGGATACCAGGGCTCCAACCACCGCAGCAACGAGGGCTACCAGGGCGACCGCCCGCGTCGCTCCGAGGGTCGCGGCTACGAGGGTCGTGGATCCGACAACCGTGGCTCCGACAACCGTCGTCCCGCGTCCGGCCCCCGCCAGGACGAGCACCGCTCCGGAGGCTTCCGCAGCCGCACGGAACGCCGTTCGTACGACGGTTTCGACGGTCCGGCTCGCAGCCACTGATCGGTTCGTAACCGTGCGGTCGTAACTCGACCGGAGCATATTTCGACGACATGAGGTGTCGCATTCTTCGCGAATGCGGCACCTCTTGTCGTTGTCTACGGCCAGGTTTGAGTTCTGCTGGGGGGGTTAGCTCGCGCGACGCCGCTCGGCAGGGAAAGCTGTCTGTATGACCTCAGCAGCAGAACCGACAGAACTGGCTCAGATCGGAGTCACCGGACTCGCCGTCATGGGCTCCAACATCGCCCGCAACTTCGCCCATCACGGCCACACCGTCGCATTGCACAACCGCAGTGTCGCCAAGACCGATGCCCTGATCGCCGAGCACGGCACCGAGGGCAACTTCGTTCGCACCGAAACCATCGAGGAGTTCGTCGCCGCTCTCGCGAAGCCGCGCCGAGTGCTCATCATGGTCAAGGCAGGCGACCCGACCGACGCTGTGATCGAGGAGCTTGCAGGCGCGATGGAGGAGGGCGACATCATCATCGACGGTGGTAATGCCCTCTACACCGACACCATTCGTCGCGAGGCGGCCATGAAGGAGCGCGGACTGCTCTTCGTCGGTGCCGGCATCTCCGGCGGCGAAGAAGGCGCGCTCAACGGACCGTCGATCATGCCGGGTGGTCCGGCCGAGTCCTACAAGGCCCTGGGTCCGCTACTGGAATCGATCGCAGCTCAGGTCGACGGCACGCCGTGCTGCACCCACATCGGACCCGACGGCTCCGGACACTTCGTCAAGATGGTCCACAACGGCATCGAATACGCCGATATGCAGCTCATCGGTGAGGCGTACAACCTGTTCCGCGACGCTCTCGGCTACACGCCTGCTCAGGTAGCGGACGTGTTCACCGAATGGAACAACGGTGATCTGGAGAGCTACCTCGTCGAGATCACCGCCGAGGTTCTTCGACAGGTCGACGCCAAGACCGGTCAGCCTCTCGTCGACGTGATCGTCGATGCTGCCGAACAGAAGGGCACCGGTCGCTGGACGGTCAAGGCGGCCCTGGACCTCGGGGTTCCTGTCACCGGTATCGCCGAGGCGGTGTTCGCTCGGGCTCTGTCGGGGTCACGCGCTCAGCGCAAGGCAGCCGTCGGACTCGCCTCGGGAACACTGGCCGACAAGCCGACCGACGCGGAGCAGTTCACACACGACATCAGTCGGGCTCTGTACGCGTCGAAGATCGTCGCCTACGCACAGGGCTTCGACCAGATCGCCGCGGGCAGTGCCGAATACGACTGGAATCTGCATCCCGGTGACCTCGCCACGATCTGGCGCGGTGGCTGCATCATTCGCGCGCGGTTCCTCGACCGCATCAAGGACGCGTACGACGACAACGCCGAACTGCCGAGCTTGATCCTGGCCCCGTACTTCCGTGATGCCATCGAGAACGCCATCGACAGCTGGCGTCGGGTCGTCATCACCGCGGCCTCGTTGGGTATTCCGGTCCCCGCGTTCGCGTCCTCGCTCTCCTACTACGACGCGTTGCGGGCAGAGCGTCTACCTGCCGCTCTGACACAGGGACAGCGAGATTTCTTCGGGGCACACACCTACGAGCGAACCGACTCGGAAGGAAAGTTCCACACTCTGTGGAGCGGCGATCGTTCCGAGATCGAAGCCTGACCGACGACCGCCCGCCGGTGGCGCTGCGTGCATCACGCAGCGCCACCGGTGGTACGTACCGAGAACAAGGTCAGACGGGCACCGGCCCGAGTATCGGTTGGACCACCGTCGACGGGATGCCCTCCCACGGCAGTGCACCTTCCAGGTCCTTCCACACCGCCTGCACCGCACTGAAGCACCCTTGGCCGTACACGTCGGATGCGGTGTACAGAATATCCGCACAGTCCGGTACGTCGATGGTGAACAGATCGAATCCGGCTGCAGTGCAACCGATTCCGGACTCGAGCTCCAGCATTCCCGAGACCACCGATGCGCCGAGCGAATTGAGAATTCTCGAGGACTCGTGCGGCCCGCGCCCCGTCAGGACGATTTCCGGGCTGCCGAAATTCGTGAGACCGACCGTGTAGCAGAACGCCGGATGGATACCGTCGGGATCGACTTCCGATTCGACGTACTGCAGGGCCCAGCCACACCTGTCGATGGTGCGTATCACGCCCTCGATGTACTCGTCGACGCTGTGGCCCTGACACATCTTGCACATAGCTCCCCCACACTCTGCGTGCGATCGCCCCCTCGGCAATCACGGTGTCGAACGCCGATCGAACATGCGTTCTGCCCCGAGTATGGCGCGGGGCACCGACAAGAAGATTCCGACGCACGGCCGACGCAGCGGTATGGTCACAGCCATGCCGGGTCAATCCGTTCGATCGTTCGCAGAACTGGGACTGCCCGTGGTTCTCGTGCACTCGCTCAGGAAAGCGGGTGTCTCCGAGCCGTTTCCGATCCAGTCCGCCGCCCTGCCCGATGCGCTCGCGGGTCGCGATGTGCTGGGCCGTGCTCCGACCGGATCCGGCAAGACTCTCGCGTTCGGGCTTCCGCTGCTCGTGCGGCTTGCCGGCCGACGCAGCGAGCCCGGTGCACCGCGTGGACTCGTGCTGGCTCCCACTCGCGAACTCGCGCTCCAGATCCAGGAAGTGCTCGACGTCCACGGTGCGACGTTCGGCCTGCGCAGCGTCGGCGTGGTCGGCGGCGTTCCGCTCGAGCGCAATGTCAGAGAGATCCAGCGCGGAATCGACATCGTGGTGGCCACCCCCGGTCGCCTCAACGATCTCCTCGAGCGTCGTTCGATCACGTTGAATCGAGTGGAGGTCACCGTGATAGACGAGGCAGATCGCATGGTGGACATGGGATTTCTGCCCCAGGTCGATTCGCTTCTCGCTGCGACACCGACCGGCGGCCAGCGGCTGCTGTTCTCGGCGACCCTGGACGGAGACGTCGACCGCCTGGTCGAGAAGTTCCTCAGCGATCCGGCCGAACATTCCACCGCGGAGTCGGTGAGCGAACCGGACATCGCGCATTACGTGTTCAGGGTCGATGCCGGCCGCAAGACAGAAGTAGCTGCCGCACTTGCCAACAGGGACGGGCGCACGTTGCTGTTCGTCCGCACCACTCACGCGGTCGACCGGCTCACCGACGACTGTCGCCGGCTGGGCGTACCGGTATCGTCGTTGCACGGCAACAAGACTCAGGCGCACCGCACACGTTCGCTGGCCGCTTTCGGCGACGGCGCATCGACCGCGCTGATCGCGACCGATGTCGCGGCACGTGGGGTTCACGTCGACGACGTCAGCCTCGTGGTCCACGTGGACCCACCACTGGATTCCAAGGACTACGTGCATCGCGCAGGTCGCACTGCCCGCGCCGGCTCCAGCGGAACCGTCGTGACGTTGGCTACGGCCGAACAGGTGGATCACGTGTGCGCGATGGCGGGCGATGCCGGTGTCTCGGCAACGGTGGTCGACACCGAGAGCGATCCCACCTCGTGGCGTCGATTGACCGGGGCGCGTACACCCATCGGCAGGCCGCTCCCGGCCGAGGCGGTCGAAGCACCGGCACAACGTGGCTCGCGGCGCGGTGCTGCGCCCGTCCGACACGAGCGAGGCGGGCGGGCCGGGGGCAGGCGGGGCGGCAACAGAGGACGACGCGGGTGACCGCGTCGTGGTTGTCGATCGCGCTCGCCCTGGTTTCGGCATTCCTGTTCGCCTGTGCGTCGGTGGCACAGCAGAGCGCCGCGGCGTCGGTCCCCGAGGGAACGTCACTGCTCTCGGCTCTGATCCGAAGCCCCAGATGGTGGGTGGGCGTACTCGGCGACGGGGGTGGCTACGCCGTTCAGATCGCTGCACTGTGGGTCGGTTCGGTCCTGGTCGTGCAGCCGTTGCTCGTCACCGCCCTGCTGTTCGCACTCCCGATGTCGGCGAAATTGGCGGGCCGGGTTCTCCCTGCTTCGACGTGGGTGCTCGCATTCCTGCTTGCCGCCGCCCTCGCGGTGTTCATCGTGGTCGGCGACCCCAGCGAAGGTGACACCGACGCCCCTCTGTCCGACTGGATCGTTCCTCTGATCGTCGCCGCGGTCGTGATCGGCGGCGCAGCAGTGGGAGGTCTGCTCCTGACCGCCCCCGGTGTGCGGGCCCTGTTGCTCGGAGCCGCCGGAGGGTTGCTGTTCGGTCTGGCCGCGGCTCTGACGAAGTTGGTCACCGACCTCGTGGAGAACGAGAGGTTCGGCGCGTTGACGGCCTGGCAGACCTACGCCCTCGTCGGATCGGGAGTTCTCGGCTTCTACCTCCAACAACGCGCGTTTCAAGTCGGTCCGCTGTCCGCGTCCATGCCTGCCGTCACGATCGGCGAGCCCCTCGGCGCTGCGTTCATCGGCATCACGGTCCTGGACGAGCGAATCAGAACCGACGGGGCTTCCCTCGCCGTCATCGCCGTAGCGGTGTCCGTCATGATCGCCGCGACGATTCGACTGTCGCAGACCCAGGCGTCGACTCGCATCGAAAGGGAGACGGTGGACGGGGCGTCGACCCCGCCGATCGCGCCCGACCGGTAGTCTCGATCAACGTGCAGTTCCTCGATGGTCATCAGCCGCCCTACGATCTCACCTACGACGATGTCTTCCTCGTCCCCAACCGAACCGACGTCACGTCGCGATTCGATGTCGACCTCAGTACGGTCGACGGCTCGGGAACGACCATTCCGATCGTCGTGTCGAACATGACCGCGGTGTCGGGTCGGCGTATGGCCGAAACCGTCGCACGTCGCGGAGCGATCGCAGTGATCCCGCAGGATCTCCCCACCGAGGCCGTCGCCGAAACCGTCGCATTCGTCAAGAGTCGCGACCTGATTGCGGACACACCGGTCGTCCTCGGCCCCAACGCATCCGTGTCCGACGCCTTGGCGCTGATGCACAAGCGTGCACACGGCTCGGTCGTGATCGTCGAACACGGCAAGCCGATCGGAGTCGTGTCCGAGGGTGCCTGCGCCGACGTCGACCGATTCGCGCGGCTCAGCTCCGTGGCGTCGGCCGATTTCGTGCGAGCCCCTCGCCATGCGTCACCCAAGGAAGTTTTCGAGCTGATGGAGGCGGCACATGCCCACCTCGCCGTCGTCGTCGAGAACGACGGCTCCCTGGCAGGTGTGGTCACCAGGACCGGCGCGATCAGAACCGGCATCTACGCGCCTGCAGTCGACGCGTCGGGTCGCCTCCGTATCGCTGCCGCGGTCGGCATCAACGGCAACGTGGCCGAGAAGGCGACTGCACTGGCCGAGGCCGGGGCCGATGTGCTCGTGATGGACACCGCTCACGGGCATCAGCAGAAGATGCTCGAAGCCCTCGCTGCCGTGCGCTCCCTCGATCTCGGCGTTCCCCTGGCGGCCGGCAATGTGGTGTCCGCGCAGGGGACGCGCGATCTGGTGGAGGCGGGCGCGGACATCGTCAAGGTCGGTGTCGGGCCGGGAGCGATGTGCACGACACGCATGATGACCGGCGTCGGACGCCCCCAGTTCTCGGCTGTCGCCGATTGTTCGGCTGCGGCAGCCGAACTCGGGGCTTCGGTGTGGGCCGACGGCGGTGTACGCCACCCACGTGACGTTGCTCTCGCACTGGCTGCCGGCGCTGCGAACGTCATGATCGGCTCGTGGTTCGCCGGCACGTACGAGTCGCCGGGCGACCTGCGGGTGGACGCATCCGGCAATCGGTACAAGGAGAGCTTCGGTATGGCGTCGAAGCGAGCAGTTGCCGCCCGTACCGCCACCGATGGGGCGTTCGACCGGGCTCGCAAGGCCTTGTTCGAGGAGGGCATTTCCAGTTCGCGGATGCGCCTCGATCCCGATCGCCCCGGTGTCGAGGACCTGATCGATCACATCTGTGCCGGAGTTCGCAGTACCTGCACGTATGCGGGTGCCCGTTCGCTGCCGGAGTTGGCCGAACGAGCAGTTCTGGGAGTCCAGTCCGCAGCCGGATTCGCCGAAGGACGGCCCCTGCCCTCCGGGTGGTGACGGTCGGGCACGGTTAGACTCACCCACAGCAAACACAGTTGTTCGCGCTCGTCACTCGTCGGACATTCGAGCATTCGATTCCCGACGTGTGGCGGAACGGTCGGCTCCTCACGAGGTGGGACCACATCGCGAACCGAACAGAAGGGAATCAGGTGCCCGAGGCACCCACTATCTCGGTTGCCGTAGCGGCAACTGCGGAACAACACGACGACGGTTCCACTTCGGAGGGATCCTCTATCGAGCCGGGAGAGAAACCCGGCGACACAGATTTCGGCAACCACGTGCACTCCGGCGGCGCGATGCTCCTGTCCCAGCTTCGACGGTCCCGGCTCAGGCGGAGCTGACGCGTGGCACTTCTTCTGACCATCGTCAGCCTGCTCGGTTTCGTCGCTCTGACGGCCGGCACCGCACTGTTCGTTGCGGCCGAGTTCTCTCTGACTGCTCTCGAACGCAGTGCGGTCGAGTCACAGGCCGACAACGGCGACCTGCGCTCACGCCAGGTGCTGCACGCCCACAAGACACTGTCGTTTCAGCTGTCCGGTGCCCAACTCGGCATCACCATCACGACACTGATCACCGGTTACCTGGCCGAACCTGTGCTGGCCGGCTTCATTCGGCCGCTGGCCGACGCGCTGGGCGCATCCGAGACCCTCTCCGCAGGAATCTCGCTCGCCGTGGCGCTGATCCTGGCCACGTCGTTCTCGATGATCTTCGGTGAGCTGGTTCCCAAGAACATCGCCATTGCGAAACCGATGTCGACCGCTCGTGTCACCGCCGGTGCGATGGCCGGGTTCTCGCTGGTCTTCAAGTGGGCCATCAACGGGCTCAACGGCTCGGCGAACTGGCTGGTACGCCGGCTCGGCATCGAACCGGCGGAAGAACTGAGATCCGCGCGGTCGCCGCAGGAACTGGGTTCGCTGGTCCGCACGTCGGCGCGGCAGGGATCGATCGACGAGAACACTGCACGACTGGTCGATCGGTCGTTGCAGTTCGGTGATCGCACGGCCGAGGAACTGATGACGCCACGAGTCAAGATCGAAACGCTCGCCACCGACGCCACAGTGGCCGATTTGATCGAAACGGCGGCGCGGACCGGCTTCTCGCGCTTTCCGGTGGTCGACGGCGATCTGGACGACACCATCGGCGTCGTTCACATCAAGCATGCGTTCACCGTTGCCGGAGCGCATCGCCGGTCGACGACCGTCGAGTCCCTGGCACGCGACGTTCCTGTCGTACCGTCCAGCCTCGACGGCGACGCGGTGATGGAACGGGTACGCGCCGACGGTATGCAGGTCGCTCTCGTCGTCGACGAGTACGGCGGAACCGCGGGCATGGTCACGATGGAGGATCTGATCGAGGAAATCGTCGGTGACGTGCGCGACGAACACGACGAACCCGAACTCGACGTCTCCAGATCGGGCGACGGTTGGGATTGCGCAGGCTTGCTGCGCATCGACGAGGTCGCGTCGGCCACGGGATATTCCGCACCGGAGGGCGAGTACGAGACCATCGGCGGTCTGGTTCTGACCGAGTTGGGTCGCATTCCGACCGAGGGGGACGCAGTTCTGTTGCCTCCGCCGGCGAACGAGGATCCGCTCGAACGAGACGGCGGTTGGGTGGCACGGGTGATTCGGATGGACGGCCGTCGCATCGACCGGGTGGTGCTCCTGCCCGTCGACGCGGCAGCGGTGGCTCGGATGAGATCGGACGGTGAGATCGATGGGTGATTTCCTCGGAGTCGGTCTCGCCGTTCTACTGCTCGCCGGCAACGCATTCTTCGTCGGAGCCGAGTTCGCACTGATCTCGGCCCGGCGGGATCGCCTCGAAGCGCTGCTCGCACAGGGCAAGAAGCGCGCTCAGAGCGTGATCGAGGCCGGTCAGAACCTGTCGCAGATGCTCGCCGCTGCACAGCTCGGCATCACGATCTGTTCTATTCTTCTCGGTCGTGTGGCAGAGCCTGCAGTGGCACACCTGATCGAGGTTCCGCTCGAGGCAGTCGGCATTCCCGAGTCCTTCCTGCACCCGATCGCCTTCGCCATCGCGTTGACGCTCGTGGTCGTTCTGCACATTCTCATCGGTGAGATGGTGCCCAAGAACATCGCGATCGCGGGCCCGGAGAGCACCGCCATGGTTCTGGTGCCCATCCATCTGCTGTTCATCAAGGTGGCACTGCCGCTGATCTCGTTCTACAACATGTGCGCCAACCTCACCCTTCGACTGCTGCGGATCGAGCCGAAGGACGAGCTGAGTTCCTCGGTATCGGCGGTCGAGTTGTCGCAGATGATCGGCGAATCACGATCCGAGGGACTGATCGACGCCGAGGAGCATCGACGATTGCGGCAGGCCCTGGAAACGTCCGGCCGGACGGTGGGTGAGGTTCTGATTCCCTCGCACCAGGTTCGCAGTATCGAGTTGTCCGGTCCCGATCACACCCTCGGACCCACGCTGGGCTCGGTCGAACGAGCCGTCATCGAAACGGGATTCTCGCGCTATCCGGTTCGCGACGCCTCGGGGGCACTTGTGGGCTACCTGCACCTCAAGGACGTACTCGACGACATGGCCGACGAGTCGGCAGGACCGGACACGGTCATTCCCCGCAGTGATGTGCGAGCACTGCCGGTGGTCTCCATCGACACGGTGCTCGACGACGCGTTGACCAAGTTGCGTCGGGCCAGCAGCCACCTCGGCGCCGTGCACGACGCGACCGGTGCCACGGTCGGTATCGTCGCGCTCGAGGACCTGGTCGAGGAGTTCGTCGGTACGGTTCGGGACGGCACACACCGGGTGGCGGGTCCCCGTCCGGGTCAATCGTCGTCCAACTTCAAGCCTGCGACTACTCCCCCACGGAACGCGTGAATGCCCAATTCGACGTTGGTGAGCGAAGGGCAGTGGACCGCTCGTCGTGCTGCGCATACGGCGCGGGTGGAGAACCTCGTCGGTGACTATCTGACCGACCGGGGCCACGGCGGCGTCCATCCGGTGCTCGATTTTCTGTTCACCTACTACAGCCACCGCCCGGGTCAGCTACGCCGATGGAATCCAGGTCATGGCGTCGTACTCACCGGCGATCGTGCGCGTGACTACGCGGAGTTCGCGTCCTACGAGCAGGTGGACACCACCGACGGCCCGGGTTTTCGGGTGCGGTCGGATCTGGTCCAGCGTCGACGATCGAGCATCGAATTCACCCTCGGCCTGCTCTCCGCCACCCGAGACAGGCCACCGGTGCTCGGCTGTTTCGGACTGCACGAGTGGGCGATGGTCTACCGCGGGGGAACGTCGGCGCAGCGTCACGAGCAGGTGCCACTGCGTCTCGGACACGACGGAACCGATGCCGTGGTCGATTCGATGACGTTGCGCTGCACCCACTACGACGCCTTCCGGTTCTTCACCCCCGAGGCCGCGCCGCGCAACGCTCGTGCCCTGTCCCCGGAGTCGCGTCTGACATCCGAGCAACCCGGGTGCATTCACGCCTCGATGGATCTGTACAAGTGGTGCTACAAGCTGGGACCGCTGATCGATTCCGAGTTTCTCACCGACTGCTTCGAGCTGGCTCTGCACGCGCGAACGATCGACATGCGCGCGAGCCCGTACGACCTGAGCGACTACGATCTCGAACCCATTCGAATAGAGACCGCGGCCGGACGAGCGGAATACGTGCGTGCGCAGGGAGAGTTGTCGAGCGAAGCGGCACCTCTACGCTCGGCGTTGATCGCTCGATGCCAGAATTTACTGATCGGCGGCGAGTTCGGCGTCGGACCTACCGCCGAGTAACATCGACAGCGTTGTCGTGGGGACACCGGTCACCGGTGTCCATGACCGGAAAGAGTGAGGAATTCATGACCGATCGTGTGCAGGCTGGTGGACTTCAGGTCGCCAAGGTCCTATTCGATTTCGTCGAGAAGGAGGCGCTGCCGGGTACCGACGTGGATTCGGATGCCTTCTGGGCCGGTGCCGCGTCGCTGATCGCCGATCTCGCTCCCAAGAACAAGTCGTTGCTCGCTGTCCGCGACGAGATCCAGGGCAAGGTCGACGCCTGGCACGGTGAGCACGCGGGGCCGAACTACGACCGCGCCGCGTACAAGGCATTCCTGAAGGAGATCGGCTACCTGCTCGACGAGCCGGCCGACTTCCAGATCAGCACCTCCGGTGTCGACACCGAGATCACCACCACGGCCGGGCCGCAGCTCGTGGTGCCGGTGCTCAATGCCCGGTTCGCGATCAACGCGTCCAACGCACGGTGGGGCTCGCTGTACGACGCTCTCTACGGAACCGATGCCATTCCCGAGACCGACGGTGCCGAGAAGGGCACCAGCTACAACAGGGTCCGCGGCGACAAGGTCATCGCCTTCGCGCGGGACTTCCTCGACGAAGCGCTGCCCCTGAGCTCCGGTTCGCACGTCGGTACCACCGGATACGTCGTCGACGCAGCGTCTCTGACGGTGACTCTCGCCGACGGAAGCACCGTCGGGCTGAAGGATCCGTCACAGCTGCTCGGCTACCAGGGCACCCCGGATGCGCCGTCGGCGATCCTGTTCGTCCACAACGGCTTGCACTTCGAGATCCAGATCGACCCCGAGAGCCCGATCGGCAAGACCGACGGCGCGGGAGTCAAGGACGTTCTGCTCGAGTCCGCTGTCACCACCATCATGGACTTCGAGGACTCCGTCGCTGCCGTCGATGCGGACGACAAGGTCCTCGGCTACCGCAACTGGCTCGGCCTGATGAAGGGCGACTTGACCGAGGAAGTCTCCAAGGGCGGCAAGAGCTTCACTCGTGCGATGAACAAGGACCGCACCTACACCTCGGTCGACGGTTCCGAACTGACACTGCACGGTCGCTCGCTGCTGTTCGTCCGCAACGTCGGTCACCTGATGACCTCGGATGCGATCCTCGATGCCGACGGCAACGAGGTGCCCGAGGGCATCCTCGACGCGCTGTTCACCTCGCTCGCCGGTATGCACTCGCTGACCTCGGACAACGTGCTGTCCAACTCACGCACCGGTTCGCTGTACATCGTCAAGCCCAAGATGCACGGACCGGACGAGGTCGCGTTCACCGCGGAGCTGTTCGGCCGTGTCGAGCAGGTCCTCGGCCTTCCGACCAACACACTCAAGGTCGGCATCATGGACGAGGAACGCCGCACGACGGTCAACCTCAAAGCGTGCATCCAGGCCGCATCCGAGCGGGTCGTGTTCATCAACACCGGCTTCCTCGACCGCACCGGCGACGAGATCCACACCTCGATGGAGGCGGGTCCCGTCGTGCGCAAGGGTGCGATGAAGGGCGAGAAGTGGATCGCGGCCTACGAGGACTTCAACGTCGACACCGGTCTGGCTGCAGGCCTCGAAGGCAAGGCGCAGATCGGTAAGGGCATGTGGGCCATGCCCGATCTGATGCACGACATGCTCGAGCAGAAGATCGGCCACCCCAAGGCCGGAGCCAACACCGCGTGGGTTCCCTCGCCTACCGCAGCGACCTTGCACGCCCTGCACTATCACAAGGTCGATGTCTTCGCCCGCCAGCACGAGATCGCACAGGCCAAGCGCGCCACCGTCGACGACATTCTCGAAATTCCTCTCGCGCCGTCCACGGACTGGACCGACGAGGAGAAGCAGAACGAGCTCGACAACAACTCGCAGTCGATCCTGGGCTACGTGGTGCGGTGGATCGACCACGGCGTCGGCTGCTCGAAGGTGCCCGACATCAACGACATCGCACTCATGGAAGACCGTGCGACGCTTCGTATTTCGAGTCAGTTCATCGCGAACTGGCTGCGCCACGGCATCGTCACCGAAGACCAGGTGCGCGAGTCGCTGAAGCGGATGGCACCGGTGGTGGACCGCCAGAACGAAGCCGATCCGACGTACAAGCCGTTGGCTCCCGACTTCGACACCAACATCGCTTTCCAGGCTGCCAGTGACCTGATCTTCCAGGGCACCAGCCAGCCCAACGGCTACACCGAGCCGATCCTGCATCGTCGCCGACGGGAGTACAAGGCCGTCAACGCCTGACGGACTTGTCGATCACGTGGGTGAACATCGGAACACAGGGCGCGGGCGTTCGATAGCCGCCGGACCCGTGATCGTCGTGATCACGATCGCGGTGCTGGTCGCGGCCGTCTTCGGATGGTTTCAACTGCGGGATCGCATCTTCGACCAAGGGGTCGAAGCGGCCGACACATGTGTGGAGGGATCGGCGGTGCTCACTGTCGCCGCCGATCCCGACATCTCCGGACCTGTCGAACAACTGGCTTCCCGGTTCAACGACACCGCACCGGTGGTGCGAGATCACTGTGTGACGGTGCAGGTTCGAGCTACCGCCTCCGATGCCGTGCGGACGGCATTGAACGCCGGTATCGACAACTGGGACGTCGGCGCACTCGGTGCTCGGCCGGGCCTGTGGATACCTCAATCGTCGGGTGACGTGGAGGCCGTGACCGACCGCGGAGCAGTCGACGGCACCCCGCGGCCACTGGCGTCGAGTCCGGTAGTGCTCGCAGTGCCGTCTGCCGTGGCCGACGCTCTGGCAACGGCAAGTTGGGCCGACCTGGTCCGCCTGCAACGTGATCCGCAGGCATTCGGCCTCGGCGAGTGGGGCGCACTCCGTCTCGCACTACCGACCGGATCCGATTCCGGCGCAACCACACTGGCGCTCGCCGCAATCGCTGCCGGGATACGCGAAGATCCGACCAGCGAATTGACCCTGGAACAGGCCTCGTCCAGAGAAGTGGTCTCGGCCGTGTCGGAGCTGGCCGTTACCGACACCGGAGCCTCCGCGACGTCCGAATCCACCACCTACGACGCGCTCGCGGCACTGGAGAACGCGCCCGGCTCCGATGCCCCCGTCCACGCGGTCCCGGTCACCGAGCAGCAACTGGCATCGACCGATTCGTCGACGTTGACCGCCGTCGAACCTCAGGGCCCCACTCCCGTTGCCGATCATCCCGCGGCCGTACTCTCCGGCGACGAGACATCGACTCGGGCGGCCGCCGCGTTCGTCGATTTCGTCCGGCAGCCGGACGGTGCGCAATTGCTCACGGATGCGGGCTTCGGCGTCGGCGAGACCCAGGACGCCGATGCCCTCGCTGCGCCCTCCGGATCGGTGGCCGACGCACTGCTGGCCGTGCTGCGAAGCCCGGTCCTGCCGCGCCGCGCCACGGTGCTGCTCGACGTATCCGAGTCGATGGGCACGTCCGAAGGCAGCGCGACTCGGCTGCAGAACACGGTTCGCGCTCTCGGCGAGCAGTTCCAGCGAGTGCCCGACGCCACCGAGCTGGGGCTGTGGAGCTTCGGCGAGGATCTGGACAATTCACTCCCCTTCCGGGTCGACGTTCCGACCGGGCCGATGTCGGCTGCGATCGGGCCGACGTCCAGGCGGGCTGCTCTGGAATCCAGCGCGGCCGCGGCGACGCCCGCGGGCGCGTCGTTCACGTTCGCATCCGTGCTGGTCGCGTACGCCGATGCTGTGGCCGGATACGTTCCGGGCCGGGTGAATTCGGTGGTCCTCGTCACCGATGGATCGGACGATTCGCCCCTGTCCCCCGAGGAACTGCTCACCGACCTGAACTCGGCGTCCGATGCCGCGCGTCCGGTCGCAGTGAACGTGGTGATGATCGGCGACAACCCCGACGCGACTGCGTTCACCGACATCGCGGCCCGTACCGGCGGCACTGCCACGACCGTACCGACGTCCGATTCACCGGAATTCATCGATCTACTCGGAAAGTTGCTGTACTAGAACATGTCTCGTGTAATTTTTGTCGGCGTTTTTCTACTCCTCATCACCCTGTTCCTGCACTGGCGGTTTCTCTCCGTGACCAGGATGCCGACACGTCCCAAACGAGCTGTCGATGCTGCACTGGCACTGCTGTGGCTGGGTGCGGTGATCGGTTTCGGCAGCGGCGTGGAGTTCGATCCGTCCTGGGCACGAGGACCCGCCTTCGTCGGCCTCAGTTGGCTCGCCGTGGTGCTGTACCTGTTCCTGGGAACGATTCTGGTGGCCGTGGTCTGCACCGTCGTGAGAGTGGTGTTCGCGGCTCGTGAACGCGATTCGTCCGCTGTTCGACTGCGGGTGTCGCGGATCGGCTCGGCGGCGGTGGCACTCGTCAGCGTGGTTGCAGTGGGATACGGACTCGTCGAGGCGGCGACTCCGCGTGCGACGAACACCGACGTCGTGCTCGACAGGCTACCGGCCGAATTCGACGGCGTCCGAGTGGCGTTGGTGTCGGATCTCCATGTCGGCCCCTCCCGCGGCGCGGATTTCGTGCAGAAGGTCGTCGATTCGATCAACGCCCAGAATCCCGATGTCGTGCTCCTCGACGGTGATCTCATCGATGGGACGGTTGCTCTGGTGGGAGAAGATCTCGAGCCGCTGCGCGATCTCGAAGCGCCGCTGGGTGTGTTCGCCGTCAGCGGCAATCACGAGTTCTACGCGGGCGACGGCGGCGAATGGCTCGACTTCTGGTCGACGCTCGGCATCGACGTGCTGCGAAACGAGCGTACGACGATCACTCGTGGCGACGCTGCCATCGATATCGCCGGCATCAACGACGCCACCGCACCGGCTCCGTACGAACCCGATCTGGCCGCGGCATTGGACGGGATCGACCCTGATCGCTTCGTACTACTGATGGCACATCAGCCGTTGCAGGCGGTGGAGGCATCGGACTTCGGAGTGGACATGCAGGTGTCCGGTCACACGCATGGGGGTCAGATCTGGCCGATCCGTTATCTGGTGCCGCTGCAGCAGCCCAGTGTCCAAGGGCTGGACACGATCGGCAACACCACGCTCTACACCACCCGCGGTGCCGGCGCGTGGGGTCCACCGGTGCGGGTGGCCGCTCCGCCCGAGATCGCGATGCTCGAACTGACTCGGGGCTAGAAGCCTCCGACACCACCACGCCAGAGCCCGCCACGTCGCCGTGGCGGGCTCTGTTCTCTGCTCAGGCGAAGGCCTCGATCGGTGGGCACGAGCACACCAGATTGCGGTCCCCGTGGGCACCGTCGATGCGACGCACCGCCGGCCACACCTTCGGACGGTCGTAGCCCGACGGGTAGGCAGCGAGTTCCCGTGAGTACGGGTGATCCCATTCGGCAACCAGACTCCGAGCGGTGTGCGGTGCACCTCGAAGTGGGTTGTCGTCGACCGTCCATTCGCCCGATCCGACGCGATCGATCTCTCCCCTGATGGCGATCATCGCATCGCAGAACGCGTCGATCTCCTCGATGTTCTCACTCTCGGTCGGCTCGACCATCAGAGTTCCCGGCACCGGGAAGCTCATCGTGGGCGCGTGGAAGCCGTAGTCCGCCAACCTTTTCGCGACGTCGTCGACGGTGACTCCGGTGTCCTTGGTCAGGCCCCGAAGATCGAGAATGCACTCGTGGGCAACCATGCCGTTGTCGCCGGTGTACAGAACCGGGAAGTACTCGTCGAGGCGACGGGCGATGTAGTTGGCCGACGCGATCGCCGTCAACGTCGCCTGCCGGAGCCCCGTCGCACCCATCATCGCGATGTAGGCCCACGTGATCGTCAGGATCGAGGCGCTGCCGTAGGGGGCACCGGACACCGTCGGTCCCGAACCGAGCTGCGGGGCCAGCGGGTGACCCGGCAGGTACGGCTGCAGGTGCGACCGCACACCGATGGGTCCGACGCCGGGCCCGCCGCCTCCGTGCGGGATGCAGAACGTCTTGTGCAGGTTCAGGTGGCTGACATCGCCGCCGAATCGGCCCGGGCGCGCCAGACCGACGAGAGCGTTGAGGTTGGCACCGTCGACGTACACCTGACCGCCCGCGTCGTGGACCGCTGCACAGATCTCGGAGATCTCGTGCTCGTAGACGCCATGGGTGGAGGGATAGGTGATCATGATCGCCGCGAGGGTGTCGGCGTGCTCGGCGATCTTGGCGCGCAGGTCGTCGACGTCGACGTCACCGTTGGGACGGCAGGCCACCACCACCACGCGCATCCCGACCATCACGGCCGAGGCTGCGTTGGTGCCGTGGGCGCTCGACGGGATCAAGCAGACGGTGCGTTCGGAATCGCCGTTGCCGAGATGGTAGCGGCGAATGGCGAGCAGTCCCGCGTACTCGCCCTGGCTTCCCGCATTGGGCTGCAGGCTGACCGCGTCGTAGCCGGTGATGTCGACGAGCCACCGTTCCAGGTCTGCGATCACCTTCAGCAGACCGGGCACGTCCGAGGCCGGAGCGAAGGGGTGCTGACGGGCGAACTGCGGCCAGGTGATGGACTCCATCTCCGCGGTGGCGTTCAGCTTCATCGTGCACGAACCCAGCGGAATCATGCTGCGATCGAGCGCAATGTCCTTGTCGGACAACGCGCGCAGGTACCGCAGCATGGCCGTCTCGGTGCGATACCTGGTGAATGCCGGGTGCGTGAGGTACTCCGAGGTTCGAGTCATGTTCGCCGGCAACGACTCGGCTCCGGAACCTGCGGTTTCTGCACCGAACGCGGCGAGCACGTTCGCGATGTGCTCGGGCGTCGTCGCCTCGTCGCACGCGACGGCCACGTGGTCGGCGTCGACGAGCCGCAGATTGATCCCGCGCTGCTTGGCAGCGTCGACGACGGCCTGAGCCATACCCGGGACGGACGCCAGGACGGTGTCGAAGAAGTCCGTGTGCACCACCTCGACACCTGCCTCCCGCAGACCTGCCGCCACGGTTCGAGCATGCGCATTCACCCGAGTTGCTATGGCACGCAATCCGTCCGCGCCGTGGTAGCTGGCATACATCGCAGCGACGATGGCCAGCAGGACCTGAGCGGTGCAGATGTTGGAGGTCGCCTTCTCACGGCGGATGTGCTGCTCACGGGTCTGCAGCGCCAGCCGGTAGGCGCGGTGGCCGTCGGCATCGAGCGAGACCCCGACCAATCGACCGGGCAGCTGACGGGAATGACCCGACCGCACTGCGAGGTAGCCGGCGTGCGGTCCGCCGTATCCCATCGGAACACCGAACCGCTGGGTGGTTCCGAAGCAGACGTCTGCGCCGATTTCACCGGGCGGGGTCACCACGGTGGCAGCCAGCAGGTCCACTCCCACTGCAACCAGAGCCCCGCGGTCGTGCGCGGCCTCGATGATCGCCGTGTGATCGACAAGACGGCCCGATGCTCCGGGCAGCTGCGCGAGCACACCGAAGAATTCTCCGTCGGGCAGGCCGTCGGTCAGATCGGCGTAGACCAACTCGATGCCCAGCGGCTCGGCGCGAGTGGCCAACACGGCCTCGGTTTGCGGGAAGATATCGGAATCGACCAGTAGCCGAGGCGACTTCGACGCCCTGTTCGCGCGCCGCATCAAGGTCATGGATTCGGCGGCCGCCGTCGACTCGTCGAGCATCGACGCATTGGCCACGTCCATGCCGGTGAGGTCGGCAACCATGGTCTGGAAGTTGAGCAACGCTTCGAGTCGCCCCTGGCTGATCTCCGGCTGATACGGCGTGTACGCGGTGTACCAGGCCGGGTTCTCCAGAATGCCTCGGGTCAGCACCGGCGGGGTGAGCGTGTCGTAGTAGCCCAGGCCGATCATCGACGTCGCCACGGTGTTCTGCCCGGCGAGGTCGGCCAGTGCGGCGAGCACCTCGTGCTCGCTCAGCGCGGGCGGTAGCGTCGCCAACCCGTCGGGAACGCCGTCGACCACGGTATCGAGGATCGACGAAGGAACGGCCTTGCGGGCCAGCTCGTCGAGACTGTCGACGCCGATGGTGTCGAGGATGCGGACCAACTCGGTGGCGTCGGGGCCGATGTGACGATCGACGAAAGTGTGTGCGGGCGAGCCGGTTCGGTCGGTCACGATGTACTCCCAAGACGAGGCGTCGGACGGCCGAGGCATGCGCTCCGGCCGCTCCTCCCCCTCTGTCGTGTGCCCGCTGACGCGTGCGCCTGAGAGATTCGGTCGGACACGGCGCGCCAGTGAAGCGCGCCGGCACCTTTCCCCTTGGGCGGGTGGGTGCTCCCACCACTTTCCAGAGTTGTCGAAGCCCACACGGTCCGTGTGCCTGAGAGATTGACGGGGAGGTATTGCTCCTTCGGCGTCCGAGACTGGATGCCTCGGAACTCTCCCGCGCGGGCGCGACGAAAGAAAGTCTAGCCGGTCTTGCGGCTCGCGCGATTCTTGCGGCGCGACGCCAACTCGTCCTCCGGGCTCGGCTGGCTTTCACCGCCGTCGGCTCGTTCGGCCGGGAAGTCGGCGATGGTGCCGGTGAGCTCGCGCATCGCACCGTTCACGGCAATGCCGAACACACCCTGCCCACCCTGGAGCAGGTCGACCACCTCTTCTGCCGACGTGCACTCGTAGACGGTGGTGCCGTCGGAGAACAGCGTGATGTTGGCGAGATCGCCCACCCCGCGCTGGCGTAGGTGATCGACGGCGACGCGGATGTTCTGCAGTGAGATACCGGTATCGAGCAGCCGCTTGACGATCTTGAGGACGAGCATGTCCTTGAACGAGTACAGCCGCTGGCTTCCCGATCCCGCTGCGCCGCGGATGGACGGGACGACGAGCCCGGTGCGGGCCCAGTAATCGAGCTGACGGTAGGTGATGCCGGCGATCTGGCACGCACTCGGCACGCGGTAGCCCACGAGTTCGTCGGGCACCGAGTCGTCGGGGAACAATCCCGGTTGAATTTCCTGGGGCGATTCGATTCGGGCGCTCGACGCCTGATCGGGGGTGTCGACCCGAGCATCGGCACCGACCGGCGTGTCCTCGGTCCGGCCTGCGGCTTCGGACTCTCGACGGCCGTGATGCTGCTGCGGCTGATCTCCCACTGACTGCTCCCTCTCGGATGTCTCACTGCGTTCGGATCGAGTCAGTACTGCGATCCGTCCGGGACACTGGAAATGCCTCGGTGTACTCGCGTGAAGTCATACCGTGTACCAGGCCAGAGTACGCCTCGGCAGGTATCGAAGAGGCGTGAACCGAACCCGGATCGGTCCAGCGACGGCGGTGAACTTCACTGGCACGAACGTTATGGGGACGTTCGTGCAGATTCAACGCAACGCGCCGTAAACCTGAACCTAAAGTTGAGGTTGAGACTCTTCTGTTACCCGTCGGTGGCTTTGAAGTCGTCCGGAGATACCGAGTCGAGGAACTCCTTGAACTTCTCGACCTCGTCCTCGCGCTCGTCGGGCATGATCAATCCGGCTTCGGCGAGCACGGGCTCCTCGGCGAAGATCGGCACCCCGGCCCGAAGCGCGATGGCAACGGAGTCCGACGGCCGAGCGGAGACCCTGATGTCCTTGTCGAACACCAGATCGGCGTAGAAGGTGCCCTCCTGCAGGTCGACGATGCGCACCTCCTTGAGCTGGTGCCCGAGCGCCGAGATCAGATTCTTGACGAGATCGTGGGTGAGCGGACGGGCCGGCTGCACACCCTGCTGCTCCAAAGCAATTGCGGCAGCCTCGGTTTGGCCGATCCAGATCGGGAGGTACCGGTCGCCGTCAGCCTCACGCAGCAGCAACACGGGCTGGTTCTGCGGCTGTTCGACACGAATACCGACCACACGCATCTCACTCATCGTGTCTGCCTCTCACCTCGAGAAATTCCGGGCTGCACTGAAAACTTGCTCAGCTCGTCGCTGCCGAGTCTATTGGAAGTCGAAACGACGCGAGCGAGCGTCACCGGTCGAGTGCACCGCGCACCGCGGCTTTGACCAGGCAGGTGTGCAAGGTCAAGGACAGTGCAGCCAATTCGCGAATCATTTCTTCTGCGCGATCGCGTGCACCGGCGTCTCGGCCCTTGGCCACAGGTCCGGCAATCTGCGCTACCAGACCGGCCTCGCGGTCCGCCGCGAGCTTGAAGGCGCGGAGGTGGCGCACCTCGAGACCGAACTGCAACATCGCGTGCGCCGTCCGGGCGAGCGTCACCGCTCTGTCGTCGTAGAAACCGGCCTGCCCCGGGGTGATCAGGCCGGCTCGCAACAGCTCGGTCAGAAACGCATCGTCGATCCCCGCCTGAGCGAGTAGATCTGCCTTGGCGATGCGAACCTCACGATCGGGCAGGAACTCCTCCGGAGAGACCTCACCCGCGGCAACTGTCAGCGACCGCGGACGCTTGACCGACGCATCGGCCCGTTCGACGGTCGCGACCCCGTGGTCGATGGCTTCGAGTTGTTCCTTGATCACCTTGAGCGGCAGGTACTGATCGCGCTGCGCGGTCAGCACGAAGCGCAGACGCTCGCAATCGGCGATGGAGAACCGCCGGTACCCCGACGGTGTGCGTTCCGGCGAGATCAGCCCCTCGGCTTCGAGAAATCTGATCTTCGAGATGGTGACATCAGGAAAGTCGGGCCGAAGTCGATCGAGGACGGAGCCAATCGACATCCCCCCGTTGGACTGCTGCCCGACGGCGGTCACTGGCTTCCTGCACCCGCAGACGCGTCGCCGACCTGAGATCCGTTGCCGCCCCGCGGTCCGGTGAGGAACACCAGCCGGAACTTGCCGATCTGGACCTCGTCGCCGTTGGCCAGCACAGCGGAGTCGACCGGCTCCCGGTTGACGTACGTGCCGTTGAGGCTGCCGACGTCGACGACCTGGAAGTCGTCCTCGTCCTGCCGGAACTCGGCATGCCGACGGCTGACGGTGACATCGTCGAGGAAGATGTCACTGTCGGGGTGCCGACCGGCCGAGGTGGTGGGCTGGTCGAGCAGGAACCGTGATCCGGCGTTGGGTCCTCGCTTGACGACGAGCAGCGCGGCACCGACAGGCAACCCCTCGACACCCGATACCGGAGCTTCGGTGCTCTGGGCGGCCGCGGAGTTGTCCAGCTCCTGCAGGAAATCTGCACGGAAGACCGAGGTGGTCTCTGCCGGTGACTCCCCGTAGTTGCTGTCGTTGTCGTTCTGGCTCACCGTTACTCCTTCTCAGTCCGTTCACCCGGGGCTGAGAACGCCGCGGGTAACGCAGTACATGGTCTTCACATCAGGTGTTGCTTGGCGTTCGGTGTTGCGTAGCTTCGTACAGCTTGCTGGACCTTCGCCCCGACAGGGTATTCGCTCGGTGTCGACCGTACCCTGCGCAGTGGTGGCCGTGTGGCCTGTTGGCTGGTGTCGACAGCCGGCCGATCACTCGGCCGTGATGAGAGCATATCCGGCGGCGTCGAGCATCTGCGCCAGTGCCGCGTCCAACTCCTCCGGTGTCGAAACCTCGAGGTCGATCAGCCAGCCTCCGGTGTAGGGTCCCGAGTTCACCTTCTCCGGTTCGCCGTCCAGATCCTCGTTCACGGCAACCACTTTCGCGGTCAGAGGGCTGAACACGTCGGACACGCTCTTGGTGGATTCGACCTCGCCGAGAGACGCGCCCGCGGTCACGGTGTCGCCGATCGAGGGAAGCTGAACGAACACCACGTCGCCCAACTGCGCCTGCGCGAAATCGGTGATACCGATTCGCACCGTTGCAGGCCCCGTCCGCTGCACCCACTCGTGCTCGGGGGTGTAGTACAGATCAGCTGGTGTGTCGATGTCGCTCAACGCGGCATTCCCTTCGATCGTGGCCCGGGGCGAGCGGGCGGTCAGTTACCGGGCTGAGCGTATTGACGCGGGCGCGGGTCCCGCAAGGCGGACACCGTGACCTGGTCCGACTGCGCGATGTTCGACGTCGCACCGTTGCGAGTCACCGTGTCGACGACCCCGCCGGGAATGTTCAGTGCCGACGCGAGAGTCGGCGAATCCCCGATGGCAGTGAAGGTGTACGGGGCACGCAGTTCTCTACCGTCGACCACGATCCGACCCGCGGAACCGGCGATCCACGAATCGACGCCGATGCGCACGGCATTTCCGCCGCCCTCGAGCTGGAGCGCTTCGGCACCTGCTGCACGCAACTCCTGCATGGCGTCGAGCAGCACCTCCGATCCCACGCCCGAGTTCGGGTCCTCGATCACCAATGTCACCCCCGGCCCCTGTGCCGCGACGGTACCGACTTGAATCGACAACGCGGACAATCGTTCCTGCGCTTCCGCCACCGCCGCCTCCGATCCCGATCCGGACTGACGCAGCGTCGCCAGAGTGGCCTGCAGGGTGCTGATCTCGTCCCGGATCGACGCCTCGCGTCGGGTCAGGGTGTCCAGCACGACCAGCAGGTCCTCGGGCCGAGAGTTCTCCAGGCCGTCGGTGGTGCTCGTCTCTCGTACCTGCGTGGCCAGGCCGATTCCCAGGACGCACAACAGCGCGAGCGCGAGAACACCGAATGCCGCTCCGCGCCTTCGTCCCTGTGCACCGGGACGTCGCGCGCGCCATCCGTGCCGACCGCCGCCTGCCGTCATGATCTAGGCACCGAACAGACGCCTGCGCAGGGCGGCGGCGTTGCCGAAGATACGGATTCCGAGGACGACGACGATTGCCGTGGACAGCTGAGTTCCCACTCCGAGCTGATCGCCGAGCCACACGATCAGAGCCGCGACGAGGACGTTGAAGACGAACGAGATCACGAACACCTTGGCGTTGAAGATTCCGTCGAGGAAAGCCCGTACACCGCCGAACACCGCGTCGATCGCCGCGACTACGGCAATCGGCAGATAGGGCGCAACCACGGCGGGAACCTGCGGCCCTGCAACCGTCCCGATGACGACTCCGACGATCAGAGCGGCGATCGCGGCAAGAGCGTAGACCCCGTGGGTGGGGGTGATCGGCGAATCGGACGGTTCGTGCACGTCGGACTCCGCCGGGTGGGCACTCGGTGGATCGTGCTCCGTCATCGTCGGCCTACCTCCTCTGCCACGAACGACTCTCTCACAGCGGCGGGACCGAGTTCGAGATCGGTTGCCGGGCGTACCGTGAATCCGACGCCGTACAACTGCGCCACCGTGCTCATTCGCAGATAGGCGTCGCTGACCACGAACTGGACCTGGATGCGTTGGGGCGGCCCTATCGCGTCGATGGCGTAGGGCGAGTCGATCGGGCGATTGTCCAGCAGCATTGCCCCGCCTGCCTGCCGGATGGTCACGTTGGGTCCGACGCGAATACCGTCGACCGACACCGCCTCGGCACCGCTCGCCCACAACGAATTGACGATTGCAGCGATGTCTCGATCCAGCACGGCTGCGCCCGAACCCCCACGAATCGACCGATCCGACGTGGCGTCCTCGGCCACCGGCTCGGTGACGACGACCGAGAGCCCGGGGCCGGTCACCGAATCGATGCCGGCGGCGGATTCGACAGCACTCAACCGGTCCAGCAGGGCACTGCCCGAGACATCGGACTGCAGAGCTCTGTCACGCTCCGAGGACACCTGCTCGACCAGTGCCTGTTGTGTCGCTTCCAATTCGGCGCTGCGATCCTGCGCGGCGCGCACAGCAGCCGACGCGTCGGAGCCCGCACGGTCCACATCGGCACCGCCGGAAGCCAGCTGCGAGAACGCGATACCGAAAATCACCCCGACTACGACCGCACCGCCCAACAACCAGAGCGCCGCAGGTACCCGCGGCTTGCGAGTGTGCTGCGCCGTACGTTCGGCAGCCGCCGCCCCGTATCCCGGGTCCAGATGGTCGGTCAACAAGGACGTCAGCAACGACGGGACGGGATTCCTCTTGACCTGTTTCTCCGGTCGTTCCGCAGGCTCCACTCCTGACCGTCCCGGTCGTTCCCCAGGCTCCACCGTCAGGTGCCGGCCACTGTCGGATCGACTGCCCTGGCGACAGCGATCGCCTTGCCGAGGTACAGCAGACCGGTCCAGATGTACAACGCGGTGCCCCAGATCAGCAACGCGTATCCGAGCGGTCCTGCGGCATCGGCCACCGAATTGCTGCCGGCAGAGACCAGGAGGACCGGCAGCGCGATCATCACCACGAAGGTCGCGGCCTTACCGAGATAGATGACGTCCGGAGGCGGGAGGGACCTGCGGCGATAGACGAACATCGTCAATCCGAGTACGGCATCGCGACCGATGAGTATCGCGGCAACCCACCACGGAATGATGCCGCGCAGCACGAACGCCACCAGGGTGCTGACCACGTAGAGCCGATCGACCAACGGATCGAGAACTGCACCCAGCTTCGATGCCTGACCGAGCATGCGAGCGAGTTTGCCGTCGAGCCAATCGGTTCCACCGCTGACCAGCAGGAGCACCAGCGCCCACCCGTCGGCCTCGGGGCCGAGCATGAGATAGAGAAACAGCGGAACACCCAACAGCCGGATTGCGCTGAGAAGGTTGGGAACGGTCGCGATGCGGTCCGATACCTCGAGCTCACGGTCGTTCGTCATCGGCGATCACCTCCTTCTCGTGCTGCTCGTCGCGGCCTGCCCGCTCGGGCTTGCGGCCACGTTAGCGCCACGCGAACACCGGCTGCTCGAAGTCCGCGACTCGGGTGTGTCGACCATGCAGTGCCACTTCACGGAACTGATGGACGATCGCGCCGGTCGGAGCATGGATGGCACCCGTTCGGTACGGCCACCGAATGACCGGACGCGTCGATTCGGGTATCGACACGAATTGGGCGTCGACGTCGAGTTCGTCGACTGTCACCTCGAACACTTCGGCCACCTCGTCCTCGCTGGGCAGCAACGTGGACGAGTAGTCGCCGACCCACACCACGAACGGAGTGATGACGTACCCGGATCGGGTGACGTAGTCGTCCAACCTACCGAGCACGTCGGTCTCGTAGGCGCGAATCCCCAACTCCTCGGCCAATTCCCGCAGACAGGCCTGCATCCGGGACTCGCCCGGGTCCACACCTCCGCCGGGCAACGCGTATTGGCCCGGATGTGCGCGCAACCGATCCGGCCTCCTCGTCAGAAGCATGCGCCTGTCCCCCGGCGGTCCACCGACCGCAACGGCAACGGCGGCGACGCGGAGTCCGTCCGTTTCGGCGGTGCGGTGGGAGAAGCGGGCGAGTTCGCGCGCGACGGAGGCACGATCGAGCAGGTCCTCGTTCGGCCTGTCGGAATTGTCGACGGTCACAGCACGAACCCTAGAGGCCGGGCAGGATCAGCGGGTGTCGGCAGGACGGGCAGCGGGGGGAAGCATGTCGTCCGGCGATGCCGGCCAGCCGAGTGGCTCGTCGGCCAGAGCGGTCAACTGCTCCACCTGCGTTCTGCACCAGGGTGATACGTCGATGGTGCCGCCCCGCACCCCCGCGGAGAACTCACGCCACGACACCCATCGAGTCTCCTCCACCTCGGCCGGATCGGGATCGAGTGTCGCGTGCTCGTCGACTCTCACGCGGTACACCGGACAGATCTCGTTCTCCACGATTCCGTTGTCCATGACGGCCCGGTACCGGAAGTGCGGCAGTACCAACTCGGCGGATTCCGCACGCAGGCCCAATTCTTCACCGATTCGGCGCAGTACGGCGTCGTCGAGTTTCTCACCGGGTGCCGGGTGGCCACAGCACGTGTTGGTCAGCACCCCTGGCCACGTCGTCTTGCTCGACGCTCTGCGTGTGAGAAGAACTGCGCCGTCCGATCTCACCACGTAGCTGGAAAATGCCAGGTGCAGTGGCGTGTCCAGCGTGTGGACGGTGGTCTTGTCGTGCGTGCCGACGGCGCGGCCTTCGTCGTCCAGCAGCACCACGTGCTGCGCTCGGGATCGATCCATCGTTCCATCGTCCCACGGCCTGCGCGGCGGTCTACTGTCGAACCATGGGACGTGACGAGAACACCGACAACGAGAACCCGACAGACGCCGAGAAGGCATCGGACACGCCGAAGGGCGGCCGACCAGGACCCGTGGACGGCGGCGGCGGAGGCGGAATGGCGACGCGGGAGAACGCGCCCGAGATCGCCGACGACTCTGCCTGAATTCGTCACACCACCGCTGTTTGAGAAACAGAGTTTGCGTCAATACCTCCGATGTTCTCGCGCTGCGCGGGCACACGAACCTCCACGACCGGAAGGACCTCGATGAGCATCAACGACGACGACATCACCACCACGGGCGGAGCCGCAGGCGAAGGACCCGCCGACGGCGGATCGAACCCCGGTGGCCATGACGGCGGAGCAGACGGCCCCGCCGCAGCCGGTGAAGGACCCGCCGACGGCGGATCCAACCCCGACGGTCACGACGGCGGAGCAGACGGCCCCGCCGGAGCGGGCGAGGGCCCGGCCGACGGTGGATCGAACCCCAACGGACACGACGGCGGTGCGGACGGTACCGCTTGAGCACTGAGTCGAGCGGCGAGCGCGGATCGGATCATCGGTCCGCGCTCCGTCGTCTCACCGGTACCGACTTCGGAACGTTCGCAAACCGGTTCTGGGGTACAGCTCCCAAACTGACCCGATCCGCCGAGCTGTCGGACTCGTTCGACGATCTGATGACACTCGACGCGGTCGACGAGCTGATCTCGGAACGCGGAGTACGCACTCCCTTCGTGCGGATGGCCAAAGACGGTCGATTGCTGGACAAGTCGCAGTTCACGTCGTCCGGCGGGTTCGGTGCCGAGGTAACGGACCAGGTCGACTCCGCAGCGGTGCTGGCAGCCTTCGCGGCCGGAAACACGATGGTACTTCAGGGCCTGCATCGGCTGTGGCCGCCGCTGATTCATTTCGTCGGTGATCTCGTTCGCGAGCTGGGCCACCCCGTGCAGGTGAACTCGTATGTGACACCGGCTGCATCGCAAGGCTTTTCACCGCATTACGACGTACACGATGTGTTCGTCGTGCAGATCGCGGGCACCAAGCGGTGGAGCATTCACTCCCCGGTGCACGTGCATCCGCTCAACAATCAACCGTGGTCGGACCGACGGTCGGCCGTCGAGGACCACGCATCGAACACTCCCGAACTGGACGTTGTCCTCGAGCCCGGCGATGTGCTCTACCTGCCGCGCGGGTGGATCCACTCGGCGCAAGCGCTCGGTGACACAACCGTGCACCTGACCATCGGCGTGGCGTCGTACAACGACTACGACGTCGCCCACCACGTGCTGAAGTCGCTGGGCGACGTCGAGAGTCTGCGCGCTCCCCTTCCCGCCGGCCTCGACCACTCCGACCCGGAATCCATCGCTCCGCATGTACACCGAGTCGTGGACGCCATGCGCGCCGCGCTCGACGAGATCGACCGAGACCCCGACGCGATACGTCGACTGGCCGAACGCGTCGCTGATCGTCACGACGAGCTCGTCCGACCGGAACCGGTGCGCCCACTGGCAAGCGTCGCTGCGATGGGAGCGTTGCGGGGCGAGGATTCGATCCGGCTACGGCCCGGCGTGTTCGCGCGTGTCGTGCGATCGGCCGATGCAGTGTCGGTGGTCGTGCGCACCAAGACCGTGACGATGCCGCCCCAGTGCGCAGACGCTCTCGACCTGCTGAACCAGGGAGCACCGTGCCGCCTCGATGCCCTGCCCGGACTCGACACCGACGACGCGTTGGTGGTTGCGCGCAGACTGATCCGCGAGGGCATCGCCGTGCCGGCCGAACGATAGCCGTCAGGTGATCGTGATTCCACCGTCGACCGCGATGGTCTGACCCGTCACGTATCCTCCGGCGTCCGAGGCGAGCCAGATCGCGGTTGCGGCCAGTTCTTCGGCATCGCCCTTGCGTCCGAGGATCATTCGCGGAGCCATCGAGTCGAGGTATCCCGGCTGGTACGAGTCCGTCATCTCGCTCTGGAAGAAACCTGGCGCAATAGCGTTGACTCTGATGCCTTTTCGCGCGCCCCACTGCTGCGCCAGATCGCGGGTGAGGCCGATGATCGCTGCCTTGCTCGCGCTGTAGGCCGCCTGCGGAAGGCCTGCGGTGGTCAGCCCCAGAATGCTGGAGATGTTCACAATCGAACTGCCGGGTGCCATCACCCGTCCGCAGGCCTGCGCTGCCCAGTACGACCCGTTCAAGTTGATGTCGATCACCGAGCGGAACTGCTCGGGTGTCTCACGGGTTGCGGGGTAGGCCGTGCCTACCCCGGCATTGTTGATGAGAATGTCGACCTTTCCGAACTCCTTCACCGCGGCCTCGACCATCGCGGTGCACTGGTCCGGGTCCACCACGTCGGTGGCGACCGTGATCGAACGCCCTCCGACGCTGTCGATCAACTCTGCGGTCTGCGCCAACTTGTCCACTCGTCGTGCGGCGAGCACCACGTCCGCTCCTGCCTCGGCGGCTGCCTTGGCGAATGCCACGCCCAGTCCGGAGGAGGCACCTGTGACGATGACGACGCGTCCGTCCAGGCGAAATTTGTCCAAGATCGACATGTTCGATGAATCTCCTTGTTTTCGACTCAGAACCAAGCGGGTGACATATCGAGGGTGGTGCGGTCCAGTCTCGCCAACAGATCGAGCTGCACGTCCACCTTCGGCAATTCGTAGACGTAGAAGTATTTTGCTGCAGAACGCTTTCCGTCGTAGAAATCTCCGGACTTCGTGCCGACCGCCAGCAACTGCTCGAGCCACATCCAGGCGATGACGGTGTGCCCCATCGCTTCGAGGTAGGCCGTGGAGTTCGCCAACGCCACGGCGGCGTCGCCGGTACCCCACACTGCCGCAGTGACCTCGACGATCCTGTCGAAGCGCGCGTGCAGTTCGGCGGCGTACCTAGCAGCGTCACCGCCTGCTGCGTGGGCCCGCTCCACTGTCTCGGCGACGTGTTCGGCCAGCAGAGCCAATCCCGCGCCGCCCTGCATGATCACCTTGCGCCCGAGCAGATCCAATCCCTGAATGCCGTGTGTGCCTTCGTGAATCGGGTTGAGGCGATTGTCGCGGTAGTGCTGCTCGACGTCGTAGTCGCGGGTGTATCCGTAGCCGCCGTGCACCTGAATGGCCAGGCTGTTGGCTTCGAGGCACCACTGAGACGGCCAACTCTTGGCGATGGGCGTCAGTACGTCGAGCAACAGTGTCGATCGTGCTGCTTCGGCATCGTCGGATGCCGAATCCTGATGGTCGACCAGACGCGAACAATAGAGTCCCAGGGCCAGCGCGCCTTCGACGTACGACTTCTGCGCCAACAACATTCGACGAACGTCGGCGTGTTCGATGAGCGCGACAGGGGGTGCTGCCGGATCTTTCGCACCGAGCGGTCGTCCCTGAGTACGCGTCTTCGCGTACTCGACCGACTTCAGGTAACCGACGTACCCGAGCGCGATGGCCAGGAATCCGACGCCGATACGGGCCTCGTTCATCATGTGGAACATGTACGACAAACCACGGTTCTCCTCGGCGACGAGGTAGCCGACAGCTCCGGATTGCCCACCGGGAGAGTGGGTTCCGTCGCCGAACGCCAGCAGGGTATTGGTGGTACCGCGGTTGCCCATCTTGTGATTGAGGCCGGTCAACACGATGTCGTTGCGCTCGCCCGAACCGCCGTCGCCGTTCGGGAGGAATTTGGGAACGATGAACAGGGAGATTCCCTTGACTCCTGGCGGTCCTCCCGGGGTCTTGGCGAGCACCAGATGGACGATGTTCTCGGTGAGTTCGTGATCTCCACCCGAAATCCACATCTTGGTACCGGTGATGCGGAAGCTACCGTCGTCCTGCGGCACTGCCTTCGTCGTGATGTCCGCCAGTGACGATCCGGCCTGCGGTTCCGACAGACACATGGTTCCGAACCAGCGCCCGTCCAGCATCGGCCGGACGTAATCACGGACTTGATCCGGCGTGCCGTACGTCGCGATCAGGTTGGCGTTGGCCATGGTGAGGAACGGGTACGAGGACGTCCCGGCGTTGGCGGCCTGGAAGAACGCCATCGCTGCCCGAGAGACGGTCGCAGGCAGTTGCATCCCGCCTATCGACTCGTCGAACTGCCCGGCGATCAGACCCGCGGACGCATAGACATCGAGCGCTTCCTTGACTTCGGGTATCAGCTCGACCGAACCGTCCGCATTCATCGTCGGCTCCTGCGCGTCCGCCTTCTTGTTGTGCGGCGCGAAGTGCTTGCGGGCGATGTCCGCACTGAGGTCGAGGACCGCGTCGAAGGTCTCCTTCGAGTGCTCCGCGAAGCGCGGTCGAGCTGTCAGTGCCGCCACGTCCAGCCATTCGTACAGCAGAAAATCCAGGTCGCGTCGCGAGAGGACGTCCGACATTCACTTCTCCGATCGCGAGGGGTGACACGTGCGCGCGACGGTGACGAGCACTGTGACGCACATGACTGTGGTTTCACCATACAAGTCTCGATCTCCCGCTTTCACCGAGTACCCACGGGAGCTGCCACCCCAGATCAGCATCCGCGATCCGGGCCCCAAAAGTGCAGTCAGCCAGACTTTTACGACTTATCGGACTATGAGGAGCGTCACGATTGGCGAGATCCCCGACGGCATATACTTACCTTTGATAACGATATTGTGCGGACGATCGCGAGGTGCCCGAACGATCGGCGCGCTTCGTCGGAGGGAGTCGAGCATGACGCACACACTGGACGTCGACAGCCGACAGGATCGACAGAGCAGGCAACGCAGTCGATTTCAGGAACTGCACGAGACCGACCGGGAGTTTCGAGCCGCAGAACCGGACAGCGCAGTGGCCGATGCCGCCCAGGAGTTGTCGCCCAACCTGGCCCGAGTGGTTGCCGAGATCATGACGCGTTACTCCGATCGGCCGGCCCTCGGCCGCCGAGCTCGAGAGATCGTGAAGATCGACGACGTCGACACGTTTCACCTTCTCCCCCGGTTCGACACCATCACCTACGGCCAGGCATGGCGCGACGCCGGCGCACTGGCCTCGGCGCTGACCCACGACGCGATCGGCATCTCTTCGGGAGACTTCTTCGCAACCCTGGGATTCGCGAGTGCCGACTATGTCGTTGCGGAACTGGCCACGATCCGACTCGGCGCGATTGCCGTTCCGCTGCAGGCCGGTGCCACCGCAGGCCAGCTCTCGGCCATCGCCGACGAGGCCGAACCCGTCGTCCTGGCAGCCGATGTCGACAACCTGTCCGTCGCGGTGCAGGTTGCCACGCACTGTCGGTCCATTCGTCGAATCGTCGTTCTCGACTACGACGGTGCGATCGACGCGCATGCACGGACCATGAAATCCGCGCTGGTCGACGCCGAACCGGTGGGAGTCGTCATTCGGCCACTCACCGAGCTGGTTCGCGACGGCGCGCAACTGCCGGAGATCCCGCTCCCCGACGACGAGGATCCCGAACGACTCGCGACGCTGATCTACACCTCCGGCAGCACCGGAACTCCCAAGGGAGCGATGCACACCGAACGAATCGTGTGCGGAGCCTGGACCGGTGCCTGGCACCACACCGGAGCTTCCTCCGAATCCACGGACCAGCCGGCTTTCCCTGTCATCACTGTCGACTATCTCCCGATGAGTCACCTGGCCGGGCGTGGTCTTGTCTTCTCGACGCTGGCGGCCGGCGGCACCGTCCACTTCGCAGCGGCGAGCGACCTGTCCACCCTGTTCGAGGATTTCGCGCTCGCTCGGCCCACGATGGCCCTGTTGATCCCGCGGGTGTGCGAGATGATTCGACACAACGTCCTCGCCGAGATCGACCGAGAGGTCGAACGCTCTACCGGTGGCGATGCCGACAGGACACGTCGAGAGGTTCTGGAACGCACCAGGATCGAACAGTTCGGCGGTCGTGTCCTGGCCGCAATGGTCGGCACCGCACCGATCGCTCCCGAGGTCAAGGACTTCGTCACGGAGCTGCTCGATATCGAGGTCCGCGACAACTACGGCTCCACCGAAGCCGGGATGGTGTTGCACGACGGCGTCGTGCAACGTCCACCGGTGATCGAATACAAGCTCGACGATGTGCCCGAACTCGGTTACTTCTCCACCGACACACCGCATCCACGCGGTGAGCTCCTGCTCAAGACGGCGTCCATCATTCCCGGTTACTACAAGCGCCCGGACGTCACGGCCGAGGTCTTCGACTCCGAGGGCTTCTATCGCACCGGTGACGTCGTCGCCGAGATCGAGCCCGACCGACTCGCCTACGTCGATCGACGCAAGAACGTTCTGAAACTGGCTCAGGGCGAGTTCGTCGCACTGGCGCGCCTCGAATCCCTGTTCGGTACCAGTGAGCTGGTCGATCAGATATTTCTCTACGGCAACGGCCAACGGGCGTATCTGTTGGCGGTCGTCGTTCCGGCCCACCCGGATACCACCGCGGGTTCGGTCATCGAATCTCTGCAACGGATCGCACGCACGGAAGCGCTGAACTCGTACGAGATTCCACGTGAGGTCATCATCGAACACGAGCCGTTCACACAGGAGAACGGACTGCTGTCCGGTGCGGGCAAACAACTGCGGCCCAAACTCGTCGAACGTTACCGAGACGAACTCGAGCGTCGCTACGCAGAACTCGAATCGGGTCAGAACGACCGGCTGCGCGAGCTCAGGCGCAGTGGTGCCGATGCCCCTGTCCTGACCACGGTCGGCGATGCCGCCCAAGCCCTGCTCGGATGCGCCGGGTCCGATGTTCGCCCCGATGCCCACTTCAGCGACCTGGGCGGAGATTCGTTGTCGGCGTTGACGTTCTCGACGCTGCTCCGTGAGATCTACGACGTCGATGTTCCGGTCGGTGTGATCACCGGGCCCGCCATGGACCTGGCAGCGCTGGCCGAGTACATCACGTCTGCCCGCGACAACGATTCCGACACGGCCACTTTCGAATCGATCCACGGCCGCGGCGCAACGGTCGCCGAGGCGTCCGACCTGCAACTGTCGGCATTTCTGGACGACACCCTCCTCGACGCCGCGCACCGCATTCCGGGCCCGCGGGAACAGACCAGCACGGTCTTGTTGACCGGGGCCAACGGATACCTCGGTCGCTTCCTCTGCCTGGAATGGTTGGAGCGCATGGCCGAGGTCGGCGGAAAGGTGATCTGCCTGGTGCGCGGACGCTCCGATTCCGATGCGCGAGCTCGACTCGATGCGGCCTTCGACAGCGGCGATGCAGACCTGTCGGAGCGCTATCGAACCTTGGCCGACGCTGCGCTCGAGGTCGTGGCAGGCGATCTCGGGTCACCTGGGTTCGGCGTGGACCAGGACGTGTTCGAGGCGCTGGCCCAACGGGTCGATCGCATCGTCCATCCCGCAGCGCTGGTCAACCACGCGCTGCCGTACGAGCACCTCTTCGGCCCCAACGTCGTCGGCACCGCCGAGGTGATTCGGCTGGCTCTCACCGACCACGTCAAGCCGGTGACCTACCTGTCGACGGTGGCCGTCGCAGCGGGCGTCGAGAATTTCCGGGAGAACGGCGACATCCGTGTGGACAGCCCGTCGCGAGCTGTGGACGATTCCTACGCCAACGGCTACGGAAACTCCAAGTGGGCCGGTGAAGTGCTGTTGCGCAACGCGTTCGACGAGTTCGACCTACCGGTGTCGGTCTTTCGCTCGGACATGATCCTGGCGCACAGCAGATGGACCGGTCAGCTCAACGTTCCGGACGTGTTCACGCGCCTGATCCTCTCGGTCGTCGCAACCGGCCTGGCTCCGCACACGTTCTACGCCACCGACGCCGGGGCACCGACCGACGACAAGGGGCGACCGCTGGCCCACTACGACGGTCTGCCTGCCGATTTCAGTGCTTCGGCCATCACGTCGATCGCGGGCGGGGATACCTCTGGCTACCGAACGTTCGACATCCTCAACCCACACGACGACAACATCTCGCTGGACACGTTCGTCGATTGGATCCGTGACGCAGGTCGCGACATCGAGATCGTCGAGAACTACGACGAGTGGTTCGAACGGTTCGGTGCCGCAGTCGAGGCGTTGCCGGAGAAGCAGCGTTCGCACTCGCTGCTCCCCCTGATCGACTCGTACGCACACCCGCAACACCCGTCGTCCGGGGCGATGCTGCCCGCCGACGAGTTCGCCTCGGCCGTCGGGGACATTCCGCACCTCGGGCGCGAGTTGATCGAGAAGTATCTCTCCGATCTCGTGGCGCTCGAGCTCGTGAGCACGCGCTAGAGCAGTTCCCGATGCGGGCCGTACGGCCCGCATCGGGAAGCCCTACTCCCCGACCGGTTGTGGTTCGCTCGTCTGCTTCGCGGCGGGAGTCAGCCGCGAGTACGCCAGACACACGAGCCCGAAGAACAGATAACCCAGGGCCACTTGGGGGTTGGCTGCCCACCCCACCTCGTGTGAATGGATCAGACCGACCCACGACAGTGCTGCGGCCACCCCACCGGCTGCTGCGGCGGCGAGAAACCGTTTGTCGAGAACGAACGTGACGATGGTGCCCAACATCAGTCCGGCGAGTACCGCTCCCGACCCGAACGTCTTCAGCCCGTCGTAGACGACACCCGCCTGACCCAGTGCCTCGCTGCCCACTTCGGTAGCCGATGTGCCTGCCGCACTGAGTGCGTTGTCGATCAGACCCACCGCCCACTCCGCAAGGTTGGGTAGCAGTGCCACCACCACCGCGATGGCGTGCAGCTTCGGCACCGATTGGAATGCCTGGGCACCGATCAGCAGTCCTATGTACAGCAGAATCGGAACGATCGCGGGGATCGGCAGCAACGTCGCCAGCAATCCGAACAACCCGAGAAAACACATCAACCCGATCGCGACGCCCGATGCGACCGAGTATCCGGTCCGGCCACCTGCGTCCTTCCAGCCGGGATGGCCGATGTAGACCGCGGGCGGGAACGGCGATCCGAACGCCGAGCCGACGACCGCACCGAAGCCGTCCGCAAGCAGCACACTGCGCAGGTTGTAGTTGTCTCCGGCAGCGGACGCGCTTTCGACGTTGCTCATCGCCTCGGTGAAGTTGTAGACCCCCAACGGAATTGCGGTGGCGAGCAGCGGTGCCAGGTTACCGAGACCGTCGAGCAGGAGATCGAGGCGCAGATCCGGAAGGCCGAGCGCGATATTGCTCGCCGCCTCGGTCACGTCCGGCACGGACATGTATCCGCCGATCCAGCCGATCGCCGTGCCCACCAGAAGCGCCGCGAGACCCACCGGAATGTTGCCGGGCAACTTCACGTCTGTGAAGAAGCCGATGAGAATGATTGCGAGAACGGGCAACCCGATCCACGCGGCCTCCCACATCTGCGCGGCCGGGCGCATCGCGATGAACGTGATGGAGATGCCGGCCAACGTACCGAGCATCGCCGCGCGCGGGGTGATCCTGCGAATGTAGGGCCCGACGAACGCTCCGATCATGACGATGATGCCGATCATGAAGGCCCAGGCGAGTCCCGCCGCCCACGCCTGAACCGCGTCGCCCGTCGCCAGGTAGACCGGGAGCATGACCACGAACACGACGATGAACATGTGCGGCACGCTCGGACCGTAGGGTAGCGCCGTCACATCGGTTCGATTCTCGCGCTTGGCAAGTCGACGAGCGAGAACCATGTAGTACAAGTTTCCCAGGATCAGTGCGATTCCGAGAGCAGGCAGCAGCGTCCCGAGGACGTCGCTTCCCGGAATCCCGACCACCGCGATGCTCAAGGTGGTCAGTGTGAGAACGTTGACGAGGATGTTGAAGCCGAGTCCGAAGAATGCGTTGGTGTCGCCCTTCGTCCACCACGAGAGGGTGAACGAGGGCGACGAGCCTGCAGCGGGTGAGTCTTTGACGTCCATGGTCATGTTCTGGTCCTATCGGCTCGCAGAAGTGGGAACGAACGCAAGCAACGCGGCGGCGACGTCCTCCGACGGCGCGGTCCACCCGAAAATCCCGCCTTGAGCCGAGATCATCTCGAGGCCCACTCGCTGGAACTCCGGGAAATACGAACCGACACAGTCCGTCACCACGAGGCATTCGTATCCTCGATCGTTGGCCTCCCGCACCGTGGTGTGCACACACACCTCCGTCGTCACACCGGTGACGAGCAGGGTGGTGATTCCGGCGCTCGTGAGAACCTCGGAGAGCTCGGTGGCGTAGAACGCCCCTTTGCCGGGCTTGTCGATGACGGTCTCGCCTTCGAGCGGTGCCAATTCGTCGACGATGTCGTGGCCGTACTCACCGCGAACGAGTATGCGGCCGAACGCTCCCCGATCACCGATGCGCTGAGAGGGCGCGCCGCGGCGCAGCTTCGCCGGCGGGCAGTCCGACAGGTCCGGCAGATGCCCCTCCCTGGTGTGGATCACCGGTATCCCGGCGTCCCTGGCCACCGCGATGAGACCCGCGAGTGGCTCGATCACGGTTCGGAGCTGGGCTACATCGTTGCCGAGGCTCTCACCGAATCCCCCTGGAAGCAGAAAGTCCCTCTGCATGTCGATGACGAGCAGTGCCGTCGTCGACGCGTCGAGGGTGAACTCCGATGGCGACGCCGACGGTATCGACGCTACCGGTGTATGTGCTGAGGTCATGAGATCTCCTGTGCTGCAATGGAAGTATCGTGAGCAGAATTGATCGCCCGGGAATATGCCCGCCAGCCACCGAACTCGCTGATGTCGTCGACGGTGTGTCCCTCCGCGCCGGTCTGCACAGTGGCATCGCAGACGTAGCCGAGAACGTCGGAACCGTCGGCCAGCAGCACTCGTCCCAGAGCGAGCACCGTTGGCATTCTGCCCGCGAGTACCGCAAGAGAAGTAGCGGGCAGTCGCCACCTCTCCACGTCGATTGCGCTGCCGCCGAATGGAACTCGCAGCAGGCCGGGAGTCGGATCGGCGGTTCCGATCCGAAGCAGTGTGTACGTCGGCGCGGTGCACGTGGCCTCGACCAGGGACCCGCCCAGCTCGACGAGCTGCGGGTTGGCGCGCTCTCCTGACAGATGGTGCCCGGCAACGACGATGTCGATGGTCTCGACCGCCGACCCTTCGACGGCGAGAGGCGGTGAGACGGCGCGCCCCTCTCCGAGCAACCGGGCCGCGACCGCGAGAATCGTATCGTCGGCCAGCGCAGGCCCGATCACCATGAGGCTGACCGGTCGACCGTCCTCGGTGAGCCCGGCGGGAACCGCTACGGCGGTCAGGTCGAGAAGGTTCCCGAAGTGGGTGTAGTGGCCGAGCTTCGTGTTGCACGCGATGGGGTCCGCGAGTACCTCGGGCACGGTGAAGGTGGTACCGATGGTCGGCACGATCATCACGTCCATCGAGGTCCAGAGCTGCGCGACGCGAGCGCGAAGGTCTTGTAGCGTCTGCAGGGCACGGAAGGCATCGACGGCGTTGTACCGCCGTCCACCCAGGAATATCTCGCGGACGACCGGAACGATGGAATCGGGCTTGTCGGTGAGGAATTCGTCGAACTCGACCAGCCGCTCGGCGACCCACGGTCCCTGATACAGCAGCGATCCGGCATCGAGAAACGGAGTGAGATCGACTGCGGTGGTCCGTAATCCATGCTCGGGAAGCGACCGGCGCGCGACCGAATGTGCATCGAACATGGCTGCGTCGCCGAAAAAATCCAACTGCTGCAGGTCCGGTAGACCCACAGTGACCTCGCGCCCGTCGAACTTCTCTCCGCGGCGACGCGACCAGCCGTCCGCTGGATCCTCGGCGCACATGATGTCGAAGACGAGATCGAGATCCTCGACCGTGGTCGCCATCAGGGTGATGCAGTCCAGCGACTTGCACGCGGGGACGAGTCCGACGGTGCTGATCAAGCCGCGTGACGGCTTGTACCCGACGATGCCGTTGAGCGCTGCGGGCACTCGCCCCGATCCTGCGGTGTCGGTGGCCACGCAGAACGGCACCTGTCCGAGGGCGACGGCCAGTGCCGAACCGGAGCTGGACCCGCCCGAGATCATGTCGTTGCCGTAAACGCTCCGCGGAATCGGGTGCGGCGTGCGCGTTCCGTTCAGCCCGGTCGCGAACTGGTCGAGGCTGGTCTTGCCGACGAAGATGGCTCCGGCGTCGACCAACGCCTGCACTGCAGGGGCCGTCGAATCCGGCGTGTACGCGTAGTCGGGACAGGCGAGAGTGGTCGGGTATCCGGCCACGTCGATGCTGTCCTTGACGCCGAAGGGAATTCCGTACAGGGGTAGCGACACCGCATCGGGTCGCGCTTCCAGAGCCGCGGCGGCCGCGAGCAGTTCGGCGCGGGCCACGACGGTGATCCACGTTCCGTCGTCGCCGCGCGCAGCCACGGCGGTCGAGAAGGCCTCCACCGTTGCCGTGGGAGTCGACGCACCGGTTCGGTACGCCGCGAGCATCTCGGCAACGGTCGGGCCGAGTACCGGTCCAAGGTCTGAATTCATACCGTCGATTGTCGACAGTTTTCTGTTACTGCAGGTTGTTGCCGTGTTTCGAGTCTGTTAGGAAGTACTCTCGAGATGCAGGTAGGTCAGCTCGCCGTGCTGCTTCAACGCAGCGAGCGCCACCGACAGATCATTCGATTCGATGGCGTCGAGCAACCACTCGTGACGCCGGATCCCGTCGACCGGATTGGCCACTCGGGCTTCTTCCCTGAGATTGCGGGCCATCGGTAGCTGCAACTTCAGCAGGATCGGTGCATACGCCACATCGAGTTGGCGACTGCCTGCCAACGCCACGATGGCTTCGTGGAAACGCCGGTGGGCGTCGTCCTTGCCGAGGGTGTCGCCCCGCGCATCGGCGTCACGCATCTCGTCGAGCGCCGTTCGTACCGGCGCGAACGCACCGTCGCGAGACGACGCGAGCGGGAGCGCTCGCTCGAGCGCATGCCGTTCGAGAACCTGACGCAGCTCGAAGAGTTCGAGAATGTCCACTGCCGACCACACCGTCACTCGGAACCCGCGACGTGGAAGATGTTCGACCAGACCCTGCTGAGCCAACAGGCGCAACGCCTCACGTACCGGTGCTCGGCTGATCCCGAGGCGCGCGCACAGGGTTTCCTCGACCACTCGGGATCCGGGCTCGAGCGCACCGCTGAGCACCTCGGATCGGACCTGACGGGTCGCCATTTCGACAAGGCTGGGCGGCAACGAGCCGTGTTCCGCCGGTGCAGCCATGCCGCCAGTGTACGAACATGTTCGGCGAATGGTGCGCATCCGAAGCATCGCCGAGTCGAATCCCGAGTGCTCGGGTATCCCCCAGCGTTAGGATGGTCGGCATATGTGGATTGGATGGATAGAATTCGACTTCCTTCTCGGAGATGTTCACTCACTCAAAGAGAAGCGCTCAGTGATCCGGCCGGTGATCTCCGAAATGCAACGTAAGTTCGCGGTGTCGGCCGCGGAGACCGATCATCGCGAGTTGCACCGACGAGCAGGTGTCGGCGCGTCCGTCGTAGCAGGCGATCGCGACCATGTCACCGATGTTCTCGACCGAATCGAGCGCGTGGCGGCCTCACGTCCCGAGCTGCAACTCGTCTCCGTGCGGCGGCGCACCATCCGAAGCGACGACGTCTGAGGCCTGCCCCGCCTGGTCATCGACGTACGTCGAACACCTGCTTCTGAATTCCGTTGCCGTAGACCTCGTGTTCGACCAGTTCGAGATGCGTGGTGTCCTTGTCGGCCTCACTGAACAGTCGCTTTCCCGCCCCGAGCAGGAGTGGAAAGACGAGCAGGTGGTACCGATCGACGAGTCCGGCGTCGGCGAGACTTCGCCCCAGAGTGGCGCTGCCGTGGATCGAGATCGGCCCACCATCGGAGTCCCTGAGCTCTGCGACGTCGTCGATTCCACGCAGAATGGTTGCCGGCCACCGTGAGTCGTCCTTTTCGAGCGTTGTCGACACCACGTACCTCGGCATCGCGTTGTACCCGGCGAAATCGTCCATGGTGGGCCAGATCGGCGCAAATGCCTCGTACGAGGTGCGGCCCAACAGCAGCGCCGTGGCCTCTTCCTGCTCGCGCCCCTTGATCTCGTACGCTGCCGGGTCGAATTCGATGCCCTGAAACGTCCACCCCGAGTTGCGATAACCCACCTCGCCGCCGGGTCCTTCCATGACGCCGTCGAGCGAAACGAACGCGGTCACGATCACAGTGCGCATGGACGGTCCTTACCGGTGCTGGGATGCGGGTGCCGGAATCGTAAACCATCCGGCCGCCGAATCCGTCGATACGATCGACCGATGAATGTCAGCGCGACGTCCCGCCCGGCATGGGACGACGACCCGGTCGTGTCCGGCTGGCCGGGCCTGCCCGCACTGGAGCGTGACGGCACCGCGGACGTCTGCGTCGTCGGCCTGGGAGGCTCGGGTCTGGCCGCGGTAGCCGACCTCGTAGACCGTGGTCTCGATGTGGTCGGTATCGACGCAGGACGGATCGCTGCCGGTGCCGCGGGCCGCAACGGCGGATTCCTGCTCGGTGGTCCGGCGACTTTTCTTCACACTGCGCTCGCAACCTGGGGGCCGTGTGCGGTGGATCTGTATCGAGCGACTCTGGCCGAGATCGACTCTCTGGAAGAGATTCTCGGATCCGACGTCGTCCGCCGTACCGGATCCATCAGGCTCGCGGGAGTGCCCGGCGCGCCGGTCGAGCTCGCCGATTCGGAGGATTGCGATGCGCTGGCACAGTGCCTGCGCGAGAACGACGTTGCCGTCGAGCAGTATTCCGGCGAGTTGGGGCGCGGGATCTTCCTACCGGACGACGCGGTGATGAATCCTGCGCGTCGCGCGCTGGGGTTGGCGTCGATCCTCGCGGGCCGCGCCCGGTTGTACGAGCACACGCCCGCAACCGCCATCGGGCCAGGAGCAGTCACGACGCCGAGTGGGGTGATTCGGTGCGGCCTGGTTCTCGTTGCCGTCGACGGTCGGCTCGAACAGGTACTCCCCCAGCTCGACGGCCGGGTTCGGACCGCGCGTCTGCAGATGCTCGCCACCTCGCCCGTCACGCCGAGACGACTACCCTGCCCCGTATACGGACGATGGGGATACGACTACGCGCAGCAGGACGCGTCGGGACGGCTGTATGTCGGGGGCGGTCGTGACCTCTTCGTAGACGACGAGTGGACACCGTCCGACGAACCGACCGCCCAGGTGCAGGATTACATCGAATCCGTCGCGACATCGTTTGCAGGAGAACCGGTCTCGGTTCGTGCGCGATGGGCTGCATCGGTAGGATTCACCACGGACGGGCGCCCGCTGTGCACAGTCGTGGACGACACCGTGATCGCATTCGGCGGCTACAACGGGACAGGCAATCTGGTCGGACCGGTCGCCGCTCGTGCCGCGGTGGCACTCGGACTCGACGGAATTGCAGTGCCGCAGTATCTGAGCAGCTGACGCATGGCAGTGTGGACCCATGGCCGAAGAACCGGAACGCACCGAGGACGGTCGCTACATCGTCATCAAGGGTAGACGTTGGCGCGCAACGGATCCTGACATCCCCGAGGATCGCAATGCCGAACTGCGGTCGATCCTGATGGCGTGGCGCAGGGAGGTCAAACGGACGTCGGGCGCACCGGAATCTCGGGCAGGGGTGCACGCCACCAAAGTCGCCCTCGGCGAGCGAGGAACGCCGTGGTGGGAACAGTCCGACGACGAACGACGAGCCCGCTGGGAATCGGAAGTATCGCGGCCTGCCGACACCTGACCCTCGCCAGATGGTTGCCATGATGGAAACTATCCAATACAGTTTCCACCATGGAAAGCATCGGAAGACCCACACCTGCCGAAGCACGAACAGCTCTCGACGACATCGACCGAGTTCAGCGCGCGGTACGAGACACTCCGTGGCCGATATGGCTGTACCCGGTCAACGCGGTGCTGCTTGCCGTTTTCGCACTGACCGCCCTTCTCGACAGCCAGGCCGCGCCCCTGGGGGTCGCCGCGGTGATCATCGCGGTCAACGTCATCACCGGATATCGGATGGGGACGCCGTGGGCCCTACCCACCAACAGAGGCTTCCTCACCTGCGTGGCACTCTCGGCGCTCTGCGTCGCACTGGCGCAGGCTGTCGGGAATCCCGGCGGACCGGCCCGGCCTGTGCTTCTGCTCGCCATCGCATCTGCGTCGATCTACTCGATCGGATCGATCTTGCACTACCGCAGCACACGTCGATGACGAGCGATCTCGATCCCATCATTCATCCCGCACACCGGCTCCGAATCTGTGCCCTTCTGGCCGCGGCCACGACGGTGGAACTCTCGATCGTCAAGGAACACAGCGGGTTGAGCGCATCGGCGCTGAGCAAGCAGGTCGCCGCTCTGGTCGATGCGGGATACGTCGAGCAGCAGCGATCACGCACGGACTCGCGTCGACTGTGGTTGTCGTTGACGAAGGACGGTAGAACGGCGTATCGACGCCATGTGGCTGCACTCCGCACGATTCTGGCCGATACCGACGCCTCCATCTGATCTTCTGCGGTGACTTTCCGTCGTGGTGCGTGTCTACTGTTTCGACGGATGCCGTCGACGTAGTTCAGCCCGCTCGTTCAGCGAAGAAGGAGACTTCGATCATGTCCATTCTCAATCCCTACCTGTCGTTCCGAGACAATGCCCGCGAGGCCATGGAGTTCTATCGGTCGGTCTTCGGTGGCGAGCTCACCGTCACCACGCTCGGCGAGGCCAATGCCAGCGAGGATCCCGCCGATCAGGACAAGGTCATGCACGGCCAGCTGACCACCTCGAACGGCCTCACTCTGATGGGAGCCGACACGCCGTCGTCGATGGAGCACACCCCGGGCAACACCATGAGCGTCTCGCTCAGCGGCGACGAGGAGGACGAACTGACGGGTTACTGGAACAAGTTGGCCGTCGACGCGCAGTTCACCATGGGTCTCGAGAAAGCTCCGTGGGGCGACACGTTCGGAATGTTGACCGACAAGTTCGGTGTTCAGTGGATGGTCAACATCGCAGGATCCAGCACTGGGAGCTGAGCGCCCACGCGGCCGCTCCTACCCGACGACGGTCTTCGGCGGAATCACCTGCCGGAGACCTTCGGGCCCCCAGCCCCGATCGAGTGCCACCAGCAGCAACGCACAGCCGAGACCGGACAGGACGAGCGCGGAACCGAACATCGCCGTGTATCCGAACAGATCGCCGACCACACCGGCGGCGATCCCGGCAGCACCCTGCGCGAAGACGATCGCGCACGCCATCAGCGTGTAATCGCTTCCCGCGAAGCGCTTCTCGGACGCGTCCATCATCAGCGCGAACACCGCCACGGTGGCCGCACCACCGAGCACATGTTCGGTGATGTTGGCGGTGACCAGAAGCGGAAAGCCGCCTACGCCCAGCGACGCGACGACATACAGGGCAAGGCTCAGCGTTTGGCTCACTCCGCCCACCAGCAGGGCCCGACGACGTCCGTACCGAAACGCCAGCCAGGCCCCGAGTACGGCTCCCCCGACCGCGGCCGCCGAAGACAGACCGCCCTCGACCAGCGCTATCTGGGGCAGCGACAGACCGCTGTCCGACAGGAACGGACCCACCAGTGCCGATCCCATCGAGTTGCCGAACTTGAACCCGATGATCAACAGAATGAATGCCACCATTCCGGGCCTGCGAAGCCGCGACCACCAGGCGCCGGCCAACCGCCCCGGCCTCGGTCGATCGGCGTGCGGATCGGAGTCCGCGTCGGCCGCGTCGAGTTGTCTGCGCATCCACCACACGGGGAGCGTCGTCAGCACGATCAGCAGTGCCATCGCGACGAACAAAGCCCGCCATCCGGCGAAGGCCAACAGCCACAACAGCAGTCCGCCACCGCACACCATGCCGATGCGGTAGGCACCGACCTGAAGACCGTTGCCGAGCCCGCGCTGCGCCGCGGTGAGCGTCCGCACCGCGATGCCGTCGGTCGCGATGTCCTGCGTCGCCGACAGAGCATTCATGACGAAGATGCCGACGAACAGCCAGCGCAACGTCGAGGACAGATCGAGGAACGACAACGCCAGTGCCACAGCTGCGGCCGGACACTGCAGCGACAGCAGCCACCGCCTCCTGGATCCGTACCGATCGACGTACGGTGCCCAGAGAAACTTGAGCGCCCACGGCAGGAACAACACACCGGTTGCGCTGATCTTCACCAAGGAGAACCCCGACTCCCGGAGCACCACCGGCAGAGCCTGGGTGAAGAATCCGAACGGCACTCCCTGCGCGAAGTAGAGCGCCCCCAGGAGAGTGAGGGTCCCGGCGGTGAACGACGCCGGGCGCACCGCGTTGGTCATGACGGCCATCGTGTCAGAGCGACGCCGACTCCGCTGAATGCGCTACCGGCTGGCGAAGGATGGTGCGCAGCTTCGCAGGTTCGACCCGGCGCGGATCGCTCAGATAGATCTCGTGATGTCTGCCCGTCATCGTCAATCCAGAACTGGGGATGTATCGATGATGGAGCTCGTCGAGTACCGACGTCTCGTCGTCGTAGGACCCGATGTGCAGCGTCTGTACGCACAGTCCCTCGTCGAGAGTCTCCAACCGAACCCTGCTCGACGCATCCGAGTTGCTCTTCGAGGCGGCGGTCGCCGCTGCCGCCTCGAACATCGGACGGTCGATCCAGTCCGGCACCATGATCATGGCGGTCCAGTTCCACTCGCTCTTGTCCCTCTCGGTGGTGAACGAGTTCATGTTCTCGGCCCACCACAGAGCCTCGAGCGGCGGGACGACGTAGTCCCGTTCGAGATCGTTCTTGCTCGCGAACTTGAGGGCATAGGCCACGGGGTAGAGCGCCCCGATTGCTTCGGCATACTCCGGCGCGGTGTTCGGATCGCCGTGTCCGTCGAGCATCAGGTAAGTCAGCGGCGGAACGACGAGGGTACGAAAGATGTTGTGCCGTGCCGAATATGCGTCGAGCGTCTTCTTGAAATCGACCTTCATGACACCCGCTCCGGCACCGCCGTTCAGACGAGCCACGCGCGTTCGTCGTCGCTGAATCGGTTGACGGTGCCGCGGGTCGCAACCGCCCTGTCGTACATGGCCGCCAGCGCATCCAGTAGGGGCTTGTTCAGCGAATCGAGTGCATTCTGGCGTGCCACGATCTCGTCGAGGCGCTCGGCAAGTTCGGCCAGCACCGCCGACCGGTCGACCGTGATGACGCGTCCGCCCTGGACGACGATCCGGCCCGCCACGATCACGACATCGATCGAGGAGCCGTTCTCGGAGTACACCAGTTGCCGGTCGAGCTTCTGCCGAGGCGTGAAAGCCATGGAGTCGAGGTCGAAGATCACCAGGTCGGCCTGCATCCCTACCTCCACGGTGCCCACTGTGTCCTGGAGGAGCGCACTGCGGGCCCCGCCGACGGTGCCTGCGTGTAGTACCTCGTCCACCGTGGGCCAGGTGGTGAAGTCCGGGTTGGTCACCTTGTGCAGCAGCGCAGCAGCTTTCACGACGTCGAGCATCCGGGGAGAATCACTGCTCGAGCATCCGTCGGTTCCCAGTCCGAGGTTCACGCCCGCGGTACGCAGGGCATGCCACGGGGCGATTCCCGATCCGAGCTTGAGATTCGAGATCGGATTGTGCGAAATCGACGTACCCGCCGCGGCGATCATCGACATATCGTCTTCGGTCAGCCAAATGCCATGCGCCAGGGTCGTATTGGGTGACAGTGCGCCGATCCGACCCATGTATTCCACCAGGGAGCCGCCGTACATCTCCGTTCCCGTGACCAACTGAGTCTTGGTCTCGAGGACGTGAATATGGCATTCGGCGTCGAATTCGGTCGCCAACTGCGTGGCACCGACCAGAAGCTCCGCACCGCACCGTTGCGGTGCGGACGGCGCGACCATGTATCGCAGGCGCCCGTTGCCTCGACCGTGATACTGCTCGAATGCTTTCCTGCTGAATGCGAGGTACTCCTGCGTGGTGGGAACCGGATGCGACCGAATCTCGGCCGCGACCTCCGGCGACAGATGATCGGCGATGAACGGCACGGTATCGACGAACGGTTTGCTGATCACGTGTCCGGAAATGTTCGCTCGGATGCCGATCTCTTCGTAGGCGTCGAACACCGCCGACAGTTGCGCCCAATCCTGAGTCGGGTTCTCGAGAACGTCGTCGACGATCGTCGTCACACCCGCTTCGAGGGACTCGATTGCGAACAACGTGCTGCGCAGACGAACCAGATCGGGTTCGACGCGACTGTCGCCGAGGATCGGATACGCCATGGCCATCCACATCTCGAGGGGCATGTTGTCGTATCTCCCCTTGTAGAACGTCTCCCAGGAATGGGTGTGTGCGTTCACGAATCCCGGTGTCACCAGCCTGTCGCGGCCGTCGATGATCGTATCGCCGTCGCCGGGTTCGAGATCGGCGGCGATTGCAGTGACGACGTCGTTCTCGATCCGGATACTGCGAACGATCGGTTCAGATCCGGTGGATGCGTCCATGGTGATGACGTGTGCGTTCCTGATGAAGATTCCCATGTTTCCTTCCTTGACTGCGCGGTGCGATGACGGCGAGGAGCTATTCGACCGGCTGTGGTGTCGGAGCCTGCTCTTCGGGCTGTTGCTGACGAATCGTCCACTGCCGATGAGATTTTCGTGCGAGAAAGTAGTAGGTCGATGCTGCAGCACTACCGCCGACGAGCCACGAGATGTCGAGACCGCCGAGCGCCTGCGAACCGAACCCCTGCAATGCCGGGACCATGCCGTTGAGAAACATCCAGGTGCCGAAAATTCCCACGGCGAACGCCACGAGCGCACGCCAGTTGACGTCCTGCATCCTCGTCGAGCCCACGTCGTCGAACAGATGGCCGTAGCGGGTGCTGGCGCGCTCGAAGACGTAGTAGTGCACCAGCATGATCGCGCCCCACGTCGCCACCCAGCCCACCACACCCACGAGCCAGGCGTCGAGGGTCTGCGCCGCATCTTCCTGGAAGACGAAGAACACGCTCGCGGCCAGTGCGAGAACGCCGACGACAAGGTTCAAAGTGCGCCGACTCAACTTGATATCGAGGGCCTGCGCCGTCACACCGAAGCTGTAGACGTTGAGGACGTTCGTGGCGATGGGGCCGTGCAGAACCAACAGCAGCACCGGGATGGCGAGCGCACCGAAGTTCTCCACGATGAGCTTGCCCGGATCGACGGAACCGTTGGTGGTGGCCAACGTCGCGCCGAGCACACCGAGCCACACGACGGGGATCAACTGTCCCAGGGCACTGACCAGGTACAGCTTGCGTCGCGGAACACGCGTACTCACGAAGCGGGAGTAGTCGGCGGCGTAGGTCAACCACGTCAGTCCCCAGCCGATTCCGATGGCCGTCATCACGGCCGACATGGCGACGATGCGCTCGGTGCCGGCCAGCGCAACTCCGTCCGGACCGGAGTAACTCCAGTCGATGTCCAGGTGGAACCAGGCCACGATCGACATCAGAACCAGCACCACGACGGTCGGCGGAACGGTCCAGCGCTCGAATGCCGCGATCGCCCGGTATCCGGCCATGGAGATACCGACCTGAATCGCCATGATGACTGTGGCCACCGCGACCTTCCATCCGACGTTCGCGGCGTCCGGGTCGACCCAGCTGAGTTCGCCGAACAGGGCCATCACCAGGTCGAGGACGATCCAGGTGTTCACCGCGCACCAGCCGACGACCACCACGGCCTGGACGGCGGAGGGAACGTAGTTGCCTCGACGACCGAAGACCGAACGGCCCAACAGCATTCCGGTCGTTCCCGTTCGTTGTCCGAGTAGAACGAAAAATCCGAAGATCGCCATTCCGATGACATTTCCGAGGACGAGCACCGTCAGGGTATCCGCCAGGCCGAGGCCCATGCTGATGCCGAGCGCGCCGAGCACCCAGTTGATCGGCGCGATGTTCGCACCCGCCCATATCCAGAACTGACCGGACAGCGCAGTGGTTCTCTGGCTCTCGGGAATCGGCTGGAGCGAATCCTCGACGTCGTGGGAATGTGTGGTCACCGTGAACTCCTCGGTATGCGGTCGACCGGCGGTTCGGTCGGCCTCGTGAGAAGCCTGCTGCCCGTGTGTTTCCCGAACCCTTACGCAATGTAAGCCACTCGTAACAGCGAGTGGACAGAATGTCACCTATGAATGTGCTCGACGCCTTCGATGACGTCTATCTTTCCGCGGCGCGACCCGAGCTCGTCGCGGGAAGGCGTTCTGCGACGCGGTCTCTGCGGTGGGTTCATGCCAGCGAGCAACTCGACATCGCACCGCTCTTGCGCGGTGGGGAGCTGATTCTGATGGAGGGTGTGTACTTCGGCGGGTGTTCCGACGCCGATCTGGTGACGTACCTCGAGTCGATGAATGCCGCGGGAGTCGTCGGTATCGCGGTGGAGACGGGGGGAATCCTCGACGTCGTTCCGCCGCTTCTGGTCGAGCATGCCGAACGGATCGGCTTTCCGGTGGTGCATCTCCGACGCCGTGTGCCGTTCGTACAGGTATGCGAGAGCATCAACAGTCAACTTGCCGACTCCGCTCTGCGTCGGCTGCAGATGGCAAACCGTATGTCTCGGTTGTTGTCGGCCTCGATCGAAACGGACGGGGCGGTGGACGCCGTTCTCGATGTGCTCGGTGCCGAGACTCGGTCGTCGGTGACGCTGCATTCGGCGTCGGGAGATCTGATCGGGCAATCCGGACTCGTCACCGAGCCATCGGATTTCACGTCGTTCGAGGTGCCCGTCACCAGTGGTGGTCGGGACGTCGCGGTGTTGACCGTGGCTCCTGGACCGGATGCCGACATCTATTCGATAAACGCCGGACTGGAGAGAGCTCCGGAAATCCTGTCGATTGCGTTGCTCAGTTCACGCCCGGCCAGGGTGGAAGACCGACTGCGTACCCGCTTCTTCTCACTGTTGTCGGCGACGAATTACCCCGCCTCCGATGTCACCGATCACCTCGACGGCGTCGCCGAGCGCATGGGCATGCCCGAACACGACGCCTACCTGACGGTGTCGGTCGAATTCGACCACGAGCCGGCCGCCGGCACGTGGCAGCGCACAGTGGGGTCGGTGTCGCCGCACAACTGGTGCGAGAAGATCGGCGACCGACACGTCGCTGTTCTCGGTTTCGCCGACCAGGAGATGCTCGATGCCCGACGGCCGGTTCTGCTGTCGATGTTGCAGGCGACGCAGTTGCGTATCAGGCGAGCCGGTGTCGGTCCGGGAGCCTCCGATCGCCACGGTCTGCGCCGGTGTTTCGACACCGCCACAGCAGTGCTCGCGCTGGACCTCGGCCCTCACGACCGCATCCGCGATGCCCGCAATTTCGCACTTGCCCTACTGGTGGAGTCGATGTCGGGAAAATCCACGGTCGAGAAGTTCGTCCACGATCAGATCGGACCGTTGCTCGCCCACGATCGGGAGCGGCACGGAGAGTTGTACGTGACCCTGCTGGCCTACCTCACCCATTGGGGTAGCAAGACCGAGACCGCGAAAAGCCTTCGGATACAGAGGCAGACGCTCTATCAACGGCTCGACAGGCTGTTCGACGTTCTCGGTCCACTACCGGCAGGCTCCCCTCGATTCCCGGGGATCGCCACTGCGGTGTTTCTCGAACAGGCCCGCCGCCAGGGCTGTACCGTCCCCGGCGGCTGACCCGTCGACAGATCCTTCTCACACCTCGGCGTCGACCTTGTCCGGCTCGCCTCGACGCATCGCCAGGTACTCGGAGAGTTCGCGTTTGACCACGGGCAGCAGCAGGTACAGGCCGGTGATGTTCACCAATGCCAGCAGGAACAAGGTGGCGTCGGCGAAATCGAGCACCGAGCCGAGGGACAGTACGGTTCCGATGACGGTGAACATGCAGAACATCACGTTGAAGAAGGTCCGCGAGAAGCGGCTGCGTCCGAACAACGACGTCCACGCTTGCAGTCCGTAGTAGGCCCAGGTGATTGCGGTCGAGAGCGCGAACAGAGCCACCGCGAGAGTCAACACGTACGGGAACCACGGGAGCACGGTCTCGAAGGCGTCGGAGGTGAGGGTGACACCGCCGGCGGGAAGCTCACCGGTTTCGGCGACGATCGCGCGCTGATCCTGCCAGGTGACGGTGTTGGCGATCACGATGGTCAGTGCGGTCGCGGTACAGATGACGACCGTGTCGATGAAGGGCTCGAGCATGGCCACGAAGCCCTCGGTGACCGGATGCCTGGTCTTGACGGCCGAGTGCGCGATGGCTGCCGAACCCAATCCGGCCTCGTTCGAGAATGCGGCGCGCTGGAATCCGATGATCATGACTCCGAGTACGCCGCCGGCCACACCCTCGGGCGAGAACGCACCTTCGAAGATCGCGGTGAACGCCGTGGGGACCGAACGGAAGTTGACGGCGATGACGACGCCGCACGCGACGATGTAGATCAGCGCCATGGACGGTACGAGCTTGGCGGTCACCGCCGAGATCGACTTCATGCCGCCGATGATGACCAGACCGATGATCAGCGCGACGACGATGCCGAACACTGCTTTGGCTCCGTCGGAAGCGAGGAATCCATCGTCACCGCCGGTGACCGAACGGACCTGTGCGTACGTCTGATTGGCCTGGAACATGTTGCCGCCGCTGATGGCGAAAAACGTGATGACGATGGCGTAGAAGACGGCCATGACCTTGCCGACCTTGGCGAGTCCCCGCTCTGCCAGACCCTTGGTCAGGTATTTCATGGGTCCACCGGAGACTGTGCCGTCCTCGTTGATGTCTCGGTACTTCACGCCGAGCGTGCACTCGACGAACTTCGACGCCATGCCCAGCAAGCCTGCGAGGATCATCCAGAGTGTGGCACCGGGTCCACCGAGCGTCACGGCGACGGCGACACCGGCAATGTTGCCGAGCCCGACGGTTCCGGACACCGCGGCGGTGAGTGCTCTGAAGTGGCTGACTTCACCGGGCGCGTCCGCCTCGTCCTCCTTGCCGCTGACGAGAATCAACGCACGCTTGATTCCGCGGACCTGGATGAACTTGAACGCCACCGTGAAGACGACGGCACCGACGATGAGCCAGAGGACGATCAGTGGAACAGCGGCTCCGCCGATGTTCACGGTGAAGAAGACGAGATTCGACACGGCAGCGGAGATCGGATCGAAGGCATTGTTGATCGCCGTCTCGATGGAGCTGATCGTGCCTCCGTCCGCGGCCAGTACATCGGTTGCGAGGGGGTGAGAGCTCATGGCTTCGAGTGAACAGCACGTTGACCGCAGAAGACGCCATTTACCGAATTTCGAGCAATAATTTACGCGATCTTGACGAGACGCTCGCGGGCTCAGACCGCAGATCTGGCCGGTATTCGTCTCAAAAGCACTGTTGCAGCATCCAGTACGACATGACGGTCGTAGGTGAGGCGGTAGTCGTACATCGGGGTGCCGTCCTCGGCCGTGCCTCGCTCCACCGCAATGAGCGCCACACTCGACATCGGAGCCAGAATCACGATCGAACGCTCCAGCGCCAACGGTTCGTCCGCGCCCACCACCACAGCACGGAAGCTGGGCGCAGGCGGCGCGGCATGCGAGTCGAAGACAGCCGTCAGCGCGGTCCGGGTGGCGAGGTCCTCGAACATCGCCTCGCGTGCAGGCGTCAGGCCGGTGGACGCGCTCACCGTCGCCAGTACGACGGTCGAGGAACCGGTGCCGTATGCACTGTGCAGCAAACTGTTCTCGATGGCGTCGAGCAGTGTGGAATCCGCGTGCCTGCGGGCGCCGAGCGAATGGGTGAGCCCGTACGGCGTGACCGCCACCGGGGCGCGCACGGTGACCGTTCCATCCAGGTCGAGCGAACGGACGGGTTCGGGTACCGCACCGAAATCCGGGAGAGGGGCCGGTGTGCCGTAGAGGTATCCTTGCCCCAGAACGGCCCCCATCGCGCGCGCATAGCTCTCGTGCCGCTCGGTTTCGATCCCCTCGGCCAGGACCAGGGCACCGGTACGTTCTGCCTCGGCGGCAACGGCAGCGACGATGGCGGCGGTCTCGTTGCTCGAACGCCCCTGCACCAGAGCCATGTCGAGCTTGATCACGTCGGGACGCAGCAGCGGGATCAGCGCCAGGCTGGAGGAATCTGCCCCGACATCGTCGATGGCGACTCGCCACCCCAGGTTTCTGGCGTGCTCGGCCGCCCTCAGCAGACCCGCCGGATCACCCATCAGATCACGCTCGGTGATCTCGACGATGATCGACAGCCGCGACGCGTCGGCGAGCATCGGTAGGTAGTCCCGAGGAGGAGGTGCATCGAGGGCAACAGGTTCGGCATTGACGAACAGCGCGAGCTGATCGGGATAGCCGGACTCGACGGCACCGCGGAGCGCGCTGAGTCTGCACCGCCAATCGAAATCGGCGGTGACGCCCTGCGCGCGTGCCACCCCCAACAGTTCCGGTGGCGGGATCGGCGGACCTTCTCCGCAGGTCCGCACCAACGCTTCGTACCCTACGACGGCGCGCCCGTCGAGCAAGACGATCGGCTGATAGACCGACGTGATGTCGATCGACACCGGCGAAATTGCGGCACTCGTCGAGCCTCGACGCATGGGTGGACCCTCCCTCGATACTGATCGATCGGTCCCCACCCGGGTCATCATCTTGCCCGACTGCACCGTGATGTCCACAGCCGACTGCGGTCTGCACGTCGATCGACTGGTTATAAGGTGCTCGAAGGACTCGACGAACGGCGGTGACGACAGTGGGAGCGGACTCTCGTCCTCGTGCCCCTCACGACCGCCTCTTCGCGGATCGATACCGACTGGGCACCGTGTTGGGACGCGGCGCAATGGCCGACGTCGTGCACGCCGACGACGACGTTCTCGGCCGGTCCGTAGCGGTGAAGATATTTCGCCACGGTGAGCCGCCGGACTCTGCACAGCGCATCGATGCAGAAATTCGTACTCTCGCGTCGCTGTCGCACCCGGGTCTGGTGACGCTGTACGACGCGGGCACTGCACTCGACGACAGCGGGGTGCCGGTTCCGTACCTGGTGATGGAGCTGATCGACGGTCCGACTCTGAGTGCGTATCGCCGGAGCCGATCGATGAACGCCGCACACGTCGCGCGGATCGGTTACGAGTTGGCGGAAGCTCTCGCCTACATTCACGACCGGGGTGTGGTCCATCGGGACATCAAGCCGGCCAACATTCTCGTCGCGCAGGCACCGGAGGTGGGCGTGGGGCAATGCGCCAAACTTGCCGATTTCGGCATCGCCCGTATCGTCGACGCCGAACGACTCACCGAGCACGGCACCACAGTCGGTACTGCGCACTACCTCAGCCCGGAGCAGGCGACGGGTACGTCTGCCGGCCCGCCGACGGACATCTATACGCTTGGTCTCGTTCTCATCGAATGCCTGAGCGGCACAATGGTATTCGAGGGAAGCGCCGTGGCAGCAGCGGTGGCGCGCCTGCACCGCGATCCCGACGTGCCCGAGGGGCTCGGACCGGACTGGCACGCGCTGTTGACGGAGATGACAGCCAGACGCCCGGAGGATCGACCGGACGCAGCTGCAGTTGCCCACCGACTGCGCGGGCTCTCGCGCAGCACAACACCTCTTGCTCACACTGCCGTGATGCCAGTCGAACCCATCGACAGGGCTGCGCCCTCAGCATTTCCAGCGTCGGCTACGGCCGAATCTCCCCGCCGCCGATGGATGATCCCGGCGGCAGCGGCTCTGTTCGTTTCGCTGGGCGCGGCGATCGTCTGGGTCGCAGTCGGCACGGGTGATGAGCCGGAGCCCATGTCACCTGCGACACCGACTCCGACAGTCGTGGAGTCGCCGACCGTTGCGGCCACAACACCTGCACCTGAGCCCGCACCTGCGACCTCGATCCCGGTCTTCTCGAACCCGCCCGAGCCTGCACCCGTCCCCACGTCGAATCCGGATCCGATCGAACCGGCCGCGCCTGCACCGCTACCGCCGGGAAACGGCAACGGAAATCCGGGGAACGGCAATTCGGGAAACGGCAACGGCACCAGCGGGAACGGCAATTCAGGAAACGGCAACAGCGGGAATGGAAACGGCAATTCCGGCCGAGGGAACTGACCCCACGGCCGTCGGCGGACAGGAGTGACGGTGACACACGTCGATACCCTCGTGGTCGGAGCAGGTATTTCCGGCTTGGTCGTTGCGAGACTCCTCCATCGTGCCGGTCAGCGAGTCGTCGTTCTCGAGGCCAGAGACCGCGTGGGCGGTCGGGTCTGGACGATGCGCACCGCCGACGGCATCCTCGACGTCGGAGCGTCCTGGATTCACGGAACGGACGACAACCCTCTCGCCGATGCCGTACACGCCTTCGGAATGCGGACCGTCGAGTTCACCGTCGGTAGCTACCAGCCCGACGGCAGGCCCATCGCGTACTACTCCCCCACCGGGACCAGGTTGAGCGACGAGTCCGCCGCGCAGTTCGGCGCCGACGTTCACCACTTCGACGAACTGTTCGCCGCGACAGTTGCAAAGTCGTCCCCGGGGACATCGTTCGGAGACGCAGTGGAAGCAACTCTGACGCAACTGGATTGGAACATCGACCGACTCGAACGAGTTCGCGAGTTCCTCGGACATCGAGCCGAGGAACAGTTGGGAGTAGGAAAAGACCTCCTCGACGCGCACGGTTTGGACGACGACGCCATCGAGGGCGACGAAGTCGTGTTCCCCGACGGTTACGACGAGCTGGCGGTTCGATTGGCCGTGGGGCTCGACGTCCGGCTCGAACACGTGGTGAGGCAGGTCCGTTGGGGTCGAGACGGAGTTGGGGTCGACACCGGATCCGGGACGTTCTCGGCCGAGCGCGCTGTGGTGACGGTGCCGATCGGAGTACTGAAGTCGCCGACGTTCACCGTGGAACCGCCTCTACCGGAACCTGTTTCGGGTGCACTGGAACGACTCGAGATGAATGCCTTCGAGAAGGTCTTCCTTCGGTTCCCCACCAAGTTCTGGGACGAGAACGTCTATGCCGTTCGGCAGCAGGGCGAAGCCGGGCGCTGGTGGCACTCCTGGTACGACGTGACCATGCCCCAGGGACGTCCGACGCTTCTGACGTTCGCAGCGGGTACCTGTGCGCAGCAGACTCGGCACTGGTCGGACGCGCGCATCGCGGACTCGGTTCTCGAGGCGCTGCGTGGCCTGTACGGCGACCGGGTCGTTGCACCGGACCGCGTGTATGTCACTCGCTGGCAGGACGATCCGTTCTCGTACGGTTCGTACTCGTACATGACGGTGGGTTCACGTACGCGCGATCACGACGACCTGGCCACTCCGATCGGCGATGTACTTCATCTCGCCGGTGAAGCGACCTGGACCGATGATCCGGCAACGGTCACAGCGGCGTTGAAGTCGGGACACCGTGCAGCAGAACGTATTCTGGGGCGTTCGATACCGTTCGGCGACATCTGGAGTCCTACGAAGCGCTGACAGCACGCGCCGAACCCCACCACGCGCGTCTTTGTTCGGTGCAAACTTTCGACCATCTGCGAGTAATGTGCTGTCGACGCACCCACACACCGAGCACTCCAGGATGGCACCGTGGATACCGTCAGTTCGATAATCGACTTCTTGGCAGATCGTCTCTACAGCGTCTTCCTGATCTACTTGTTGATCGGCGTCGGACTGTACTTCACCGTTCGCACCAAATTCGTTCAGATTCGACTTCTTCCGTCGATGTTCAAGGCAATCGGCGGATCTCGGTCGAATGCCGAGGGCGGCATCTCGGCGTTCCAGGCCTTCTGTGTCGGCCTGGCGTCCCGGGTGGGTACGGGAAACATCGCAGGTGTTGCCATCGCGATCACTCTCGGCGGACCGGGTGCAATCTTCTGGATGTGGCTGGTCGCGGTGGTCGGCATGGCGACGGCGTTCATCGAGGCGACTCTGGCGCAGATGTACAAGGTGCGCAATCCCGACGGCAGCTTCCGGGGCGGTCCTGCCTACTACATCCAATTGGGTCTGGGTTCGCGTCGATGGGGAATCGTCTTCGCGTGCCTGCTGATCTTCGCTTTCGGCTTCGCATTCAACATGGTTCAGGCGAACACCATCACCGAATCGTTCTCGTCCACGATGAACATCGATGCCGGGTGGATCGCGGTGTTCCTGGTGGTGCTGTCTGCTCCGATCCTCTTCGGTGGTGTCCGGCGAATCGCGCGGGTGGCCGAGTACCTGCTCCCCGTCATGGCTTTGGTGTATGTCCTGCTCGCACTGGTGATCGTGGCGATGAACATCGGCGAGATCCCGACGGTCTTCGGTCAGATCGTCTCCAGCGCATTCGGTTTGAACGAGGCGATCGGCGGCACGACGGGCGGAATCCTGGCCGCCATGCTCAACGGCGTCAAGCGCGGACTGTTCTCCAACGAGGCAGGCATGGGCAGCGCGCCCAACGCCGCAGCGACCGCGACGGTGTCCCATCCGGTGAAGCAGGGTCTGATCCAGTCGCTCGGAGTCTTCTTCGACACCATCGTCATCTGCAGTGCGACAGCGTTCATCATCCTGGTCTCGGGCGTGTACGACATCAGCAACCCGAGCGGAGTGGCGGGCGCGGTTCTGACTCAGGACTCGATCTCAGCTCAGCTGGGCACGTGGACCACGATTCCGATGACACTGTTGATCTTCACGTTCGCGTTCTCCTCGATCCTGGGCAACTATTCGTATGCCGAGATCAACCTCAATTTCCTCGGAGTCGAGGGCAAACTGCTGAACCTGTTGCGCACCATCGTCCTTGCAGCCATCGGCTTCGGCTCCCTGTCCGCGCTGACGACGGTATGGCACTCGCGGACGTCGCCATGGCGGCGATGGCAACCGTGAACCTGGTAGCCATTGCGCTGCTGGGCAAATGGGCCTTCGGTGCGCTGGCGGACTTCGAGGCGATGCGGCGCGAAGGTCGCGACGACAAATTCGTCGGACGCGGAAACAGTCATCTGCCGGGCGACCTACCCGGCGACGTGTGGGATCCGGTGCTCGACAACGATCCGGCGGCGAACAAGCCCGACGTCGCGCGGTAGTCGAGGCAAGCGTCGACACTGTTCGATTCGGACCTTCCGGACAATTCACACGTTAGGGTGATGAAACGTCCACACCGAGGAGGTTCCATGACGCAGGTCGGCGACGACGAGAAGGCCGGTCGCGCATCCGAAGGCCACGACTTCGACGAAGTGGATCGGAGATCGGCCGGAGAACGCGAAGACGAAGTGCAGCCCGGTCGCCGCAAGCGGCAATGGGTCGGACTCGGCGCAGGCGTTCTGTTGGCACTTGTCGTCTATCTGGTTCTCCCGGAGGACGTGGCGCACCCGGCACGGCTGACGGCAGCCACCGCGGTTTTGATGGGCATCTGGTGGATGACCGAGGCGGTGCCCATCCCGGCGACCGCACTGCTACCCCTCGTCATCTTTCCGGTATTCGATTCCGGCGTCGTCGTCAACGACGTGGGTGCCTCGTACGGAAACAACATCATCTTTCTGTTCATGGGCGGCTTCCTCCTGGCGCTGGCCATGCAACGGTGGAATCTGCATCGCCGTATCGCGCTGCTGACGGTCAACGCCATGGGCACCAAACCGACCATGGTGATCGCCGGGTTCATGATCGCGACCGGCTTTCTGTCGATGTGGGTTTCCAACACGGCCACCGCTGTGATGATGATTCCGATCGGTGTCTCGGTCCTCGTTCTGGTTCTCGACATCGGCAGGAAGGCCGGAGCTGTACCCGGCTCCGACGGTGGAACGAGCCCGGACGCCGAGACCATCACGCAGGCCGTCATCAAGAGCAACTTCGGCACCGCACTGATGCTCGGTATCGCCTATGCGGCATCGATCGGCTCACTCGGAACGATCATCGGCACCCCGCCCAACACCTTGCTGGTCGGTTACCTGGAGGGGCAGGGAATCACCATCGGATTCCTCCAGTGGATGATCGCCGGCGTTCCGCTCGCGGTGATCCTGCTCGTGATCGCCTGGTTCCTGTTGACCCACGTGATGTTCAAGCCCGAGATCGACGACATACCCGGCGGTAAACAGCTGATCAGAGGTGAACTGGACGCCCTGGGCAGGATGTCGCAGGGAGAGATTCGGGTCGCGATCATCTTCTGCCTGGCGGCCGCTTCCTGGGTGGGGGTTCCGTTGCTCTTCGACAGCCCGCCGATATCCGACACCGGCATCGCCATGACCGCAGCTCTCCTGCTGTTCCTGCTTCCCAGCGGCAGCAAGAAGGGTGTGCGTCTGATCGATTGGGAGACCGCCGTCAAACTCCCGTGGGGCGTGTTGTTGCTGTTCGGCGGCGGGCTCGCCCTGTCGGCACAGTTCGAGTCCAGCGGCCTGACGGAGTGGATAGGTAGCGTCGCAGGCGGTCTCGACACGATTCCGGTGGTCATGTTGGTCGTCGTCGCCACGGCCGCGATCATCTTCCTGACCGAGATCACCAGCAATACCGCGACAGCGGCGACTTTCCTCCCGGTAGCAGGGGGCGTCGCGATGGGCATGAACATCGATATTCTGGTCCTGACCGTCCCCGTAGCGCTGGCCGCGACCTGTGCGTTCATGCTGCCGGTCGCGACTCCACCGAATGCGGTGTCCTATGCCAGTGGATACATCACGATCGGTCAGATGATGCGTGGTGGTTTCTGGCTCAATCTGATCGCCATCTCGTTGATCACCATCGCCGCGTACACGGTGTTCGCATGGTCGCTGGGCATCCAGTTCTGACGCGCTGGACAGGAAAAATCCACGATCGAAGACCGACTTCGGCTGATTTCGCCCAGACAAGCTTGCTTCGGGTTTACGATGACGACTTCATCCAGGCGGATGACCCGTTCCAGGTGCGCGCCGCCATCCCCTGGTCGGTGCTGAGTCGGCGTACCTGCCGGCTCGGCAAGGTACGGGGGGTGGGGCATGGTCTCGGACGTCATCGACTGCAGCACGGTCTTCGCACACGACATCGAGCAGGTCTGCGGGGTCTTGAGCGCGGTCGAGCTGTTCCCACGCTACTTCCCCGGGCTCGACTACTGCGTGCTCCGTGAATCCACGGCCGGCTACCGGTGCGGAGTCGGCGGTGTCGAGCACGCCCTCGACCTGGTGGTGAACAGACGAAACCGGCCGATCATCACCATCGAGCACGTCGAGTCCGGCGGATTCATCAGATTCACCCTCACTGCGCGCTCGGCAGGCGAGACGAAGATCGATGTCACCGTGTTCAGAGCTGGCCTCGGCGGGTCGTACTCGCCCCAACCCGAGCACAACCGCGCGGTGGTCGACTGGGTGATGGGTGGTCTGCGCCGACTGGACAACTGCCTCTCCGGCACCTCGACGTCGATCGTGTCCAATACCGGGGATTCTCGGTCACTCCCGTTGGCAATCATGAAGACGATGGTGGGAACCGGCGTCATTCGTGCTGCACGTCCCGACCGCGCGTACAAGCAGCTGAACTCACTGGCGAAATGGGGCTTCACTCTGGGCGGAGGCTTCGCGGCCGCAGCAGCGAAGTCGCCGAACGCGATTGCCTTGATCGACGATCGAGGGACCCGTACTTTCGCAGAGATCCACCAGCGATCGCACCGCATCGCCGCAGGTCTCGATGCGGCCGGAATCAGTCCTGGTAGCACCGTCGGCATTCTGGCTCGAAACCACTCCGGGATGATCGAGTGCACCGTCGCGTGCGGCATGCTCGGGGTCGAGGTGGTCCTTCTCAACACCGGTCTCGCTGCCCGCCAGATCGAGACCATTTCCGCCCGACACCAGCTCCGAGTGCTGTTCGTCGACGACGAGTTCGACTCGATGGTTCGCTACCTGCCCGACGACGTCACTCGTGTGAGCCTTTCTTCCCACACTGCCGTTCCGCGTCGACGCACCCTCGAACACTTCGTCGCAGCACCGTCCGCGGCGTTCACGAGGCCGGACAGACCCGGTTCGGTGGTCGTGTTGACCTCGGGAACCAGCGGGTCACCGAAGGGTGCGGTTCGTCCCACACCGAAGGGCTTCGGAACTGTTGCAGCCATGCTGTCTTGGATGCCCCTCCGGATGAACGAGACGATGTTGATCGCGGCACCGATGTTCCACAGCTGGGGGTTGGCGGCACTGCAGATCAGTACGCCGCTGCGCGCCACGGTGGTTCTTCAGGATCGATTCGATCCGGAGGACTGCTTGCGGGCTATCGAGGCGCACCGTTGTACCTCGCTGATCGCAGTTCCGATCATGCTGCAGCGGATACTCGACCTGCCCGACGAGATCCGATCACGCTACGACACTTCGAGCCTGCGAGTCGTCGCATGCAGTGGGTCGGCATTGACCGGATCGACCGTGAGCCGCTTCATGGACGTCTTCGGTGACGTCCTCTACAACTTCTACGGTTCCACCGAGGTCTCGTGGGCAACGATCGCCACCCCCGAAGACCTACGCGCCGCCCCCGCCACTGCCGGGCGCCCTCCTCTTGGTACGACGGTCGCGGTACTCGACGCGGACGGTACTGCCGTTCCGGTGGGAACCCTCGGTCGAATATTCGTCGGCAACGACATGCTCTTCGACGGGTACACCAACGCCCAACCGCCGTCGACGGCGTCCGCCCGCGGAGCTGCGCTGATGGATACCGGCGACCTGGGGTACATCGACTGCAACGGGCGGCTGTTCGTCTGCGGCAGGGACGACGAGATGATCATTTCCGGAGGCGAGAACGTCTTTCCCGGCCCCGTCGAGGATGCCATCGCCAATCTTCCTCAGGTCGGCGAGGTCGCGGTCGTCGGTGTGCCCGACAGCGAATACGGACAGCGTTTGGCCGCATTCGTCGTCGGCCGCGGATCAGCAGGCCTCGATGCGGACATGGTGCGCGCCTACATCCGAAACCGTTTGAGCCGCTTCTGCGTTCCCCGTGACATCACATTCCTCGACGAACTGCCCCGAACCGCGACCGGCAAGGTGATGAAGAGGATGCTGATCGAGCCGCCTACCGCCGCTGGGATGTAATCGTCATTCGACGGCACGGGCCGCAATGGCCCAGAGCCGTTCGGCGACATCGAGATCGAGGGCGTACGAGGCCACGGAGTTCGCCAGTTGAGTGATGTCGGTAGGTCTGTGATCGACGGCGATCGCTTCCTGATTGTCGTTGAAGTAGCGGCCACCGATGCCATCCAGTTGTCCACTGGTAGCGACCATCACAGATGTCGACGCGCCTTGCGCTGGCGTCTTCTGTAGTTCGATGGGAGTGGCGAGCGTGCCACCGACATGGCGTTGCAGAGAGGTCGCGATTACTCCCGGGTTCACGGAGTTGACCGTGATTCCGTCGTCCGCCCACCGTGAGGTCGCGGCCACTCCGAACAGAACGACGGCAGTCTTGGACTGTCCGTAGGCCTGCAGCGGGTCGTAGGGCCGGAAGCGAAAGTCGATGTCGTCGAACACTACCGGCGAGAACAGGTGAGCCGAGGAAGACACCGACACCACCCGCGCGCCGTCGGCGAGCCGCAGGGCGTCGTGAAGGCCTGTCGTGAGGGCGAAGTGGCCGAGGAAATTGGTCGCGAACTGCCTTTCCCACGTGTTCTCGACCAGGGTCAGCTCTTGGATGGCCATGACACCCGCGTTGTTGACGAGCAGATCCAGGGGCTCGTCCCACGCGTCGACGAATGCTCTCACCGATGCGGTGTCGGTGAGGTCGAGCTCGCGTACGTCTATCTCGGAATATTCGGTGTCGGCGACGATCTCCGCGGCAACTCTCCTGGCGGCGACGACGTCGCGGACAGCGAGGGTGACCCGTGCTCCGCGGCGAGCGAGCGTCCGAGCGGTCTCGATCCCGATGCCCGACGCGCCCCCGGTGACGATGGCGCGATTGCCTGACAGATCGATGCCTTCGCTGACCTCGTCGGCGGTGGCGCCGGCACCGAACGGTGTGACGACTCTCGTCATATCGAACTCCTTCTCGTGAAGCCGCTGTGTGCGGCACTCTCAGAGTGAGGTGCTCCCGGGGACCATCACGAGCCCGCGGCATCCTGGGTTTCTGCGGGCTACTCATCACCCGGGTTCCGGATCTACGGTGGAGCGATGGACAACCACGAGGCGCTCGGTGGGTACCTTCGAGCGCGCCGCGAGCAGCTCGAACCCGAGGATGTGGGCCTCATCGGTGGTGGGAGGCGTCGCGTTCGCGGACTGCGCCGCGAGGAGGTCGCGATGCTCGCGGGAATCAGCACCGATTACTACGTTCGGCTCGAGCAAGGCCGCAACCAGACTCCGTCGACGCAGGTGCTCGACGCCCTGGCCGCGGTGTTGCGTCTCGACGCCGACAGCACTGCATACCTGCACGCTCTGGGCACTCCCCCTACATCGGCTCGCCGTCCAGCGAGGAGGAGGGAGCGAGTGTCGGCCGGAACTCTTCGGTTTCTCGACGCGTTGCCGATGCCGGCGTTGATTCACGATCGCCGCTTCACGGTGCTGGCCGCGAATCGAATGGCAACGGCGTTGTCTCCCAACAACTCCCCCGGGGTCAACCTGCTCCGTGCGGTATTTCTCGATGCCGACGAGCGAGAGTTGCACCGCGACTGGAGCCGCGTCACCACCGACGCCGTGGCTGGAATTCGGGCTGTCTCGGCGACGCATCTCGACGACGAGGTTCTCACCGCACTGGTCGGCGAACTGTCGATCGCGAGCGCGGTGTTCAGGCAGCTGTGGGCGCGCCATGACGTACACCTGAGAACGGGCGGCACCAGCCTTCTAGATCACCCCGAGGTCGGCCCCCTCGACCTTCGGCACGAGAAACTGACCGTTGCGGGTACCGATGGCCAGACCCTGGTTGCTTATCACGCCGAACCGAACACCCCCTCGGCCGATGCGTTGCAGCTCTTGGGCACCCTCGCCGCCCACGCACACCGTTAGGAGTCGCTCGGTCGCCGCATGTCGCCGATCTTTCACTTAGTACCGCGCTTTGTATCTACTATCTCAGTTGCTTGACTATTCAGAATCTGAGATTGTTGATCGCAGACACGGGAGGAACGCGAATCGATATGTCGAAGGCATCGGAAGGCCCCCGAGTGGGAAGGCCCTCGCAGGAACGGGGCGAGCATTCTTCCTTTCTTCAGCTGTTCCTCGAAGCAACTCGTACAGAACAAGTCTCCGACGACACACAACCTGCGCGCGACGACCGTGACGGAGGGACAGTGTCTCTGCGCTGAGCGGAGCGAAAGACACCTACGTCCCGGTTCCACCACCCGAGCAGGTCCCAGGTCTCATAATCGACAGAGGCCGGTCGGGATTCGAGGATGAGGATCGGAGACATCATGGACACATCGTTGGCAGTCTTTGCCGTGGTCGCAGGCTTCGCAGTCGTTCTGGGTGCCTTCGTATTGATCGCACGCTTACTTCGCTCGCGCATGCGGCGCGGCCGTTTTCACGGAATCGAAAGCGCTGTCGGAGGATCGGCCTTCATGGGCTCGCCGCGCGAGCGTGGCATCACTCCCCGTGATCACGGTGATCCACGAACGCACACCGAACAGAGCGAGCCGTGACCGACTTCGCTTCGGCCTGAGGTTCCGCTGGAACCCCGGCCACGATCTGTCGACACGCAGACGAAGGAGAGAAACCACCATGATCGACGACGAGGCCACGAGCCGGAACAGGGGTCCGCGCTTCGAGGACGGGCTCGAGGTCCGTCGAAACGTGATGGGCCACGAGTACGTCGAGAAGGCGTTTGCCAGTGCCGCCGACACCGACTCCGCTGCCCTGCAGGACTTCGTCACCGACACCGTGTGGGGCGGCGTGTGGACGCGGCCCGGCCTCGACAACCGCAGTCGGAGCCTGCTCAACCTCGGCATCCTCATCGCGCTACGCGCCCACGAGGAACTCGCAGGACACGTACGCGGAGCTCTCCGCAACGGCCTCACCCGAACTGAAATCACCGAAACTGTCGTCCACACGGCGGGGTACTGCGGTGCGCCTGCGGCGCTGGCTGCGATGCGCGTCGTGCAGAAGGTGCTCGATGCCGAACTGGGTCCGCTGGTGCCCGCGAAGGAAGACGAACGAGCCGAATGACCGATGGCGGCACCCGCGCATAGTGTCGACGAAGTGGGTACACCGGATGCATGCCGGAACTACCCGAAGTCGAAAACGCCCGACAGGTCGTCGAGAAAGCTCTCGGTCGCGTCATCGTCGACATCGATGACACCGACACGTTCGAGTGCCGACCTCATATGCCGGGCGATATTGCCGGCGCACTGATCGGCGGGAAACTCACCGAGGCTCGTCGACGCGGTAAGGCGATGTGGTGCGAGACCGTCACGGCCGACGGCTCGAGCGGGCCGACCCTCGGCATACACCTGGGCATGGGCGGACGCGTCATCGTCACCGCTCCCGACGGCGAGCGGACGTCGCAGTACGGAGGCGGCGATCCCCATGTCGGCGAGCGCCCGACCGACAAGCCGGAGTGGACTCGGTTCTCCATGACGTTCGACGACGGTGGACAGCTCCGGCTCTTCGACAAGCGCCGCCTCGGCCGGGTTCGACTCGAACCCGACATCGACGCTCTCGGTCCGGATGCCGCGGAGATCACGCGCGACGATTTCCGCCACCGAATCGGTTCCAGCGGTGCACCTCTCAAGGCACGACTGCTCGATCAAGCGGCGATAGCGGGGGTCGGCAATCTACTGGCCGACGAGGTGCTGTGGCAGAGCGAGCAATCCCCGTCCAGGCGGGCAAACACGCTCACGACGGAGTAGCTCGACGAGCTTCGCGTTGTTCTGCGTCGCGCGGTTCGATCGGCCACGAAGAAAGGTGGAGTGCACACCGGGGAGATCATTCCGTTCCGAAAAACCGATGCGGCGTGCCCACGATGTGGTGCCCCGATGGCACGCGGAACGGTGGGCGGCCGCACAACCTGGTGGTGTTCTCGTGAACAATCTTGATCCGATCCATCGTGCGGGACGAGCTCGATAATGCTGTAGGACAGCATTTTTCGAAATTGTCAAACGAGATCGCATGCAGCGAAGCCTCACCGGACGCCGACCTCCCCGACGAGGCGCGCACCGAACTCGTAGCGAACAAGCTGCCGAAGGTTCCCGCGAGCTTCGCCGTGGAGTCGACCGCACGGCCACTTCCACGTCGACGGACTCCCCGCGGCGTTGGATGCCGATAGAGAGTGTCGACGCCACAACGTTTTACGGCTGAGTCGAGAGCTGCGACTCAGCGTTACAGTCTGATCAGGACGTCGCTTCGACCGCGAGGCGACCCAGTGTGTCGTTCAGCTGATCCTCGGTGACCAGAGGGAACTTGATCTGCTCGAGCAACTTCTTGTCCGTGACCTTGGACCAGTCGTAGGTATGACGGACCAGCGTCTCGTTCGGGCCCTGAGACTCGAGCTCCCACAGCCACTCCCAGCCGGGAGGCTCGTTGCCTGCGGGTGCCGTCGTCCATGCGACCAGCTTGTCCTTGATGTAGCCCGTCACATGGTTGTCGGTCTGGTACTCGCCGCCCATGTGATCGCCCTGCATGTTCATCGTGAACTTCTCGCCGACCTTCTGAATCCGGTCGGCGTGGTCGACACTTCGTACGAAGCCTGATCCATCGAGCGCCTGATGCCGCTCGGGGTTGGTCAGCACGTCGAATACAGCGTCGACGGGAGCTTCTATGGTTCGTTCGACTGTGACTTTCGTGTTGTCTGTCATTCTTCCTCTGTGCCCAGAGTTCGACACGTTCAATCGCGGCACCGCCGGAAGATTCGATCGAACCGTCGTCACACCGCGTCCCAACTGGGCTTTTTCGTCGACGTCTCTGCAGCTCGGGGCCACTTCGCCAACCCACCCGAACCTGTAGTTGATGGTAGGCTAGCCTAACTATCGGCTCGGGGTGATCGATCGCGTACGACGTGAATCCTCGGTGGCCACGTACAAGGCGAGGCACTGTGCCACTTCGTCGGAGCAGAGACATGGAGATGAGCCAATGCGGGTAGTGCTGTTCGGTTTCCAGACTTGGGGTCACAAGACGTTGCAGACGCTCGTGGATTCACGCCACGACGTCGTCGCGGTAGTGACGCATCCGGTCAGCGAGCAAGCGTACGAGAGCATTTGGTCCGATTCCGTCGAAGATCTCGCACGCAATCACGGCATCGAGGTGTACTTGGCGAAGCGTCCCGACAAAGCGCTGGAGGAACGTCTGCAGCTGTGGGCACCGGACATCATCGTTGCGAACAACTGGCGGACCTGGTTGCCTCCCGAGATCTTCGCGATGCCTCCGCACGGCACGGTCAACCTGCACGACTCACTGCTTCCCGCCTTCACCGGATTTTCTCCGGTGATCTGGGCGCTGATCAGTGGTGCCGCCGAGACCGGACTGACGGCGCACCGAATGGACGGCGAACTCGACACCGGCGATGTCATCACCCAACGGGCGGTTCCGATCGGACCGAGGGACACCTCCACCGATCTCGTCGAGGCGACGATCGACTTGATCCCCGAGGTACTGCTGGACGCACTCGAGAGTATCGAGAACGGCACCGCCACATGGACTCCGCAGGATCTGACGAAACGAACGTTCTTCCACAAACGACACGAGTCGGACAGCTGCATCGACTGGACTTGGCCCGCCGAGGACCTGGACAGATTGGTTCGTGCGATGTCCGATCCTTATCCCAACGCCTACACCTTCCACAAAGGCCGAAAGCTTCGAATCATCACCGCTCACGTCTCGGACGGTATCTACGGCGGAACACCCGGTCGGATATTCATCAGGGAGGGCGCGGGAATGGTGATCGTGTCCGGCCCCGACGCCCACCGCGGCACCAACCACGGACTCGTCATAGATCGCGTGCGCACGGAAAATGGGGACGATGTCGATGCGCTCGACTATTTCGTGACCGGCGGCGGCTACCTCACGCCCACGGCATGAAGGACGACGTGACAGGCGGGCAAATCATCCGTCGAACACTGACGCGCAACAAGCGCAGAGTGAGCATCGGAACACTGCTCATCTGCATCCACCAGCTTGCCGAGACTGCAGTTCCGATCGCGTTGGGGTGGATCATCGACTCGGCGATCTCCTCGGGCGACGTCCCCTGGTTCGTCCTCTCGATCGTCGGACTTGCAGCGTTGTTTCTCTGTCTGACAACGGCTTACCAGTTCGGTATGCGGTTCCTCAACGTCGCTCTGCAGCACGAGGCGCACCGCATACGAATGGAGGTCACCGGTCGAATTCTCGATCCGCGCGGCCTGGACACAACTCTGCGGGGTGGTGAGCTACTGACCATTTCCAGTACCGACGCCGAACAGTCGGCATGGTTCCTGGATCTGTTCCCGCGCATCGCGGCCGCTGCCACCGCCGTCGTCGCCACGGCCATTGCGTTGATGGTCATCGACGTGCCGTTGGGACTCGCCATCTTCATCGGCACCCCGATCTTCGTCGCCGTGCTTCAGCTCGTCGCACCGCGGGTGACCAGGCGGGCGGCCGAGCAGCAGCGAACGGTCGCCGAGGCGACTGCGCTGGCCACCGACCTCGTCAGCGGGCATCGGTCGATCGAAGGTATCGGCGCGGAAACCGTAGCGGCGACGCGCTATCGACAAGCGAGCGCGAAAGCCCTCGGCGCAGCACTGCTCACGGCGAGATCGCTGGCGACGCAATCGGGGATCACCACCGGCGTGAGCGCGGTGGTTGCTGCATCCGTCGCGGGGCTTGCCGGCTACTTCGCTCTCATCGGACGCATCACCGTCGGAGAATTGATTGCCGTCGTCGGTCTGGCGCAATTCCTCATCGAACCACTGGGTGTGTTGTCCTCCACCCCGGCGATCATCGCGCGGGCGCGGGCGTCCGCCGATCGCGTCGCCCTGGTACTGGGAGCGGATCGAATTCTGCACCACGGCAACCAAAACATCACCGGCAAGCGGCTCGATCTCGGCCTCCGCGGCGTCACGCACCGGTCCTTGCAGAAGATCGACCTCGACATCGCGGCTGGGGAGACAGTCGGAATCCTGGCGTACGGGTCCGAGGACGCCGAGTCGATCGTGGCCGTTCTGTCCGGGCAGGTTTCGGCTGCCGACGTCAGCGGCGAGGTTCTGCTCGCAGGCACGCCCACCCGCGACATCGAACTCGCGCAGGTCCGAGCGGCAATCGTGGTCGAACCACACGTCTCCGACCTGTTCGCCGACACGGTGAAGAACAACATCACCGCCGGACGCGGATACACCGACCGACAGCTCGACGGAGCGCTTCGCGCCTCGGGCGCAGACCAGATCGTCGACAGTCACACCGACGGTCTCGAACAGCGGCTGACCGAGAGGGGCGCCAATCTGTCCGGGGGACAACGACAACGCATCGCGCTGGCACGGGCCCTGTTCGCCGAGCCTCCCGTACTGGTGTTGCACGAACCGACCACCGCAGTCGACTCGGTCACCGAACACACCATCGCTCGGGGTATCGCGACTCTTCGTCACGGGCCCAACGTACGGACCCCGAAAACGACGATCATCGTGACCAGCAGTCCTGCATTGCTGTCCGTGGCTCACCGGGTGGTGGTGATACGTGACGGGCGAATCGCGGCGGACGCACCCCATTCCGTTCTTCTCGAACGGGCCGAGGGCTATTCGGAGGCGGTGCTGCGATGACCGACGACACCCGTCTGCCCATCGCAACCGCCGGACGATCGTGGTCGTGGCTACGCGGACAACTCGCGGCCAGACCAGGGCTCGTTGCACTCACTCCGTTCGTCGGCGTCGTCTCCGCCGTATCGGCTCTGGCACCGATCCTGATTCTCGGTCGGCTCGTCGACGAGGTCGTCGCGGGCGCGCCGCCGGGCCGGATCGTGATGGTGGTGGTTCTGGTCATGATCGCCGCAGGCGTCAACGGGGTGTTCGCCGGGCTGATGGCTTACCTCGTGGCGAAACTGGGCGAAGGCGTGGTGGCACAGCTGCGCGAGCAGGTGGTGACCCGAGTTCTCGCGCTCCCCACTCGCACGGTGGAACGAGCGGGACGCGGAGATGTGCTCTCGCGCATCAGCGATGACGTGTCCCAGGTGACCCGCGCCGTCAACGGCGTACTCCCCGCCGTGGTGAACGCGGTGTTGTTGATCGGGGTGTCCGTCGTGACGATGTACGGCATCGACTGGCGTCTCGGGCTGGCCGGCAGTTTGGCACTACCGTTGTACGTCACCGCTCTTCGGTGGTATCTGCCGCGCAGCGGGCCTCTCTACGCAGCCGAACGGGCCGCGATGGGCGACCGTTCGCAGGCGCTCATCAGCAACATCCAAGGCGCGCGCACGGTGCGCGCGTACCGCCGCGAAGACACTGCTGTCGCGTCCGTGGAGACGGAATCCGAACGGGCCAGGGACTTTTCCATCGCGACGTTCACACTGCTGACTCGCTTCGTCGGCAAGGAGAACCGCGCGGAACTGGTGGGTCTCACCATCATCCTGAATACCGGGTTCTTTTTGTTCAGAGGCGATCTCGTGACTCTGGGCGCAGTCACCGCTGCAACGTTGATGTTCCATCGACTGTTCAACCCGCTCGGTACCGTGCTGTTCCTGTTCGACGATATCCAATCCGCCGGTGCCAGCCTCGATCGTCTCGTCGGCGTGGTCGACATGGCATCGACACGAACGACAGGGATCGACGCCGAACCTGTCGACGCGACGTTGGAACTATCCGACGTCACGTACGCCTACTCCACCGGGGGCGACGTTCTGCACGGCATTTCGCTCAGCGTTCCCGCCGGAAGTACGGTGGCAGTGGTCGGCTCGACCGGTGCCGGAAAGACGACTGCCGCGCTTCTCGCAGCAGGGTCCCTCGAGCCCGACCGCGGCTCGATCACGTTGGGCGGCATCCCGTTACGTGATCTCGGTACCGACCGACTCAGGCGGCACATCGCGATCCTTTCGCAGGACGTCCACGTCAGTGCCGGCCCTCTCGCCGACGATCTGAGGCTCGCGGACGCGGATGCCGACGACTCCGCTCTGTGGGACGCCCTCACTCGGGTCCGAGCTGCCGACTGGGTCCGGGCTCTTCCGGAGGGCCTCGACACACGCATCGGGGAGAACGGGCATCCGCTCAGTGCATCCCAAGGGCAGCAGCTCGCACTGGCGAGACTGATCCTGTCCGATCCCCCGGTCGCAATACTCGACGAAGCGACCGCGGAGGCCGGCAGTAGCGGAGCCCGCCTGCTCGAAGACGCCGCATCGGCAGCGACCGAGGGCCGGACCACGGTGATCGTGGCGCACCGGCTGACGCAGGCCGTGGCAGCAGACACGGTCGTGGTGCTCGAGCACGGCCGTGTCGTTGAATCCGGCACCCACTCCGATCTCGTGACAGCAGACGGCCGATATGCGCGTCTCTGGTCGGCATGGTCGGGCAGAACAGATGTCGAGTAGACGCACCCACGACGAGGAGACCCGGATGACCATGCTCGACGCACCTCGAATCACCCCCGCACAGAGAGCCGTCTGGACCGCCGCGCAGATCGACGCCGGCGAGGGCACGTACTCGCTGGCGTGGCGACTCGAGCTTCCCACGACCACCGACCCCGTGCGTCTTCACAGTGCGGTGTCAGCCACGCTCGCCGGGTTGCCGCATCTCGATCGCGCATTCGCGCCGTCCCCGGACGGTGACCTCGACATCGTCGACGCGGCGCCCGGACGCATCGAGACACGTGCAACGTCCGGATCGGACACGCACATCGATTCCCTCGTCACCGAGGCTCGGTCCAGGATCGGGTCGTCGGACACCGGCCCGATGCATCACCACATCGTCGCCGCCGCAGAAGACGGGCGGCTGTGGTGGATCCAGGCCTACCACCACATCGTGATCGACGGCCTTTCGGTCACCGCACTCACAGAACGGGTCGCCGACGTCTACAACGATGTTCGGACGGACCGATCCACGCGTCCTCGCACCGACACCGCCTCACCGAACGACGACCGCGACTACTGGGATGCGGTGGTCACGAGTCTGCCCGAAGATCAGGGTCTGCTCGAGCACACAGGACTGACGGTGTCGCACATCGCAGTCGAGTTACCGGAGAACTTCGTCGACCGCGTGCTCGCGTTGACCGATCGCTCGCGCACGTCGCCGCGCCGCACGCTCGTCGGTCTCCTCGGCGCATACGCCGCAACGACGAGACCCGCAGGGCGGCAACCCATTCGCTTGGCAATCGCCGGCCGTGCCCCGGCGGAATCTCCGATCGCAATGACCTCGACCGTCGTGCCGTTCGTGCTCGAACACGAGGGCTGGACCGTCGTCGACGTGCTGACGGACGTCGATTCCACCTTGACGCGGATGCGACCTCACACCGCGGTCGCACCCGATGTGGTGACCGAGCTGCTCCGGCTGCGGCGAGGAGACTCTGCGCTGATCGCTCCGGGAATCAATGTTCTTGTGGCCGAACGTGACTCGATGTTCGGAGGCGAGCGCGCGCGACTGCGTCAGAACTGGCTCGGGCCTGTGACGGACCTCGAGTTCGTGGTCGAGGGCACCATCGACCGTGCGAACCCTCGAAGTTCGTGGCTGGCAATGGAACTACGAGGTGCCGGCGCAGAGACGGAGATCCGAGCCCATGCGCACGCGCTGGCGGTCTTTCTCGATGCCGCGACCACCGCACCCGATGCTCCGATCGACTCGTTGCCCCTCGCATCCTCGCAGCAGCTGCAGACGCTCGTCACCGACGTCAACCAGACCGGTCACTGCCTCGCCGAGCAAGACGTCGTGCAGATGTTCGAGAAGTGGGCGGCGCGGACAGGTGACGCGACCGCCGTCGTTGCCGGCCCAACCCGTCTGACCTACGCCGAGTTGAGTCACCGCTCGAGCCAACTCGCGCACTCGTTGGTGGTGGCGGGAATCGGACCGGAAGCACGTGTGGCCATCGACATGACTCGGTCCGCCGAGATGGTCGTCTCCGTCATGGCCGTTCTCGCGGCAGGAGCAGCGTTCGTCCCATTCGACCCGCAATGGCCCCAGGCCCGCAGGGCTGCGGTGGTCCGTGACGCGAACATCGGCGTGGCATTGCGCGGTCCAGGAAGCTCGGAGTCGAACGAGGACACGGGGGTGCTGTCGATAGCGGTGGCCCTCGACCGATGGGAGCACGAGAGCCGACCGGTCACCCCGCCGTCGGGAGTGGTCCGTCACGGAGCCGGCCTGGCATACGTCATCTTCACCTCGGGCTCGACGGGTCGGCCGAAAGGGGCCATGATCCGGCACGAGGCCATCGCCAGCCGGATGAAGTGGCAGATCGAGCACATCCTGAAGGTGGGCCCGGGTGATGCCAGCCTCTTCAAAGCTCCACTCGCATTCGATATTTCGATCAACGAGCTACTGCTCCCGCTGTGCTCGGGAGGAACCGTCGTCGTAGCGGGACCGGGAGAGGATCGGGACCCGCAGCGGTTGCTGGAGTTGATATCCCGTGAGCGCGTGACCTTCGTGTATCTCGTCGCCTCCATGCTCGACGTGCTCCTCGAGACCAGCGCTGGGACCGACGCGATGGCAGGGGTTCGTCACGTCTGGTGCGGCGGCGAAGTTCTCACTCCGGAGTTGTTCTCGCGGTTCCGGTCTCGCATGACCGGGACCCTGTACCACGGGTACGGGCCGGCCGAGGCGACGATCGGGGTCTCGCACGTGGTGTACGACGGGACCGGATCGGACCGAATCTCCACCTCGATCGGACAACCGAATCCGGGTTGCCGGTTGTATGTGCTCGACGACCGCCTGCGACCACTCCCCGTGGGCATGGGCGGCGAGCTCTACGCGGCGGGTGACCTGCTCGGGCGCGGCTACGTCGGCGCATCGGACATGACTGCCGCGAGATTCGTCGCAGACCCCTTCGCCCTCGAGGCCGGCGGCCGCGCCTATCGAACGGGTGACCGCGCTCGATGGACGGAAGGTGGAACACTCGACTTCCTCGGCCGAGCGGACAACCAGGTCAAGATCCGCGGGATGCGGGTGGAACTCGAAGAGATCGAAGCCGCCGCGGCCACTCATCCCCAGGTTCGCGCTGCCGTCGTGCTCGTGCACGCAGCGGCAACACCCGTTCTGTGCGGCTACATGGTCCCCACGGACGACGCGAACCCGAACTCGGACAACCTTTCTCGCAGTGTTCTCGCGCATCTGACGACGTTGCTGCCCCAGCACATGATTCCCGCACATCTGATGGTGCTCGAGGCGTTTCCCACGACCGTCAACGGTAAGGTCGACCGCCGCGCCCTGCCCGTCCCGGATGTCGGAGGTGCGCCGGCGGGCCCGCTGACCGACGGTCAACGGCGATTGGCCGAACACATCGCGGCCTTGCTCGGTCGCGAAGCCGGCTCGCAGGCACTCATGGATTCCATCGGACCCGACAGCGACTTCTTTGCCCTCGGCGGAGATTCGCTGGCCGCGATGCGTCTGGTGACCCGGGTCAATCGGGATCTGAACCTACGGATATCGGTGCGAGCGGTGTTCGATCACCCGACGGTCGCGACTCTGTCCGCCTACTTGGACGCAGCGGACCAGCCGCCGTGCGCCGACAGTGAACCGAACATCGACGAGACGGTCGACATCGACACGCGCACCCGGCCGATGAACGCCGGTGAGCGTCGAATGTGGTTGGCGGACAGACTCAGTGGACACGGCGGAACTTACACGGTACCGCTGGTGTTCCGGGTCGCCGGTTCACTCGACCTCTCCGCTCTCGAACAGGCACTCGCCGACGTCACCGCACGTCATCGATCTCTGCGGTCGTTGTACGTCGAGAACGACGGAGCACTGACGGTCGAGATCCTCGACCCGAGTGACGAACGCTCGGCCCCTGCCCTGCGACGTCACGCCGTGTCGTCATCGAAGGTGGCGCAGGCGATCGAGCAGTTCCTGCAGGAACGATTCGATCCCTCGGAGTCGATTGCGCTGCGCGCCGGCGTGTTCGTTCACGACGACGAGCAGGACTGCGCAACACTCGTTCTCGCCGTGCATCACATCGCGACGGACGAATGGTCGGAGCCGGCTTTGCTGCGCACCCTCTCGCGCGCCTACGCTGCGCGCGAGGCCGGCCGAACACCGCGCGACCTGGGCACAGCACCGCCCCCGACGGCGGTGTTCGAGGAGGATCACGAGTCCGAGATCGCCTCGTGGCGAGCACATCTGACTCCATTACCGCCGGTCCTGGACGTACCGGGCTGGCGCGCTGCCCGCCATACCGGCGCACGGACCGGGCGGACGATCAGGCGCGTCGTTGCCGACGACGTCGCAGCGGCCGTGCGGTCCACGGCGCGCGAGTGCGGGGCGAGCATGTACATGGCCACTCAGGTTGCGACGGCGATCGCACTGCGCGCGTGCGGATCGGGTGAGCAGTTCCTCACGGCGTCGCCGATGTCGATCAGGTCCCCTCAAACAGGCCGCGACGACACGAGCGACGAAGTGGGTTTCCACCTGAACACCGTGCTGCTGCGAGCAGATCTACGCGGAAACCCCACGCTACGAGAAGTGTTCGCGCGTACCAGGGACCAGACGCTGCACGCGCTCGCGCATTCGAGGGCACCGTACGAGGAGGTCGTGGCTGCGGTGCCGGCGCTGCGCGAGCAGCCTCCGGTGCGCGTGATGGTGGTCCACCAACCACACCGGGACGGCGGGGGCACGCTGGCTCTCGGCGACCTGGTCACCGAACGGCTGCCCGTCGACACCGGTACGGCCAAGTACGACGTGAGTATCACTCTGTACGAGAACGATTCGGCCGTCGGTCTTGCTGTCGAGTACGCAACCGACGTCGTCGACACCGACGCCGCCGACGCACTGATGCGGCGACTCGAAACGGTGTTGCAGCGTATGCCGGCCTCGCTGGACCTGCAGGTCGACGCGGTGGATCTGCTCGACGCCCAGGATCACACCACGCTGTCGCGACTCTCCGGCGCTCGACGAGACATCGAACCCGGCCTGACGCTCGACCGAATCATCACTCGCGCATCCCCGGTGGACGGCGCGGCGCTGATATTCGAAAATTGTCGCCGAGACCTGAGAACAGTCCTCGGCGAGGCGGCCGCATTGGCACGGTTGATCATCGACTCCGGTCATGGACCCGAGGACGTCGTGGCGGTCGCACTCGATCGGTCACCCGAGCTGATCGTCACGATCCTCGCCGTGACCTTCTCGGGAGCCGCCTACGTGCCACTCGATCCAGCGCTGCCCCAATCACGGCTTCGCTACCTGCTCGAAGACTCCGGCGCCGCCGCGATCGTCACCACCGCCGATATCGCTGCACGTTTCTCCGATTCGGATGTGCCCCTGATCGACCTCGCCGACCCAGCGGTGGCCACTCGTCTGGCCGAACTTCCTACACATCCGGTCGTCGAGAACGAACGCCGACGCCCGCTGCGCGGTGATCATCCGGCGTACGTTCTCTACACCTCGGGTTCGACCGGACGACCGAAGGGCGTCGCGGTGTCCCATTCGGCCATCGTGAACCGCGTCCTCTGGGCCGCAGAACATCACGAGATCACCGATACGGACGTATTCCTGCAGAAGACCCCCGCGTCGTTCGACGTCTCGGGCTGGGAGATCTTTCTGCCGTTCGTCACCGGAACGTCGGTCGTCGTGGTGGAAGACGGCGGCCACCGAGATCCACGGCGGCTGGCGGACCTCATCACGACGCACGGAGTGAGCATCGTCCACTTCGTTCCCTCGATGCTCGGCGAATTCCTCACCACGGCGACGTCCGAACCCGCGAACCCTGTCCTCGACGCCAGTGCGCTGCGGCTGATCGTCTGCAGCGGCGAGCCGTTGACAGCGCAGCATGCGCAGTCGGTGGCCACCGTCTTCCCGCGGGCGACCCTGCTGAACCTGTACGGCCCCACCGAAGCGGCGATCGACGTGACCGCCGAGAACGTCTCGGCGGGCGGACCGGTCGCAGGGCTGTCCGTCGCGATCGGCACGCCGGTGTGGAACACCTACTGCCGCATACTCGATCACACGCTCGCCGAGGTGCTGCCCGGTGCCGAGGGAGATCTCTACCTCGGGGGAACGCAACTGGCCCGCGGGTACCACAACAAGACCGCGCTGACCGCGAGCAGGTTCGTGGCCGACCCCCGGGCCGACGTCCCCGGTGCCCGCCTGTACCACTCCGGCGACCGTGCGCGGCAACGACGTGACGGCAGTATCGAGTATCTCGGCCGCACCGACGGCCAGATCAAGCTGGCCGGCCAACGTATCGAATTGGCCGAGGTCGAGGCCGCGCTTCGCGCCCATCCGGGCGTCCGGTCGAGCGCCGCGGCCCAACAGAGCACGGCAGCCGGGCCGCGACTCGTCGGATACGTCGTCGCAGATGCCGGAACGACCCTGCTCGAGAACGATATTGGCCTCACGGTCACCCGGATCCTCCCCGCGTCGTGGATTCCGGCTCGTATCGCAATCCTGGACGAGCTCCCGCTGACCTCGAGCGGCAAGCTCGACCGCAACGGCCTTCCCCCCATCGAATTCCAGGTCTCGCCATCGAGTGATCGAGTACCGACGACCGACAGCGAGATCGCGATCCGTGCCTCCATCGCCGAAGCCCTGGGACTCGAGGCCGACGACATGGGAATCGACGACGACTTCTTTCGAGTCGGCGGCGACAGCATCAGTGCGATTCGCACGGTCACCCTCGCGCGCAGACGCGGCTGGCGTATCACCGAGATGCAGATCTTCGATCTCCGCACGGTAGCCGCACTCGCCGAGGCCGCGGTGCACGACGGGGCGACGAAAGATGCCTCCCACGAGCATGTTTCGCGTGCCGATGTCGCTGTGCCGCTGCCCGATCTCGCCAGGACCGCGGTGAAGTCGGGCCTGGACATCGACGCCCGCATCGAGACGGTTCGGGTCGAGCTCGACGTCCGCTCCGATCTGACCGCAGTAGACCTCGACAGGGAGGTGCGCCGGTCGACAACAGCGCTGATGGAGACGTTCCCGGCACTGCGCATCCGCATCGACCGCTCCCGGCGCAGGTTGTGGAAAGCCTTCGAGATACATCCCGACGCGGTGAACCTCGAGACCGTCGTGCACGTTGCAGGTGAAGAGAATTCGGCGAGCGTCGCGAACGGGATCGATGTCGACACCGGCCCGTTGCTCCACATCCATGTCGAAAAACACGAGAGCGACGGATGGTCCGCCCAACTGTCCGTGCATCACCTCGCGCTCTCGGACACTCTTCCCGCGTCGACAGTGGCGGAACACTTTCTCGGCACCCTCGCATCAGGAGTTCACCGATGACGAACACCCACGCGTCCGCACGTACCGGGCCGGCGTCGACTGCACAGCAGCGGATGCTGTTCCTCGATCAGATGGAAACGGACCGCCATGCGTACACCATGCCGATCCACCTCGATCTGACGTCGGATCCGGATCTGGACGTCCTGGCCGATGCCCTGGCAGATGTGGCGACACGCCATGCGTCGCTGCGCAGTGTGCACTCGAACGACGACGGCAGGGTGCTGCGCCACCTGAAACCCGCTGCCGCAGTGGAGGTAGCGGACCGTCGAGGTGAGCCGTACAGCCCCCGCACATTCGACCTCGGTGCCGAGATCCCCTTCGCCGCAGATCTCTACGACCGGTCTCGATTGGTCCTGACGGTGCACCATATCGCCGCCGACGGCGGTTCGGTGCCGATCCTGTTGGAAGACATCCGGATCGCGTACGACGCGCGTGCGCGAGGCGAGGAACCGATCTGGCCCGCGTCGGCGGTGGACTACGCGCAGTATGCGCAGGACGAAGGCTCCATCGACGTCACGGCAGATCGACCGTTCTGGACGTCCACTCTTGCACCGTACGTCGAGCCCGTCGATCTCCCGCTCGATCACGCCCGTAGCGAGGTGCCGTCCACCGCGGGGCGGATGATCGAAACGGTGCTGCCCACGTTCCTCGCCGACGACATCGAGAAGTTCTGCACGACGAACCGCATCAGCCGACTGATCTTTCTCCAGATCGTCACTGCTCTCGCACTGCGTGCCCACGGCGGCGGCGACCTGATCCCGATGGGCACGGCCGTCGATACTCGACCACCGGACGCGCTGACCGATGCGGTGGGGCTCTATGTCAACACCATCGTGCTGCCCACCGACCTCACCGGCGACCCCACCGTGACCGAATTGATCGCGCGGACCAGGAGTTCGATGCTCGACTGTGTCGACCGTCGCGCCACCCCGTTCCACGAGGTCGTCGAGTGGCTCCGGCCCGCGAGGACGCCGGGAGTGCATCCACTGTTCCAGGTGATGATCGCCGAGGTGGACACGCGACCGAAACCGGTGTCGCTGGGGCCCGTAGACGGAGTCCTCCGCCCACCGGACGACGCGTCGGCAAAGTTCGATCTGATCGCCGCCATCGGTCCACGAGGTGAATCGGGTCGACTCGGATTCGACATCCTCTACCGCCGGGAACTGTTCGAGGACAGAACCATTCGAACGATTCTGGACGACATGACACTGATCGCAGCTCAGGCCGTCGCAGATCCGAACCGGCGGATCTCCGAACTGGCCACCAGTCCGAACGACTCGGCCCCGCAACGGATCCCGATACCCGCTCGGCCGCGCCCCGGCCGGTGGTCACGCACACTCCCCCTGTCCGAGAGGCAGATCCGCCGTGCCCAGGCAACGCTCATCGGCCTCCACCTTCGGCACGACATGCTCTCCACCGGACTCGACACCGACGGTGACATGCCGGTGCGTACTTCTCTGACGGCAACGGAGATTCTCGAGCGGTCTCGAATCCACAGTGCAGAAGCGGAATTCGGGGCTATCGCGAACGGGGGTCTTCGAGCCGGTTGGACGGGCGAAGGTGCCCTGCGAGTGGAGATGACGCACGCGGCGGTCGACGAGGAGTCATGGCCGTCCGTTCTCGATGCATTGACGAGTGATCGATCGATGTTCGACGTGGCGGTCGGCTCCTCGGCACGATGGGCACGCCTCGATCAGGACCTGGCAGAGGACCTCTCGATCGTCGACCACGCCGAGACGTGGCTCGACGTCGTGGATGCGGCCGTGAATGTGATCGACCGGCGAGAAACAGCGACGCCCCTCTTCTCCGTCCCGACAGCACCCGCGAGTGGTGGTGCCGAGAGTTATGCACCACTGACCACGACCGGACTTCCCGGCATCGTCGAGACTCGGACGGCTGTCCTCGAGTCGGTGCGCGAGGTGATCACGGAGGTCGCCGGACACGAGTCGATGGTGGTGTGGGTCGACGAATCCGACCGAGACCGAAACGTCGAACACGGTTCCCGAACAGTGGGTTGCCTGCGCCGCGGGCTACCCGTCGTGATCGACGCGGGCACACTGCTCGGCGCAGATGCCGACCCCGAGCACGCCGCATCCTTCGGAGTGGCCGCGCACCTCAGCGAACACACCCCCGGCGTGTTCGACGACCTACCGACTGCCGATCTGCAGGTCCGCATCCACATTTCGAGTGCCGAAGGACATCACCTCGTACAGAGTGACACCGAACCCGCGATAAACGTCAGGTTCCTCCGAACCGAGACCGGATCGTGGTCGTGCGCGTGTTCGGTGTCCGCCCTCGCCGATATCGACGTCGCCCACGTCGCCGCACGCCTGGCGACGGCCGTCGCGACCAGGGTGAACGCAATGGGTTCCGGAGTCAATCCGGTGGTGGACAGCGCGTTTGCGGACGGCGTCGATCGCAGTACCGACATGGCCGGACTCGACCCGCGGGAGCGTCGATCAGTGGAGTCGATTCTCGGCCCACTGCGAGCGATTTACCCGACGACGTCGTTGCAGGACGGGCTTCTCTTCCATCAGCAGCTGGGCGGACAGGGCGAGGGGATCTACCTGTCGCAGACGGTGATGCGACTCTCCGGCTCACTCGACACGGATCTGTTGCGACGTGCCGCGGACGCCGTGCTCGCCGCGCACCCGCAGGTCGGTGCTGGATACGTCCAGCTCGGTGAGCGCACCGTTGCCGCAGTGCCGAGGACGGTTCGGATGCCCTGGGCGACGACGGATCTGCGACATCTCGACGCCGATGCGGCTCAGGTGGAGCTGTCACGCTTCGAAAGGCGCGAGGCTGCACAGGGATTCGACCCTGTGCAGCCGCCGCTCGTCCGACTGGGCGTGGCGCTGCTCCCCGAGGGCCGGAGTGCACTGGTGTTCACCATCGAACATCTCGTCCTCGACGGGTGGTCCATCTGGAGATTCCTACGGGCCGTCCTCGACGAGTACACCCGACCCGGCAGTACCGAGTCGGGTCACCGTGCGTCGTACGACGACTACGTGGTGTGGCTGAGAACTCGTGATCGTGATGCCGGCCTGCAGATGTGGCGACGCCAGCTCGCAGGCACGCCGGGGCCGACTCTGCTCGCTCCCCGGCGCAGCGCGGCATCGGTCGATCCGGCCGGTTCGGCGGAGACGGTCTTCCATCTCGATCGCTCACTCACCCGAGAGGTGAAGGACCTCGCTGCGCAGACCGGCGTCACGACGAGCATCGTGTACGAACTTGCGTGGGCACTGACTCTGCAGAAGTTCACCGGCCAGGACGATGTGGTGTTCGGTACTGTGGTGTCCGGCCGGCCGGCCGAGATCCCCGGTATCGACGAGCTTCTGGGGTTGCTGTTCAACACGGTCCCGCTGCGGGTGCGCATCGATCCCGCTCTCGCCGTTCGTGACCATCTGGCCCGTATTCAGGACAAGCGACGTCCCCTGCTGACCCATCCGTATCTCGCGCTGTCCGACCTGGAGGAGTGCGCCGGGCACCGTGGATTGTTCGATACGTTGTTCGTCTTCCAGAACATCCCGGTCGTTCCGCCCGACGAGCGTCTGGGTCCCGATGGCGCACTTCGGGTGATCGACCAGAAGCTCAGTGATGCAACGCATTACGCACTGACCGTGGTGGTCGCGCCGGTGGAGTCCGGTGCCCGGGTACGAATGATGCATCGACGGGACGCTCTCGACGATGCCCGGGCAGCAGCGATTGCCGACACCTATCGGGCGGCGTTGGCCGCGCTGACTGCGGCACCGGACGAGGCGGCGGCGAGCATCGCTCTACTCACTCCGCGTGAGCTCGCGTGGACGCGGCAACACTCGGGCGCACTCGGCTCGGCTGTACCCGAGCACACGGTGTGGGATCTGTTCGCCGCACGCGCTGCAGACCGACCGAACGACCTGGCACTGGTGGCCGGGGATGTTCGGTGGAGCTTTGCCGATCTGCATTCACGCGCGCTGAATCTCGGTGCGCTGCTGCGATCGAACGGTGTCGTCGGGGAATCGCGGGTCATGCTCTTCCTCCCCCGCACCGAGCTCATGGTCGAGGCGCTGTTCGGTGTCTTCGCCGCAGGAGCTGCCTACGTTCCGGTCGATACCGAGATGCCCGTCGACCGCATCGAGTACATCGTGCGCGAATCGCGCCCGCACGTCGTTCTGACGACAAGCACGCTGGCGGAACAGCTGCAGAGCATCACGACCGAACAGTCCGCTGCCGTCATCGAACTCGACGTCGACGGTGTCGCAAACGGACTGCCGGCACCCGGCGATGTCGCGCGGCGACTCGACCAGCTTGCCTACATCATCTACACGTCGGGATCGACCGGGCGTCCCAAAGGGGTTGCAGTCCCGTACAGCGGGTTGACGAACATGTTCGTCAACCACCGCAAGGAAATCTTCGGGCCCGTCGTCGCCCGGGCCGGGCACAGACAGTTGGCGATCGCGCACACCACGTCGTTCTCGTTCGACGCATCGTGGGAGCAATTGTTCTGGCTGTTGGAGGGCCACACGGTGCACGTGATCGACGAGCAGACGCGACGCGATCCGGCGATTCTCCTCGACTACTTCGATGCGGAGAGAATCGATGCCTTCGACGTCACACCGACCTACGGTGAACATCTCGTCGATGCCGGCCTGTTGGCCCGCCCGCGGTGCCTGAACAGGCCCCTGCGGGACGACGACTCCGCGGGTCTGGTGTTCGTCTCGCTCGGCGGCGAAGCGGTCGGAGACCGCCTGTGGTCCGACCTACGAGACGCACCAGGAACGGGAGGGTACAACCTCTACGGGCCCACCGAGTACACGATCAACGCGCTCGGTGCCGACGTGCAGGACCGATCGACGCCGACACTGGGTCGGCCCATTCTGAACACCACCGCGCATGTGCTCGACACCGCATTGCGGCTGTCGGCACCCGGCGTCATCGGCGAGCTCTATCTGTCGGGTGCAGGCCTCGCGCGTGGATACGACGCGCGGCCCGGGTTGACTGCGGAACGTTTCGTGGCAAACCCGTTCGCGAACAACGGTTCTCGAATGTATCGAACCGGTGACCTGGTATCGCGCGACCCGGACGGGTTGATCTCCTATCACGGCCGCGCCGACAATCAGGTGAAGATCAGGGGCCACCGTGTCGAGACCGGGGAGATACAGGACGCGCTGCAGCGGCTCCCCGGCATCGTGCGCGCCGCGGTGACCGTGTTCGAGCGGGCCGGCAGTACGGAACTGGCCGCGTACGTCCTCGTCGACGGCCCGGAAGCGTCGGATATCACCGCGTCATCGGTCAAAGACGGGCTACGGGAACTGATTCCGAGCTACATGGTCCCGGCATCGGTCCAGGTGGTCGACAGCCTGCCGCTGACGGTCAACGGCAAGCTCGACGTCGCGGCGCTGCCTGCACCGTCGGAGAGTGCCGAGCCGGTGGACCGTCCGCGAGGCGATGTCGAATCGTTGATCGCCGATGCGGTCCGCGACGTGTTGGGCGTGACCGAGATCGGTAGAGACGACGACTTCTTCGCGTTGGGTGGGCATTCACTGGCTGCTGTCCGGTTGGCGTCTCGTCTGCGCGCGGTGGATCTCGAGCTCGGTGTGCGCGACATCTACGCGCAACCGACAGTCGCGGGTCTGGCACGTGCGGTCATCGACGGTGGCGGAGACGGCATGCTCGCACCGTTGGTGGAGTTGCGTCGAGCCGGCGATCCCGCTGTGTTCTGTCTGCAGCCTGCCGGCGGTCTCAGTTGGTCCTACATCGGAGCCTTGCGGTTCCTCGATCCCTCGATATCGGTGTACGCCATCCAGGATCCGGCGCTGCAGAGCGGCGACGACGCAATCGAGTTGACGTCGATCGAGGCATTGGTCGACGACCATGTCGAGCGGATCCGAGCCGTCCGACCACACGGTCCGTATCACCTGCTCGGATGGTCTTTCGGAGGGCAGCTCGCACACGCGATCGCGGCGCGTCTGCACGAGCGGGGCGAAGAAGTGGCGTCGCTGGTATTGCTCGATTCCTACGCAGACGTCGCCGGCGCAGACACGGCCGAACGTGAGGATCTGTCCCAGAACGGCATAGAGGAGGCGCAGAACAATTTTCGGCGCCACATGCAGACAGATCCGCTGCTGTCGAGCTTCGCTTCCGAGGTACAGGAGCGGTTGGTGCGCACCCTCGGTCGGCACCTCGCTCTGTCGATTCCCCCGACGGTCGGTCGCCATGCGGGCGACGCGCTGCTGATCGGAGCTTCTCGTGGAACGCCCCTGGAGATGCAGCGTCGCCGAGACCGCCAGTGGCAGGACAGAATCACCGGGACCGTGCACGTGCACTCCGTCGACCTCGAGCATACACAGCTAGGTCAGGCGCACAACTGGTCTGTGTTCGGGCAACGAGTGGCCGACTACATCTGGGCTCGCATCGAATGACGTACCCCCACCTCGGTGTGCCGAGGTGGGGGCAGCGACTCGGTCTTCGATCCAAAGTTGTGGATCTAGACGGTCGTCTTGTCGATCGCCGCCGTCAGGTCGACGATCTGCGCGGTGTAGCTCGCGTAGTTGTTGGTCGCATCGGTGGTCCAGTCGGCGATGTTTCCGGCCTCCGCAGCGTTGACCAGGGCCCAGGTCGGACGGTCGGCTTCCAGTTCCGCCAGCGGGGTCGAGTACGAACGGGTGTCCAGCAGAATGAGATTCGGCTGATACTGACCGACATTCTCCCAACTCACGGGCGTGAAGGATCCCGAGTCGGCGGCGCGGGGAACGTCGGACTCGAGAAGCGTCAGACCCCAGTTCTGGTAGTCACGCAGTTCGGGGAACTCGTCGTTGATCGCGACGTAGTACTGGTCCGACGGGGAGATGGCCATCGCGGTCAGACCCGGCTTGGCAGCAATTGCTTCCTTCAGGTCGGCGACAGCGGAGTCGTAGGCCTCACGGTCGGCCCGGTTTGCGTCGGTATCGACGTCGGCACCGAGTTCGGTGGCCAGTGTCTCGTAGTCCTGCAGGGTCTCGGAGGAGGGCTTCTGCGCGGAGACAGCAAGGAACGGTGCGACCTGCTCGAGTTGGTTGGCGAGGTCGGATGTTTCCAGACCGAGGCCGCCGTAGGCGTCCCCGGCGTACCAGCCGGTGATGAGCACATCGGGGTCGAGGGCCGCGACCTGTTCGACGTCGATGTCGCCGTATGCCTGTCCCACGCTTTCGATGCCGTCGAGATCGAGTCCGCGCAGCGGGATCGACGACTCGAAGGAGCTCCCTCCCCAGATGCCGACCGGCTTGATGCCCAGCGGGATCAACGCTGCGGCAGCCTGTTCGCTGGCCACGATGCGTGACGGCACCGCGTCGAGTTCGACGGTTTCGCCGCGGCCGTCCACGTAGCTGAAACCGGACTCCGAAGTGGTCGTGTTCGACTCCCCCGGCTCGTTGTCCGAAGAGGAACATCCGCTCAACGCGGTGACGCCCACCATCGAGAGCACTGCGAATGTCGTCGCCAGTGTGCGTCGAGATCCCCGCGTTCGAGTCGTTGAAATTCTGAAGGTCCGCATTCTTTCCCCATCATCCAAGTTAGGCAAACGTTGCCTATGTTGGGATAGACTAACCAACACGACGGGGGTTCGGTGCAGTTGGTCCGGTCAGTCGACCACGGTGTCGACCGGGGACGTTCCCGGTGCCGACGGGACCCATGGCTTCAGAGGTTGGACGACATCGCGATAGAAGGCGTCGAGACCGTCGGTCACGCTACCGATGAAGCCGGCCGCGGATCCCGAGCGCTTGCTGCCCATCTTGGTCGGTGACGTCAGCGTGAAGTACTGCAATTCGCTGGATCGGCCTGCGGTCAACGATTTGGCATCCGCTCGCACGGTCGCCAGGTTCTCGCACGATATTTCGCTTGCGTCTGCGAACACGGCTTCGACCAAGATATCGGCGGGAGCGTTCTTCAGTTGCTTGAGTAGCCACGACGCTCGCCGGAGCGCGGTTCCGTCGGTCGGCGCGTCGACTGCGGTACTGCACTGAATCTTGTTGGTACGCATATCCGCTTCGACAGTGACATCCCCGGCGGCATCCGGAATGCGCAATGTGGCCGAGAGACACCCGGAGACAACGAGCTGCTCGACGATGTACTCGTTGCGCGCCTGGGGATCTCCGCTGAATTTTCTCGGGAGGTGGTGCTTCACCGGAACGCCGAGATCGGCGGTCATCCGCAGAGCCAGGTGCCTGGACAGCGACGCCCACGTGTTCGCGACCGACAACGCTTTGACATCACTCGCGCGGAGGGTCCCGGCGGTGACGGAGTCACGAACTGCCACCCAATGGCGACCCATGTCGACGAACTCCGTCGCGCCGGACTTCGGGTGCGTCAGGTACCGGACGAATTCGCTCAGAATCCATACCTGAAGAGAATCGGCAAGGTCGCCGTGTGACAACAACATGCGAGCCTCGTGAATGACCTCGGACCATGAAATATGCCGCAGCGCTACCTTGTTCAGCTTGGTCTTGTTCACCTGCACAGGAAGCTCACCGGCGGAGGCAGGTATGTCGTTGGACAAACTCAGAACGGTCTCGTACCTGTGCCTTTTCGCGACATCGAGGTAATTCTCGAGCTGCTCTTTCTGCAGCTTGCCGGTACCGGTCTTCACTTCCAGCAACGCGGTCCACACTTGGCCCGCGCGCGATACGCGGAACACACCGTCGGGGATGACTTTGCCCTCGCCCTTGGCGAACTGCACTTCGAGATAGCCCTCGAAGGGACCGGATGGCGCTCCGGCATGTGCGCAGATTGCGCGAGCGAACGGACGAACCGCCTGCATCGTCGCGATCAGTGCCGAGGTGGCCCTCTTCTCCTGCTCCTCACCGGATCCGACACCGGAAACGGAGAACAGGCGAGCCGTCTGCCACGCTTCTCCCCCGGCGAGGGTGAACCGAGGCGGCGTGACCTTCTTGGCAATGGGCTTCTTGGTGCGAACGCCACGTTTCGGCGGCTCGACATCGACGACCGAGACGTCGACGATCTCACCGGTCGTGTCGACTGCCTGAACATGCGAGTCAGCGACCTCGACCACGACCACGTCGTTCTCCGAGGTTTCGGGCTCGCTGTCGTCGACGTCGACTCCGAAGTCCTGCGCAAGACCGCCGAGACCGGTTTCCCAGCCCTGTCCGACCGCCCGTAGTTTCCATGCGCCGTTCCGCCGATACACCTCGCCGAACACCAACGCACGTTCCGACGACGCATCGGCGGTGAGGAACTCCCCGAGCACAGAACCGGTTTGATCCCGCACCTGCATCGACAGTTTCCCGAACTCACCCAACGGAACGTCGTCGGAGCTACCCGCGATGACCACCTTGTCGACTTCGGCTGCGAGAGAATCGAGGTGAATCGACACTCGTTCCTGTTTGCCTTCGTCGGTGCTACTGCTCCCGCGGTAGCGTACGGTTGCGTCCTCGGACTCCGGCTGGTTGTAGAAGACGAAGTCTGCATCGGACCGAACGTGCCCGCTCGAATTCACCAGCAGCGCAGACGCATCGAGATCTCGCTCCGGGTCGACCCAGGACACGATGACATCCAGCTCGGTCACCTCGTCCGGCAGGGAAATGTTCTGGCCCTTGGCGAGGATGGGTGAACTCACGCTGACACGCTCCTGTCGGACAAATCGGACTCCGACTGCTCACCCTATGCACCGGTCGGCAATGTGAGTCGTCCTCGCTCTACATTCATTCATTCGACCTACGGCACGCGTGGTCGGCGCCACCCACGCCCGTCAGAGAATACGACTCAAGAATTGTTGTGTACGAGCGCTTTTGGGATTGTCGAAGAACTCACCGGGAGGTGCCTCTTCCACGATCTTCCCGTCGCTCATGAAGACGACCCTGTCTGCGGCCGCTTTCGCGAAGCCCATTTCGTGGCTGACCACCACCATCGTCATGCCCTCGTCGCGCAGTCGAAGCATGACGTCGAGGACCTCGTTGACCATCTCGGGATCGAGGGCAGACGTGGGCTCGTCGAACAGCATCACTTCGGGCTTCATCGCCAACGCTCGGGCGATCGCCACGCGTTGCTGCTGACCACCGGACAGTTGTGACGGGTAGTTCTCCCCCTTGTCCGACAGGCCGACGAGGTCGAGCAGTTCCTGAGCTTGTTTGCGCGCCTTGTCCTTCTGCGTGCCGAGGACATGACGTGGACCCGATGCGACGTTGTCCAGCGCTGTCATCATGGGAAACAGGTTGAAGCTCTGGAACACCATTCCTGTGTGGTGCCGCTGCTTGGCGATCTGCGCCTCCGACAGCGGCGTTCGCTTGGCGCCTTCCGAGAAGCCCATCATCTCGCCGCATACTCGGACGGTCCCGGATTCGATCGTCTCGAGGCAGTTGAGCGTGCGCAGCAGGGTGCTCTTTCCACTTCCCGACGGCCCGAGGAGCAGCACAACTTCCCCTTTGTCCACCGTGAAATCGATGTCGTCGAGGACGACGAGATCGTTGTAGGCCTTCGTCATGTTCCTGACCTCGACCATCGTCGTGGCCTTCGTGGTCGCAGACGTCGCACTCGTCATCGGTTCACAGCCTCGGCTTTCATCGCGCTGTCGTCGAGCTTCGGACTCGACGGGCCGCCCTTACGGCGGTAATTGCGGTCGTGTCCACGCCCTACTCGTACTTCGATCATCTTCTGAATCAACCCCCACAGAGTTGTCAGCACCAGGAAGTACAACGCTGCCGCGCAGAGCCCTTCCAGCACTCGGAAATTCACCTGCACCAAGAACTGTGTCCGACGCAGCAGTTCCTGCACCGAGATGACCGATACCAGCGTTGTGGTCTTGAGCAATCCGTTGAAGCTGTTGCCGAGTGGAGGAATCATCACCCGCAGCGCCTGTGGAAGAACCACCACGCGGAAGACCTTCGTGGGTGACATACCGAGGGCCCGTGCTGCTTCCGTTTGTCCGGTGGGAACCGACAGCAATCCGGATCGGACTATTTCCGACAGGTATGCGGCTTCGTTGAGAACCAGGCCGACGAGTGCCGCCTCGATCACACCCAGTTTGATACCGACCTGAGGCAGTCCGGTGTAGATGATCACCAACTGCACCAGTAGAGGCGTGCCACGCATCAGCCACACGTAGAACCCGGCGACTATCCGCAGGGGTACGAGCTTGGACGATCGCGCGGAGGCCACCACCACTGCGAGAGCGAGTCCGAGGATCATGCTGACTACGGTGAGCCAGATAGTGACCCACGCGCCTTCGAGCAGCTGGGTGCTCGTCAGGATGGAGAAGAATGCGTCCCAGGACCACATGGGGGTGCCTTTCGACTTGCGTTGGTCGGATCAGCTGTCGAGAGGACCGGTGCTGACGGCGATATCGCCCTCGTATCCGGTGACGTCGTACTGCTCGAACAGATCGGGCAGATATCCATCGCTCCTCATCTCCGAGAGCACACGCGCCACCTCAGCGGAGGATTTGCTGCCCTTGGCGAATCCCATGGCAAGGGGTGCCTCGTTGATTCCACCGACGGCTGTCTCGAAGCGTCCGTCTTCCTGGTAGAACGACGTGACCGACTCGACGATGGAGGTGCCGTCGAGCTGTCCCGCCGAAAGCGCTTGATAGGCATCAGCATTGGTCTTGAACGTCTGCACCGTCAGCGCCGGCTTTCCTTCGGCCGCAAATTCCTCGGCCATGGCGGTCAACGTGTCGAACTCGTATCCGGGCGCTTCGACCCCGATGGTCTTGCCCGCCAGATCGTCCACGCTCGAGATCGATTCGGGGTTGCCCGAGGGCACCGAGATCGAGACTGCCTGCACCTCGTACGGAACGAGATCGATGGTCTCGGCGCGTGCGGGCGTGTAGAACATGCCGGTGTCGATCATGTCCCAGCGGCCAGCCTGCACACCGGGAATCTGCGCCTCGAACTCTATGTTGACGAACTTCGGCGTCAGACACAGGCGCTTGGCGATCTCCTTACCGAGGTCGACGCGCATGCCGATCACGTCCCCGTTCGGATCGACGTACTGCATGGGCGGAAGAGTTGCGTTGGTGGCCATCGTCAGTACGCCTTCTTCGGCGAGGTCCGAAGCACCGAGCGTGGGTGTGCAGTCCGTCGGCGCGGCTGCGGAATCGTCCGAGGAACTACAGGCAGTGAGGCCGGCTACCACAACAGTGATAGCGGCGAGTCCTGTTAACTTGCGCATTGAGCGAGCCTTTCGATATCGACTGCAGCACTACACGTTCGAGGACGGGGCGGCAGCGACGATGATGGAGTGGTTCGAGAAGAGTCAATCCTTTGGGATCGATTGCATCAAGCGTCGCAGACGAATTCGGAGGCGTCAACGCGGTTAACACTGCCGACACGCGGTACATCAACTGTTAACCGTTCGCACGTGATCGCGCTCCCCATTCCTGCGATCCGAGAACGTCGATCACAATTCGGCACACGACGCCCGCTCCACCAGACGAGCGCCGATTCGATACGTACGCCCGTCGGGTTCGACCGAGTCCTTGATCTGCTGGAACAACAGGTCCATGGCCACGTTGGCCAATTGGGCCGCGCCGTTGTCGACGACTGTGATTGCCGGCTGCCACATCGCGAGCCACGGCATGTCCTCGTGGCAGATCAGCGACAACTCGTCCGGCACCGAGACACCCCTGCCGACGAGCGTGGGCAGGATGCCGAAGACAGCCTCGTGATTGGCTGCGTACAGAGCAGTCATCGCCTGGGGTGCATCCAGTAGCGAGTTGATCGCTTCGGCGCCGAATTCGGTGGTGAACGGCCCTTTTCGGACGATCGTCTCGACGACCGGAATACCTGCGTCGGCCAACGCCAGTCGATAGCCCTCGTAGCGCTCACGTCCGGACGTCGCATCCTCGTTTCCACCGATATAGCCGATCCGGCTGTGCCCGAGCTCGACCAGGTGCGCCGTCGCGTCGCGAGCACCCGTGACGTCGTCTGCCAGCACCGTCGACGCCGAACTCCCCTTGACCGAACGGATCAGGTTGACCACCGCGCGGCCCTGTTCCAGGAGCGCATTCGATGCCGCCGCACTCCGTCCACTGCCGATCACGATCGTGCCGTCCACGCCGTGTTCGCCGAGCATGGCCAGGACGTCGTTCTCACGCGCCGGATCGGCATCGGTGATGCAGAGCAGGACTTGAAATCCGCTGGCTGCCGCCCTCTTCTGGACCACCTCGGCGACAGTGTGAAAGGTTGCATTGAGCAGGTTGTTCATGACCAGACCGATCAAGTGCGATCTGTTGGAGCGCAGCGCACTCGCAGCCCTGTTCGGTCGGTATCCGAGAACCCGGGCCGCATCCTCGACCGCTGCGCGGGTCTCCGCGGAGATCAGTGACGATCCACTCAATGCGCGTGATGCCGTGCTCCGCGAAACCCCTGCAGCGCTCGCAACGTCGATCAAGGTGACCGCCATCGGTTCTCCGTTCTCTTGCTTCACGCCTCGGACAGACATATTCGACCGCGGTCGCGTTACAAGTACGTTTCCGGCTTGACGACTCGACCACCCCGAAGGCAGTGTATGCAATCGATCCCACAAATGCGGGTACGACGCGTCGTCGATCGTCCCGAGCCCGAAAGGCACTCCCATGAATCGCGATGATGTCGCGTGGTCCGGTTACTGGCCCGCTGCTCCCACACCGTTCACGCAGTCGGGTGACGTCGACACCGAGGCAATTTTCGACCTGATGAATCTCTACGCGCAGACGGGTGTTCACGGTGTGCTCGTGAACGGCAGCACAGGCGAATGGTTCAGTCAGAGCGACAACGAACGAAAGACCGTCGCGGAAGCGTCGATCGATGCAGTCGCAGGCCGCTTCCCTGTCGTGATCGGTGTCAGTGCGTACACAGCTGCGCAGTCCTCCGCGCTCGCGAAGCACGCTGCTTCCGTCGGCGCAGACGGCATACTGGCGACACCTCCGCCGTACGTGCACACCTCGGCGGAAGAGACATTCCAGTACTACCGAAGCGTCAGTGCCGCAACATCGTTGCCGTTCATGGCCTACAACTGGCCTCGTGGCGTTGCGGTCGACATGGGCACCGCACCCGACCTGTTCTCTCGACTGGCCGACCTGGAGAACGTCGTCGCGATCAAGGACAGCACCGGTGATTGGCTCGCCATGCTCGATACCGTCGAGGCCGTGTCCGACCGCGTCCGTGTCTTCGGGAGTTTCCTGCATCGACGCGGCCTTGCCACGCTGCTCGAACTGGGTGGGGACGGCAACATCGACGGCGGTGGGGTGGGCGCGCCCTTCGCGGTGCCGTTCTACGAGGCGGTCGCTGCACGTGACGCCGACACCGCACGCATGTGGGTCGATCGCTATCGCGCGTTCTCGGGCCGGCTCATCGCGTCCGACTACAGCGGCGTGTACGCCTCCCCCATCCCCCAGTTGAAGGCCGTGATGAACCTTCTCGGCCAACCGGGAGGCACCGTGCGCGAACCGCTGTTGCCGGTCACCGACGCCGACACGCTTGCCGCGCTGCAATCGGCCATCGTCGAATCGGGTATCGACGATGCCTACGCGACCGTTGGAGCTGTTCATGCGGTCTGAGGTCGACGTCGTTGTCATCGGAGCCGGAATCGTCGGTGCAGCAACGGCTCTCGCCCTCACCCGCGCGGGATCTCGCGTTGCTGTGCTCGATCGCACCCTACCCAACACCGCCGGCTCCGGTACGACTGCGGGCAACCTGCACATCCAGACCATTCATAGGCGCAGGCCCGGGCAGGGCACAGCCGTCGACGTCGAACAACTGCTTCCATTGCAGAAGTCGACGAGCTCGCTGTGGAACACACTGGACGAGACGGTGCCCGGTCTCGGGCTGAACCGATGCGGCGGGTTCATGGTGGCCGAAACCGAGGAGCAGGTCCACGCCCTCATCGCGAAGCACCGATGGGAACGAGCTGCGGGGATCCCGACGGAGGTACTGAGCGGCGAAGACGCTCGGCAGGCGCTGCCTCTGTTCGGCCCGAGCGTTCAGGCCGCAACCTGGTGTCCGTGGGACGGATTCGCAGAACCCGACCTCGCCGGTCCTGCCCTGTTACGTCAGGCCGTGTCCGAAGGAGCGTCTGTACATCCGTCGACACCGGTCACCGGATTGGCCCGCGACGGTGATGTCTGGACAGTGCGCACCAACGGTGGAACGTGGATTGCACCCGTAGTGATGGACGTTGCCGGTCCGTGGATGGCTCCGATCGCGGCTATGGCAGGGGTATCGCTCGATCTCGTTCCGACCTCGTTGCAGATGCACTCGCTCGATGCCGCACCTCGGACGCTCGAAGTGCTGGTGCAGCACGTCGGCGAGGGAATGTCGATCAAGCAGAACCGAACGGGACGCCTCGTCCTCGGCGGCGGTTGGCCAGCAGGTGCGTTCCACGACAGCGAGACGGCCCCGAGCAGATCCGACAGCACCACAGGAAACCTGGAGCAGGTCCGACGACTTCTGCCTGCGCTGGGCCACAATGCGCTTCTCGATACCTGGACCGGGCCCGTGGTCACCACGCCCGACGAAATGCCGGTCATCGGCGAACTCGCCGGAGCCCCGGGACTCTTCGTGGCAGGCGGCACGTACTCGTTCACCTTCGCACCGTTGTGGGGACACATCCTCACCGAGCTGGTGCACGGTAGAAAACCAGAACTCGATATCTCGGCGTTCTCCCCCGACCGCCTCGTCCACCTCCCTACCCACTGAAAGAAGGCTTCGCATGGCACTGGTCACGATGTTCGTCAACGGACAGGCGATGTCCGGCGGCGCTTTGAACGACGCCTTGCACAAGGCGCGATTCGTGGGGAAAGTCGATACCGCACCGAAATACCGATTCTTTTCCGTGCGTGACGAATTCCCCGGTTTGCACCCGGTCCCAACCGATGGATTCGTAGTACCGGGCGAGCCGTACGAGGTCGAGTACGACGTACTACGCGACGAGCTCCTTCCCAGGGAACCGAAGGAACTCGAACTCGGGGTCATCGAGTTGGCGGACGGCTCGGGCTCCCTGTCGATGCGAATGCGTGAGAGCTATCTGACCGCCACGGGCGTCACCGACATCAGTGACCGCGGCGGATGGCTGACCTACCTCGCGAGCACACGATGAAGGTCGTGCGCGGCGGAACGGTTGTCGAATCCCATTGGGCCGCTCCGGCAGACCTGCTCATCGACGACGGCAGAGTCGTTGCGGTGCTCACCCCAGGGAGCGAGGTCGACGCGGCAGCGGAGGTCATCGATGCAACCGGCAAGCTCGTCATGCCGGGTGGAGTCGATCCGCACTGCCACGTCGGATTCACCTCCGGTGAATTCACCTCTCTCGACTCGTATCTCGAGTGCACGACGGCGGCCGTGTTCGGCGGCACCACCACGATCATTGACTTCGCTATCCCCCGTCCCGGTCGACAGCCGCTGGACGCCGCCGAGGTGCAACGAGCGAAAGCGTCGAGCGGACTGTGCGATTCGGCTCTGCACGCCTGCGTCGTCGAGTGGACCGACACCACCGCCGACCAACTGAAAACACTGGCGGACGGCGGTATTCGGACGGTCAAGATGTTCACCACCTATGCCGGTGAGACGATGGCGAACGAACACACCATCCTCAACACGATGCAGAGCACTCGCGATCTCGGCGGAATGGTCATCATCCACTGCGAGTCCGACGCGATCGTCACCGACGCGCAAAACCTCGCAGCCGCATCCGACGGAGTCGATGCCGCACACATGTCGCAGACGCGGCCGGAGCTCGCCGAGACTGCCTCGGTCGCCGCCATTCTCGCGATCGCCGAATCACAGAGTGCGCCGGTCTATTTCGTGCATCAGTCGACTCCGGCTGCCGTCGAACTGGTCGCGGACGCTCGTAAGCGAGGGCTCGTCGCCTTCACCGAATCGGTCGCCCACCATCTGATCCTCGACGACTCGGCCTACAAGGGTGAACAACCCGAACGTTTCGTCTGCTGCCCACCGCTGCGCTCGGCCGAGGTGGTCGAGGAACTCGGGCGACACCTGTTCACCGGGCACATCACCACCATCGGTTCCGACCATTGCTGCTACGACACCGCACAGAAGCAGGTGCACAGCCACGACGTGCGGCACATGCCCAACGGACTGCCCGGAGTCGAGACGCGTCTTCCCGTGATCTACTCGCACTACGTCGACGGATTGGGTCTGACTGCAAGCAGATTCGTGGAGTTGACCTCGTCGAATCCAGCGCGCACCAACGGCTTGTATCCCCGCAAGGGATCACTGATGCCGGGGTCCGACGCCGACATCGCGATCTGGGATCCCGAACTGGAATGGACGGTAACCACCGAAACACTGCACATGGCGACCGACTACACCCCCTACGAGGGACACCGACTTCGAGGAAAGCCGGTCACCGTGATCGTGGGCGGCGAGATTGTCGTCCACGACGGCGAACTCGTCGACGCCACTCCCCGCGGCCGACATCTCGAAGCGGCACCCCTCGACTTCAGCGGGGCATTCAGCATGTGAGGCCCGGACTTCTACCGTCGACGGCTTCGGCTGCCTCGACGTGGTGCTACTTCGGACTACTTACCGGCGAGAGCTACTGCCGCCGCCAGGTATTCACGTGAGTCGCGAAACGTCTGTGCGACCCCGCGCCCCGCGATGGCGTGGTACCGACTGATTCGGTCGTCATCGAGAGCCTCGAGGACGGTGGTGGAATCCGCGTGCATCCAACCACCGTCTCGGACCAGTTCGTGGGCACGCTTACCGTGCAGGGCAGAAATACCCTCGACCCTGATCCCCTTCGGATCGGTCGACGCCGCGAGGTAGTAGGCCTTCTTGCCGGAGTAGCCGGCCTTGACCTTCTCGCGCAACCGGAAGACGGCATCGGCGGCATCGTCGATCGCCGATGCGTATTCGTCGGAGCCCGATTCGGCGGCAGAGATTCGCGCGATCTCCCCATCGATCGCAGAAAGCAAAGTGGCGAGGTATTCGGGATCGCTCATAGGCCCATGATGCCCTAGAGCAGTGATCTCGCGAACCAGCACCCGACCGGAAGATATCGACACCTGTACAGCTCGGGGATCGACCTGACCGACCGCACAGTCCGGATGCCTGCCGGCAATGTCATGGGCCACTGACGAGGCGGAGCTGTCCGAACGGTTGCCCGCACCACCTGCAGCTTCCACCGACGTAGTCGTGGCCGTCTTCACGTTCGCACTCGTCGACTGCGCATCCGCTGCCGCACGAGAGCATCTGGCCACATCGGCACCGCTCACCGTCACAGCCAGGGTGGTGAAGTGCTCCCGGCGGTGCAGCGCAGTCGTGGCACTTTTTCCGTCCATTGGGTATTCGACTGGGCCGCCATGTGCAACCCACCGAATCGAGCATTTCCAGTTCACACGCCATGCAGATCGCCATGCCGTGGAGAATCGCACAGGGCACCGACATCAGAATTTTCCGGAGTTCACGCGTCGCTACGCCTCGGCAACGCAGACTAAAAAGACGGCCCCGGATTTCTCCGAAACCGTCTTCGACCTGCAATGTGTCGGGCTGACAGGATTTGAACCTGCGACCACTTGACCCCCAGTCAAGTGCGCTACCAAGCTGCGCCACAGCCCGCCGCGCCTCGAAAGGCGCTTGCTGAGATTACCCCAGCCCTACCCCTGAGAGGAAATCGCCTGCTCAGGGGCGGGGTCGGGCTACATCAGCGGTTGTTGCCCTTGCCCGGCCGTTCCCGCTTCTCGCGGATACGTACCGAAACACGGACGGGGCTGCCGTCGAAGTTGAACTCTTCACGCAGACGCCGCTCGATGAATCGGCGGTAGCCGGCCTCGAGGAAGCCGGTGGTGAACAGCACGAATGTCGGCGGCCGGGTGCTGGCCTGCGTCGCGAACATGATGCGCGGCAGTCGTCCGCCTCGCATCGGCGGCGGAGTGGCCGCCACGACCTCCTTGAGCCACGTGTTCAGCCTGCCGGTGGGGACACGCTTGTCCCACGACTCCAGAGCCGTCTCCAGAGCGGGCACGAGCTTCTGGACCGCACGGCCCGTCTGCGCCGAGATGTTCACTCGCTGTGCCCACGGCACCCGAGCGAGATCGCGATCGATCTCCTTCTCGAGCTGCTGACGACGATCGTCGTCCACCAGATCCCACTTGTTGAACGCCAACACCAACGCGCGGCCCGCATCGGCAACCATGCTGAGCACACGCATGTCCTGTTCCGAGATCACCTCGGAAGCATCGAGAAGCAGAATCGCGACCTCGGCGGCCTCGATCGCGGACTTGGTGCGCAGCGACGCGTAGAACTCGGCACCACTGGCATGACTGACGCGCTTGCGCAGTCCTGCGGTGTCGACGAATCGCCATGTCTTGCCGCCCAATTCGACCAACGAGTCGACGGGATCGACGGTGGTTCCGGCAACATCGTGCACCACCGAGCGCTCGTCACCCGAGAGCTTGTTGATCAGCGAGGATTTGCCCACGTTCGGCTTACCGACCAGAGCGACACGCCTGGGTCCCCCACCGGGGATTCCTTCGCGCGGGGTCTCGGGTAAGGCCTCGAGCACCCGGTCCAGCAGATCTCCGGTACCGCGGCCGTGGGTGGCGGACACCGACAGCGGCTCCCCCAGCCCCAGCGACCACAGTGCGGCTACCTCGGACTCGGTGCGTCCGTCGTCGACCTTGTTGGCCACCAACAGAACCGGAGTCTTCGACCGGCGCAGTACTCGTGCGACAGCCTCGTCCGTCGTCGTCGAGCCGACTCGCGCGTCGACGACCAACAGGATCGCGTCGGCGGTGTGCATGGCCAACTCGGCTTGGCGCGCAACGGATGCCTGCAGGCCCTTGGCGTCGGGCTCCCAACCGCCGGTGTCCTGCACCAGGAAGCGTCGACCACTCCAGTTGGCCTCGTACGACACCCGGTCGCGGGTGACGCCTGGGACGTCCTCGACGACGGCTTCGCGTCGTCCGATGATGCGGTTGACGAGCGTCGACTTACCGACGTTCGGACGCCCCACCACGGCGAGAGTCGGCACGGCAACGGCATCTTCGCCGTCTTCGCCCTCGTTGAGGTCGACGTACTCCCACTCGCCCTCGTCACTCCATATTCCGTCGCCCGCGGTTTCCGCTGCGCCGGAGAAGAATTCTTCACTCACTGCACTGCTCCACTTCTGTCGTTCACCACGAGCAGCAAACGCTCGATCACGCCGTCGAGATCCAGCTCGCTGGTATCGACGATCACCGAATCCTCGGCGGGACGAAGCGGTGACACTGCTCTCGTCGAATCTGCATGATCGCGGCGTTGCACATCCGCGAGCACGGATTCGTAGTCGTCGTCGCGACCCTGTTCGATGTTCTGTTTGTTGCGACGCTCTGCCCGCGCCTCCGGTGAGGCAGTCAGGAACACCTTCACGTCGGCGTCGGGAAGAACGACGGTGCCGATGTCGCGGCCCTCCACCACGATTCGCGTCGACGAGCTCGCGAGGTCGCGCTGCATCTGCACCAACAACTCGCGCACCGCAGGCACTGCGGACACGGCCGAGACGGCCTTGGTGACTGCGTCGCCGCGGATTTCGCCGCTGACGTCTTCACCGTCGAGCAACACGGTCTCGGACAGCGGGTCCTTGCCGATCTCGAGGGGAAGCGCAGCAACAGCTTTCGCAACTGCATCCGCATCGGTGGGCTCGACGCCCGAACGGAGAACCCATACCGTCGCGACGCGGTACATCGCACCGGTGTCCAGGTAGCTGGCTTCCAGTGCCGACGCGAGTCTGCGCGATACCGACGACTTACCGGTGCCCGAGGGACCATCCATCGCCACGACGAGCGCACTCATCACAGGCCTACGGATTCGTAGAGCTTGCCGATCTCGCCGCGACCGAGAACACGCAGTGTTCCTGGACGCTGATCGCCGAGCACGATATTGCCGACATCGGTTCGCACGAGGCGCCCGACCGGGAATCCGACCTTGTCGAACAACCGACGCACGATGTGCTTGCGGCCCTCGTGCAGGGTCACCTTGACGAGCGACTTGCCGTCCGAGATGTCGAGCAGCTGGAAGCCGTCGACCTTCACCGGGCCGTCGTCGAGGGTGACGCCCTCACGCAGCTGCTTGCCGAGCGTGCGGGGAATGGTGCCCGACAACGTCGCGAGGTAGGTCTTCGAAACCTCGAACGACGGGTGCATCAGGCGGTGAGCAAGATCACCGTCGTTGGTGAAGAGCAACAGTCCCTCGGTGTCGGCATCGAGACGGCCGACGTGGAACAGTCGCTGCCCCGCCTGGACCCGCTCGGAGACGATGTCGCCGACACACGGGCGTCCCAGATCGTCGGACATGGTGCACTGCCATCCACGCGGCTTGTTCATCGCGAGATGAACCAGCTCTTCCTTCACCACAACGCGGGTGCCGTCGACACGGACCACGGCGATGTTGGGATCGATGCGGATTCCCTGTTCGGTGACGATGCGTCCGTCGACCTCGACGCGGCCGTCGGCGATCAGTTCCTCGGCGGCGCGACGCGATGCGACGCCGGCCTGTGCGAGCACCTTCTGCAACCGAACACCTTCACCGGCGGGTACGTGCTTGCGCGGTGAGGAATCGGTGTGCTGATGCTTCGCCGGCTTGGCGTTGCTGATCGTGGTCGACGGAACCTGCTTCTTCTGCGGCTTCGGCGGCTTGGGACGCGAGGGCTTCTTGCGAGGAACGGCGTCGTTGCTGCGGTCGTTGACGCCGGTCTCGACGGGCGTGTAATCGGTCGATTCGTCCTGCTCGACGCCACGGCGAGGGGCAGGTCGGGCTCCTGTGCGAGGAGCTCCGGTACGGGGCGCGCCTGCGCGAGGTCCTCCGGTGCGGGGAGCGCCGTCACGAGGCGCAGCGTCGCGGGTGCGATCTCCGCGGCGCGCGTCACGCGGAGTGTCCGACCTACCTGCGGTCGGCTTCCTGCGTGGGTCTTGTCTCTTGTTACGGTCCGGTGTGCCATCACGGCGAGCGGGCTTGTTCACTTGTCTTACCTATCAGTCGTCCGAGTCGAGCTCGGCTGCCGGATCGGGTTTCGATCCGCGGTTCTTGGTGGAGCGGGTCATTCTCGGGTCGGTGTCCATGCTGTCACTGATCTCGTCGATCAGGTCCACACCCGGCAACAGCGGTGCCAGTTCGGGTAGATCACCGAGCGATGCGAGCCCGAGCCGTTCGAGGAACAGCTCGGTGGTGCAGTACATCGTGCCGTTCGTCTCCGGGTCCGTTCCTGCTTCGGAGATCAGTCCACGGGCGAGCAACGTACGCATCACTCCATCGACGTTGACTCCTCGCACGGCGCTGACTCGTGCGCGGGTCAACGGTTGACGATATGCGATCACGGCCAGGGTTTCCAATGCCGCGCGTGTGAGCTTGGACCGAGCGCCGTCCAGAAGCAGCCGTTCGACGTACGGCGCATAGGCGGTTCGGGTGTAGAAACGCCATCCGTCGCCGGCGTAGCGAAGGTCGATTCCGCTGGTTCGTTCGGTCAGTTCGGCGGCCATCGCCGTCAAGGTCGCGCGCACGCGGGCCACCGAGGCACCCACGGCCGAGGCGAGCTGCTCGTCCGAGGCCGGTGTATCGACGATCAGCAACACAGCTTCGAGAGCCGACGCGAGAGTGGTGTCGTCGAGATCCTCGGAATCGTCGACGTCCTCGAGCTCCAGTTCGGGGTCGGCACTCATGCGTAGTCCTCTTCCGTGACCACGATGGGTCCTTCGTCCTTACCGGTCCAACTCACTCGAAGATCGCCGAGTGGCTCGGGCTGCTCGAACGCGATCACCTGTTGCCGGAACAGCTCCAGCAACGCCAGGAATCGCGCGATTATTTCCACCTGCACCTCGCAGTCCTGCACCAACTCCGAGAACGAGGCCCACTCGTTCAGGCCTCGCCCCTGCAGATTCTCGAGCAGCCATTCCGCCTGCTCGGGAATCGAGACAGCGTGCTGATGAATGTGATCGAGTCCCACCTGGGGAATCGGCTTGGGCCTGAACGCCGCTGCGGCGATGTCTGCGAACGTGGCCGGGTCGACGCCGAGCAGCACCTCGGGAATCAGGTCGGCGTACCTGTCCTCCACCGACACCGATCGCGGATAACGCCGCAGCGCAGCAGCTTCCAGCTCACCGAACAGCAGAGCGACCTGCTTGTATGCGCGGTACTGGAGGAGTCGAGCGAAGAGGAGATCTCGCACTTCGAGCAGCGCCAGGTCCTCGGCGTCCTCCACATCACCCGAGGGCAGCAACCGCGCCGCCTTGAGATCGAGCAGAGTCGCGGCGACGACGAGGAATTCCGTCGTCTGGTCGAGGCCGACATCGGCACCGAGTGACTTGGTGAACGAGATGAAATCGTCGGTGACGGTGTGCAACGCCACTTCGGTGACGTCCATGCGGTGTTGACTGATCAGTGACAGCAGCAGATCGAACGGTCCCTCGAAGTTGAGCAGACGCACCCTGAATTTCGACGGATCCGCGTCGGCGGGAACCTCGATCGGGGCTTCGTCGGCAGCGTCGACGGTCACGGACCCGACCGGTAGATCACCTCGCGCGCCAGGGCGCGGTACGCCTGTGCGCCGCCGGATTTCGGAGCCCACGTGGTGATCGGCTCACCGGCAACGCTGGTCTCGGGGAACCGAACCGTGCGTGTGATCACCGTGTCGTAGACGACGTCGCCGAACACCTCGACCACTCGCGTCATCACCTCACGCGAGTGCAGTGTGCGGGCGTCGAACATCGTCACCACGATGCCGGCCAACTTCAGCCGCGGATTGAGACGATCGCGCACCTTCTCGACGGTGTCGTTGAGCAATGCCAGGCCACGAAGGCTGAAGTACTCGCACTCCATCGGGATCAACACTTCGTCGGCACACGTGAGCGCATTGACCGTCAACAGACCGAGGGACGGCTGGCAGTCGATGAGCACGTAGTCGTAGCGATCCAGAATCGGATGCAGCACTCGACCGAGCGTCTGCTCGCGGCCCACCTCGGTGACCAGCTGAATCTCAGCGGCCGAGAGGTCGATGTTGCTGGGCATCAGATCGAGATTCTCGACACGAGTCCGCATGATGATGTCGTCGGCGGAGACATTCGCCTCGACGAGGAGGTTGTAGACCGTCAGATCGAGCTCGTGATGTGCAACGCCCAATCCCGCGGACAGTGCGCCCTGTGGGTCGAGGTCCACGAGCAGCACGCGACGGCCGTAGCCGGCCAACGAGGCACCGAGATTGATGGTCGACGTCGTCTTGCCGACGCCACCCTTCTGGTTGCACATCGCGATGATCTTGGCCGGGCCGTGATTGGCCAACGGTTGCGGATCCGGGACGGTCCGAGTCATCCGACCGGTGGGCCCGAGCTCGTTCGGAGCAGGAATGATGTCGCGTGTCTCCCGACTGGATTCCGGTTGACGCGTCTGGAACAGGCCACCGTCGAGATGTGGATGATCCAAAGCTGACTCCGCCGCTGGCGGCTGCGGTGTCGACACGTTCCAGCGCTCCCCTGTCCCGTTCGTCTTCGAGTAGTTCTGAGAACGCTACCGCTTGGTGCGCCGGCAGCGTCATCGGACACGCTGACGCACGGCCGCCGGCCTCGTGCTATCTCGCCCGCGGATGCGCGCCGGCCCACACTTCGCGCATCGTGTTCACGGTGACGAGGGTGTAGATCTGCGTCGTCGTCACCGACGCATGTCCCAACAGCTCCTGCACGACGCGAACGTCGGCACCACCGTCCAGCAGATGCGTAGCGAAAGAATGCCGAAGAACGTGCGGTGAGACCCCCGCGGTGATCCCGGCCCGCACGGCCGAATCCTGCAACACCTGCCACGCACTCTGCCGAGACAACCTGCCGCCTCGGACGTTGAGGAACAGCGCAGGATTCGAACGCGAGACCAGCCCCGGCCGTCCACGCACCAGGTAGGCGTCGACTGCCTCGATCGCGGGTCGCCCGACCGGGACGATGCGATGCTTGCCGCCTTTGCCGCGCAGCAGCACCGAGCGAGCTTCGGTGTCGATGTCGTCGACGTCGAGCCCCACTGCCTCGGAAATTCGAGCCCCGGTGGAATACAGCAGCTCCAACAGGGCTCGATCCCGTAGTCCGCGCGGGGCATCGGGACCGGCAACCGAGGCCGATTCGAGTAGCGCCACCACCTGATCGACGGGCAGCGACTTCGGCAACCGCTTCGCCGGCTGGGGCGGCTTGACCTCGCTCGCGACGTTGCGCTCGACCATCCCTTCCGCGAGCGCGAACCGGTGCAGACCGCGCACAGCAATCAGCGTCCGAGCCGCCGAACTTGCTGCGAGAGCAGGGAATTCGTCGTCACCGCGCCGCAGATAGAGCACGAACTCGGTGATGTCGTTCTCCGAGACCTTCGCCAGATCGGTGATGCCGTAGCCGCCGAGGAACCGCTCGTACCGCACCAGGTCGCGACGGTAGGACGACACCGTGTTCGGCGCCGACCCACGTTCGACCACCAGATGGTCGAGGTAGGTCTGAATCTGCTGGCCGATCACGGTGACTACTTTCGTGAACTCTTCCGCTTCTCGAATGCTGTCGGCAGATCGGGCCACGGGGCATCGGCGGGTCGCAGTTCGGTGCCGGCAGCGCGCGCCGCGGCGAACGCGAGCACGCCGGCCACAGCCGACGCATTGACGATCTCACCCGACAGCGCCCGCCGGACGGCCTCGTCCATCGGCACGAAGGAGAGTTCGATGTCTGCTTCCTCGTCGTGTGCCTCCGGCCGATCCACTTCCGTCAGGTCCTGTGCCAGAAAGATCCGTACGGCTTCGTCGGTGAACCCGGGCGAGGCCAACACGTCGACCAGCACCGACCATGTGCCGGCGGCAAGCCCGGTTTCCTCGGCGAGCTCACGCTGAGCTGCCAGCACCGGCGGCTCCCCCGGCTCGTCCAGCAGACCGGCGGGCAACTCCCACAGTCGACGACCGACGGGATGCCGGTACTGCTCGATCATCGCCACACGGTCCTGTTCGTCGACGGCCAGAATCCCGACCGCGCCGTGATGCTCGATCACCTCACGCTCGGCCTTGCGGCCGTTGGGCATAGCGACCTGATCGAGCCGGAGGGCGAGAATGGCACCCGAGTACGGCACCGACGATTCGAGAGTGGTGAACTCGTGCCGAGGCTCGCTCATCCGACGGTCTCGGCCGCGTCCGATTCCTCTGCCGCCACGGTGTCACCGTGAATGTCGACCGGCAGACGCTCCGCGGCCTTGTACTTCAGCGCCGCATTGATCAACGACGCGAACAGCGGGTGCGGACGGGTCGGCCGGCTCTTGAGCTCCGGATGCGCCTGAGTGGCGACGAAGAACGGGTGCACCGACGCAGGCAGTTCGACGAACTCGACCAGGTGGCCGTCCGGAGAAGTACCGCTGAAGACCAAGCCGCTCTTGGCAATTCGATCCCGGTAGTCGTTGTTGACCTCGTAACGGTGACGGTGGCGCTCCGAGACGTTCTCGGTGCCGTACGACGCCGCGACGACCGAACCCTTCTGCAGGGTGGCCGGGTAGGCACCGAGGCGCATCGTGCCGCCGAGATCGGCGTCACCGGCGACGGCGTCTTCCTGATCGGCCATCGTGGAGATCACCGGATCCTTGGTCTCCGGGTCGAACTCGGCGGAATTGGCATCGGTCAGACCGACCGAACGAGCCGCCTCGATGACCACACACTGCAAGCCGAGGCACAACCCCAGCAACGGAATCTTGCGCGTACGTGCGAACTCGATGGCCCCGAGCTTGCCCTCGATACCGCGGATGCCGAAACCACCGGGGATGAGCACGGCATCGACGTCGCCCAACGCGGCCTGCGCCCCCGCAGGCGTAGAGCACTCGTCGGATGGAACCCACTTGATCTCGACCTTCGCGCGATGGGCGAATCCTCCGGCACGCAGCGCCTCGGTGACCGAGAGATACGCGTCGGGCAGGTCCACGTACTTGCCGACCAGGCCGACGCGCACGGTTTCGCGCGGCTGGTGGACGCGCTCGAGCAGGCCACCCCAGATGGTCCAGTCGACATCGCGGAACGGGAGACCGAGCTGACGGACGACATACGCGTCCAGGCCTTCCTTGTGCAGCACCTTGGGAATGTCGTAGATCGACGGCGCGTCGGGCGTGGAGATGCAGCCGTCGACGTCGACGTCGCACATGAGCGCGATCTTGTTCTTGAGCCCCGGCGGCACATCGCGATCGCAACGGAGGATCAACGCGTCGGGCTGGATACCGATGCTGCGCAGTGCTGCGACGGAGTGCTGGGTGGGCTTGGTCTTGAGTTCACCGGACGGAGCCAGGAACGGAACCAACGACACGTGCAGGAAGAACACGTTGTTGCGGCCGACGTCGTGGCGCACCTGACGCGCTGCTTCGAGGAACGGCTGCGACTCGATATCGCCGACGGTGCCGCCGATTTCGGTGATCACGACGTCCGGCTGATGACCCTGTAGGTCCGGACCGTTCATCGCGAGAATGCGACGCTTGATCTCGTCGGTGATGTGCGGGATGACCTGAACGGTGTCGCCCAGGTATTCACCGCGGCGTTCCTTGGCGATGACCGTCGAGTAGACCTGGCCGGTGGTGACGTTGGCGAACCCGGACAGATCGCGGTCGAGGAATCGCTCGTAGTGTCCGACGTCGAGGTCGGTCTCGGAGCCGTCCTCGGTGACGAAGACCTCACCGTGCTGGAACGGGTTCATCGTGCCGGGATCGACATTGAGGTACGGATCGAGCTTCTGCATGGTCACGCGCAATCCGCGTGCGGTCAGTAGCTGGCCGAGGCTGGATGCCGTCAGGCCTTTTCCGAGTGAGGACGCGACGCCCCCACTGACGAAAATGTGCTTGGTGTCGGAACGCGACTGAAGGCGTGACAATGAGGCTCCCGTGACGAGTCTGCAGGGCTTGCTCCTATCAGGGGGCTGATAAGAGAGGTGAAGCGTGGAAATTGGGCCTGCTACCCACGGGACTTCACGGTAACACCAGTACCTACCTCACCGCCAACGACACGCTCGTTCCGACGACGATCAGCTCGCCGGCGCTCCGACGGTCACGGCGTTCGCGTTCGCTCCGGTGCCGTAGCGGCCCGAGGCACCGTCCAGTTGCTCCGCCAGAGCGAGAACCGTGGTGATTCGCCCTGCTTCACAGTCGACGTTGTCGACTGTGCTGAGAGCGGACGACAGCGCCGAATCTGCTCGCACGACGGCCATGGAACCGTTGCCCTCTGCCGCGCCGGATCGGCCGGCCAGTACCGCCCCTGCACCACGTGAATCCAGAGCGCCTGCGAACCGCGCAACGATGGCACCGCGGTTACCGTCCTCCACGTCCGAGGTGCCGGAACCGGTGACGACCACTGCCAACTGAGCGGGCGCGACGGCACCGTTGTCGTATGCGATGAAGCCGCCACTGCGCAGCGTCTCCAGCGCCAGTGAGAGCTCCTCGGGAGTCGACTGCGGCTGGGCGGTCTCCGCGTTGAGCAGCAGTACCGAACCCAGCAGGTCTCCTGCCAGGCTGCCCTGGTCCACTGCTCCGGTGCGCAACTGCACACCGGCGGGAATGACATTGGTCAGGCGGGTACGAAGATCGTCGCCGTTCGCAGCAGAGACGAAGGAATCGGTCAGCGACACCCGGCCGGTGACGGTGGCACCCGAAGCCCCGATCGACCGCGTGACTCCGTCCACGTCACCGGGATCTGCATCCGGAGTGGTGATGACCACGACGCTGCGATCGACCAACGTGTCTCGCAACACCCGGCCCGATACCGCAGCGTCGAATCCGTCGGCCGAGTTGAGCTGCTCACCGAGCTGGTTGTTGGTCGCCTGCAGATCGTCCACCTGAGTTTCGAGACCGGTCTTGTCGTCTCGGAGGCCCGATACCAGCCCGCTCGAGAGCAGACCAGAACCGAGCACGATGCCGATGGCCAGCGCCACGAAGACCGCGGCCAGCGAAATGGCATGTTGGCGAAGCGAAATCACGAAAGCAACCCCTGGAACCACAGAGCGAACCGGTTCCACAGATCGATTGCCCAATCCAACGCTTCACCGCCGATGTTGGACACGGCGAGCGCCACGATCACGGCAACGAGCGCAGCCAGAATCAACAGCGCGATCGCACCGCCGGATACACGGCTGCGGTACAGCGTCGCAACAGCTTTGGCGTCGACAAGCTTGGCCCCGACCTTCAGACGCGTCATGAACGCGGCCGGATTGGTGTTGCGTCGACCGCGATCGAAGAACTCGTCCAGGCTGGCCGGGCTACCGACCGACACGATGAGTGAGGCCCCGTGATGATCGGCCAACAACAGCGCGAGATCGGCAGCGGCACCGGTGGCCGGGAACGTCATGGCACCGATACCGAGATCCTGAATGCGCTCGAGTCCTTGCGCGTGGCCGTCGGAATCCGCCGGAAGCACTACCTCTGCACCGCATTTGAGCGTCTGCGCTGTGACGTCCTCGGGATCGCCGACGATCAGATCGGGGCGATGACCTGCCTTCATGGCGGTGTCGGCACCCGCGCCGACACCGATGATGACGGGCGAGTACTCCTTGATGAACGGCTTGAGGTTCTTCAGATCCTCGGCGTGCCCGGGACCGTCGGCGACGATCACGACATGGCGACCCTTGAGATCGATGTCGATGTCCGGCACACCGACGCCGTCGATGAGCAGCGGACTTTCGGTTCGGATGAACTCGATCGTGTTGCCCGAGAACGCTTCCAGATGGTCGACCAGACCCGTCTTGGCCTCGATCATCTTGTCCGAGATCTCGGCTTCGCTCTGCTCGTCGCCCTTCGCGAGGCGCCGATCACCGGTGTAGACACCGCCGTCGTTGAGCCGAACCTTGGTTCCGTCCTTGATCTTCTTGAAGACCTCGGTGCCGGCCGAGTCGATCAAGGTGATCCCGTTGGCCACGATGGCCTCGGGCCCCAGGTTCGGGTAGCGCCCGGAGATCGAGGGCGACGCGTTGACGACCGCGAGCACCCCTGCCTCGACGAGAGCATCAGCGGTCAGGCGGTCCAGGTCGAGCTCGTCGAGCACGACGATGTCACCGGGGCCGACCCGTTTAAGCAGCTTGGCCGTGTTGCGATCGACTCGCGCGATCCCGGTGATTCCGGGCAGCGAATCCTGACTACGTGACAGCAGAGCCGGCATCTTCATGAGAACCATGATGACCCGATCGACACGCCCGACGACGGAGGCGCGCCGAAACAACTACCACACTGATCACATCAGCACCAAAAGTTACAACGCTGCCCGATCGGCGTTTGCGGTGGCCAGCAGCTCCTCGGCATGCGCGCGACCGGTCTCCGTGTCGTCCAGACCCGCGAGCATTCTCGCGAGCTCGACGACGCGTTCCGACGACGACAGCGTCCGAACCCCACTGTTCGCCGCGCCCTTCTTCGCATCGGTCTTGTCGACCACCAGGTGTGTGTCGGCGAATGCTGCGACCTGAGGCAAGTGGGTGACCACGATGACCTGGTGCGTGCGCGCCAACCGGCCGAGTCGACGCCCGACCTCGACGGCCGCGCGACCACCCACTCCGGCGTCGACCTCGTCGAACACCATCGTCGCGCCCTTGTCCGAACCCGCCAGCACCACTTCGAGTGCCAACATCACCCGCGAGAGCTCACCGCCCGACGCACTCTTGCTGATCGGAAGAGCCTGGGCACCGTCGTGCGCGGACAGCCTGAACTCGACCTCGTCGACGCCACTGCTGCCCGCATGCAGTTCGGCCCCGTCCACGACGATCGGAGCCGTGTCGGACGGACCGGCGGGAAGTGCGCGAACATCGATCTGCAGCTTGGCTTTTCCCATGGCCAAACCCGCCAGCTCGACGCTGACCGCCTTCGAGAGCTTCACAGCGGCCTTGGCCCGAGCCGCACTGAGCTTCGACGCAGCTGCCGCGACGTCGACCGCAGCCGCGTCGACCTTGGCGCTCAACTCGGCGAGCGCATCGGCCGAGGTGTCGATGTGCGAGAGCCGCTCACGGGCGTCCTCCGCCCATGCGATGACGCCGTCGACATCGGCGGCGTACTTGCGTGTCAACGACTTCAGCTCGGCCTGCCGGTTCAGGATCGAGTCGAGCGCGCCCGGATCGGACGGCAGACCCGTCAGGTAGGAGGTGAGGTCTGCCCCGATGTCGCCCACGATCGCCATCGCGTCGTTCAGACGCGGCAGCAGCTCGGTCAGTGCCGCGTCCTCGGCATGTTCGAGGCGAGAGCGAGCCTCGCCCAGCAGATACAGCGCGGACGCCGTGTCCGACGCCTCCTCGGTACTCCCGACGAGCGCCGCCGAGGCACCTTCCGCGGTCTCACGCAGTGAATCGAGATCCCCCAGCCGACGCACATCCTCGGCCACGGAGCGATCCTCACCCGGCTCGGGGGCCAGGGAGTCGATCTCCTGGAGGCCGAACTGCAGTCGATCGGCTTCCTGCGCCAGCTCGCGACTGCGTTCGGTCCGGTCGATCAGCTCGTTGCGCGCGTCGAGCCACGTCTTGCGCGCGGTGCGGTACTTCGAGACGAGGGACGCCACCGCATCCCCGGCGAATCTATCCAGCGCGCCGAGTTGCTGATCGGGACGCAGCAGACGCAGCTGATCGTTCTGACCGTGCACCGTCAACAAGGAGTCGGTGAAGTTCGACAGCACCGATGCCGGCACACTGCGCCCACCGAGGTGCGCACGAGAACGACCGTCCGAGTTGACGGTACGCACGGCGATGATCGAATTGTCCTCGTCTCGTTGACCTCCCGAGGACTCGAGCACCTTGTCGACGTCGTCGATCACCTGCTCCGACGCGGTGTCGGTACTGAATCGCCCCTCGACCACAGCACGCTGAGCGCCGAGCCGAACCCGGCCTGCGTCGGCGCGGGCACCCGACAACAGGTGCAGACTGGTGACCACCATGGTCTTTCCGGCACCCGTTTCGCCGGTGAGTACGGTCAGCCCCTCGTGAAACTGTGCGCTGGCACCGGATATGACTCCGAGGCTGTCGATCCGAATCTCTTCGAGCATCCCTACCTCGCTCTCCCCCGCCACCCGGTCACGGGCAGTTCGAATTTCTTGACCATGCGATCGGCGAACGGTGCCGAATCGAGCCGAACCCACTTGATCGGTGACGCTCCCCGAACCACCTCGACGCGAGCGCCGGCAGGCAGGCTCAATGTGCGCCTGCCATCGCAGAATACGAATCCCGCGTGACCGCCGGCATCGATCTCGATCGCAACGATCGACTCGGGACTGGTGACCAGTGGACGTGCGAACAGAGCATGTGCGTTGCTCGGAATGACCAATATCGCTTCGAGCTCGGGCCAGACCACAGGCCCTCCGGCCGAGAACGCGTAGGCCGTCGAGCCCGTAGGTGTGGAGACCAGGACGCCGTCGCACCCGAAAGCCGACACCGGTCGACCGTCGACTTCGAGGACCACCTCGAGCACTCCGAGCCGTGACCCGTTCTCGATGCTGGCCTCGTTCAGTGCCCAACCACGATCGACCACCTGGTCGCCGACGCGAATGGCAATGTCCAGTGTCATGCGTTGCTCGATGCGGTAGTCCCCGGCGATGACGCGGGCCAGGGCATCTTCGAGATGGTCGGCTTCGGCCTCCGCCAGGAACCCGACATGGCCGAGGTTGATGCCGAGCACCGGTATGGACGCTCCTCGCGCGAGTTCGGCTGCGCGCAGGAAGGTCCCGTCACCGCCGAGAACCAGGACCATTTCGCAACCGGCGGCCGCGTCCGGTCCGAACTCGACGACGTTCAGTTTCATGTCAGCGACGAACACGTGATCGTGTTCCTCTGTATCGGAGGCTTCGATCTTCGACGGCTCGACCTCGTCCACGAGCACGCGAAGGCAGATGCCCGCTTCGTCGAACACCTTGCCCACGCGGCGCGCGGTTTCGGCGATGTCCGGTCGACCAGGATGGGCGACGAGAAGAATCTCTCGAGTCGACTCCCGTTCCGGTGCTGCGTGGGACGGAGTCACTGTGGTCCTTCCTCGATCGCGAGCCGGACGAGTTCCGTGATGTCTGCGCGAGGCGAGTCCTCGTCTGCACCTGCCCTCAGCCACAAAAAGTACTCGACGTTGCCCGACGGCCCCGGCAGCGGGCTCGCCGCCACCGCGCGAACAGTCAGATCCAAGCCGACGGCCGCGTTCGCAACATCCTCCACGGCCTCGGCTCGCAGTGCCGGATCTCGCACCACGCCACCGGAACCCACGCGATCCTTGCCGACCTCGAACTGCGGTTTGACCATCAACACCATGTCGGTACCCGGCTTCGAGCATGCGACGAACGCGGGAAGAACCAGCTTCAACGAGATGAACGACAGATCCGCGACGATGACGTCGACAGGTCCACCGATCGTGTCGGCGTCGATCGACCGGACGTTGGTGCGGTCGATGACGTGAACGCGGTCGTCGGACTGCAGACGCCACACCAGCTGCCCGTATCCCACATCAACGGCGACCACCTCACGCACTCCTCGACTGAGAAGAACGTCGGTGAACCCGCCGGTGGATGCACCGGCGTCCAGGCAACGAGCCCGCTCGACGGTCAACCCGAGCGGCTCGAAGGCGTCGAGGGCACCGAGCAACTTGTGCGCCCCGCGGGAGGCCCACGAGATCTCGTTGTCTTCTTCGGCCACCAACAGCGGTGTGCCCGGCTCCACCGCGGTCGCGGGCTTCGAGGCCACCGTCCCGGCGATCTTCACCCGACCCGCTTCGATCAACTCCGAAGCGTGCTCGCGAGATCGGGCGAGTCCACGACGAACCAGTTCGGCGTCGACACGTGCGCGACGAGCCATGTCAGGTCTTGTCGACGGTGTTCAGGGCACGAACGAGTACCTCGTGCGCTCGGTCGAGCAGATTCGCGTCGCGCGCCAAGGCCTCGGAGTCCACGGCCTCGGATCCCTCGTCGTCCGCCGACTCGATGGTGAGCTGATTCAACAGCGAACCGACCTCGGTGCGAACAGTGTCCGGATCTGCCGACGACTCGTCGACAACACCGCTCGGCCGGTGCTGTCCTGGTAGTGGAATAGGCGCGCTCATCGCCTCTCACGCTATCGGATGGGTCCGACGAACGCCCGATCGCCGCCGCTCGCCGAACGCTGCTGTCGAACGAAGCGTCAACAGCCGAGGAGCGAACGCAGATCGCCGAGTCGATCTCCCTCGAAGCGAACATCCGAGAACGTCGAACCGGACCAGGCGACATGCAGTGTGGCGAGCGCCCCCTCGAACGCATCAGGCTCACCGTCCCCGCTGTACTGCACGGACAGCACCTCGTTCTCGATGCCGACCGTCCAATCGGTCTTGCTGCCGACGCTCGACGACATCTCGTCCTTGTTGAGGACTCCGAGATCGGGGCCGATGTGAGTGGGGCGCAAATGCCGAGGAGCATGCAACAACTCCGCAGCGGTACTCACGCCGGTCAATACCAGCAGCGACGGCAGATCGATTTCGTTCGCTCCGGCGATGTCGGTGTCGAGTCTGTCTCCGACGACCAGTGCCGAACGTGCTCCGCTGCGCTCGATGGCGTCGTGCATGATCGGGGCGGCGGGCTTGCCTGCCACGATCGGCTCGATCTCGGTGGCGTTGCGAACCGCTGCGACCATCGAGCCGTTCCCCAGAACGAGTCCCCGCTCGGTCGGCAGGGTTGCGTCGATGTTCGTTGCCACCCACAGAGCACCTGCACGGATGGCGAGGACAGCCTCGGCAAGAATCTTCCAGCCTGTATCGACCGAATGCCCCTGCACCACCGCGACCGGATGGTCGTCGGCAGATCTGACCGGCTCGAGACCTACCTTGGTGATCTCGTTCGCCAACGCGTCGGTACCGACGACGAGCACGCGGGAACCTGGGTCCAACTTGTCCGCCAACACACGGGCGCCGGCTTCGGAACTGGTGACGACGAACTCTGCCGTGGTGTCGAACCCGAGACCACGCAGATGTTCGGCAACGTCCTCGGGGGCACGACTGGCATTGTTGGTGACGAAGTACTGCTTTTCCGTACCACCCGACAACGCCTCCACTGCACCGGGAATGGGGTCCTTGCCTGCGTACACGGTGCCGTCGAGGTCGAGCAGCAGAACGTCATGGAGGTCGCGCAGCGCGGTCACTGACCGCCCCCGGACAACTCCTCGACCCGCTCTTCTGCGTCGGTCTCACCATCGACATCGGCTGCAGCGGCATTGAGGAACCACTTCACACCCTCGTCGACGCGACCCGCCGCAACCAGCGCATCTGCGTAGACGTAGAACAGGCGAGCGGCAGCCGTGCCCGAGCGCGACGCGTCGAGATCAGGGGTCTGCAGAGTGACGACGGCCTGGTCGTACTGGTTCAGATCCATTCGGGCACCTGCCACGACGATCCGAAGCTCCGACGCTTCCTCTCCGGTCAACTCACGAGCCTCGTCACTGCGACCGAGTTCGATGGCGCGCTCGGGGCGTCCGAGTCCGCGCTCGCAGTCGGCCATCACAGCGATCAGGCCCGGTCCGCCAGCCATGCGTCGGGCGGCGCGAAGCTCGGACAACGCTTCGGCCCACTCACCGGCGTGGTACGCCGCGATACCTGCGGTCTCACGCACTACGGCGATCCGTCCGGCACGCTGGCGAGCAGCGCGCGCATGCAGCAACGCCAACTGCGGATCGTCGTCGAGCAGCCTGCTGGTCATCACGAGGTGACGCGCGACGGCGGTTGCGTTGTTCTTGTCCAAGCTCAACAGGTCTCGACGCACTGCTGGCTCGAGCTGTCCGGCCTCGACCTCGTCGGGCAGATCCGGCTCTTCTGGACGTGGTGGTCGACGGTCGGACGGTGCGCTGTTTCCGCGACGATCGCCGGAGAACCCACCTTCACCGCCACGTCTGCGGGGAGGACCGTCCGAACGACGCGGGTCTCCGCGGCGATCCTGAGCGCGGGGATTGCGGTCTCGGGACTCGCTCGGGCGGTTGCCGCCGTCCCCACGGGACGGGCGACGATCGTTGTTGTCTTCCGACACGGGCGTCCTTTCGGATTTCGGTACAAACGCAAAAAGGGGACCCACCAAGTGGGTCCCCTTCTTACAACGGGTGTTCGGCGGTGTCCTACTCTCCCACACCCTGTCGAGTGCAGTACCATCGGCGCTGGAGGGCTTAGCTTCCGGGTTCGGAATGGGACCGGGCGTTTCCCCTCCGCTATGGCCGCCGTAACTCTGCGAAACAAAGTCACACGGAACATCAGCGGTGCCACCTGATCTGGATCGGTGACGTGCTGGTTCATTCAGTTGTGTTGTGCTGAAACGTGTGTTGTTTCAGATATTGCACAGTGGACGCGTAGCTTCTTTGTGGTAAGTCC